>JAZSPH010000021.1:0-14940 GCA_045537355.1 Acutalibacteraceae bacterium
GCCAACGATTATATCAATTTGACCGTTTCTTGCCTTTTCGGTAAGATTTGTGGAATATTGCTCCAAAAATCTACGCTTTTTCTTTTTGGTTTTTTCTTTTTCCTTACTCTTTTCGGTGGTTTCCTTGTTATCTTTTGGCTCACCATCGGTCAAATTGCCAAAAAGTTTATTGAAAAAAGGCATGGCGGGAGCAGTACCCAAATCAAAGGTTTCATCATTTAAGTCGGCATCATCCATATCTTCTAAAGACATTAAATCCATAAATTGGTCACTCATTTGCTCAATGTCTTCATCCGAAATATTCATCCTTTTAAGCATATCATCAACCGGCTTAATACCCAACTCCTTTGCACAAACAAGACAAAGTCCGTTAGGCTCGGCATTAGGATTAGACATATCCGACATAAAAACAACTGCCGGTCTTTTTTTGCATTTGGAACAAAGTTTCATCATTATTTTTTAAAACTCCTTGAAAATTAAATAGAAAAAGAAAATAACTTAAATAAAATTGTAGACTCAATTGTAGCTTTATTTAAAAATCCAATTGAAATTGGGGTTAATGAAAAAATCAGTGAAATAATTGAGCAAATTATTACTGCAACTGCAACACCCTTAATAATTCCCAAAATTGCGCCCAATATTTTATTTGCCTTTCCAATTAAACTAAAGGAAAATAGTTTATTGATAAGTTTAGCAACAAATTTAACGACTACAAGTAAAATTGTAACAATAATTAATGTGTAAACCAAGGTTAAAATCTCGGTTACAATAGGCTTAATTATATTTTCAGAAGCCTTAGTCACAGCCTCTGTTACACCATTATTGATATTTTCATTAATTGAGTTTACAAAATTTTCCAGTTTAAGATTATCCCCCAAAATACTACTCACAAAGGGAGGGATATTTTCGCTTGAAATTTTGTTTTTGGAATTTTCAGGCAATTGGTCTTCAATATGAATTTCCTCAATTGAGTTTACAATTGCAGGTTGTACAAATTTATCGTATGTAGCATTAGATAGTATGGGACTAACATTATTTGCCATTAAGATTACCACAATAAATCCAACAATTTCAACAATAGTTCTGACAAAACCTTTTTTTGCAGAAATTAAGGCAATAATAGCAATAAGGGCAACAACAATTAAATCCAAAATAATCCACATAAAATTCATCCTTTCTTAAAACTTAACCCTCTTTATTTCGGTATTGGTTACAACTGCTACTACGTTTGCCGAAACAACCGAAATACCTCTACCGGCAAAACCATACTGGGCAGTGTGCTTAACATTTCCCTTGAAATCCAAAACCGTAACCTCAGAATCGTTAAGACAATAAATATTACTACCCTTTACCTGAATATCATTGATAATTCCTTTGTAATTAACGGTGGTTTTAACCCTGCCGCTTTTTGAGAAAATAACAATTTTATTATCGGTTCTGTCACTTTCACGGCTGAAAACGCCAACCTTTCTGCCATCATTCATGCGGACATAATAAACATTATAATCGTCCTTATAATTTTTAAGTTTGTGACTTCCCCATTTAATAAAATCTATACCGTTAGATTTTATTATGCAGAAGGTTGATTTATTACTTGCTTCCAAACTGTAAATAATTTGATTTTCATACTTCTCGGTATGCTCGGGAGTAGCCGTTTTAAAGTTAATTACATTAACCTTTGAGTCGAAGGTGCCCGAAACCGAATTAAACGTGGAAACTGCAATTTTTTTGCCCGAATCAGCAATAGCAACATTGTTTATAATGTCCTCGGCAGAATACCACTCGTAAACCATCTTATTATGCTTATTATAAACGGTCACAGCCGAAGCGTAACTATCGGAATAAGTAGTAACGGCATAACTGCCCGAATCGGAAATATCACCACAAATTATTTCGTTCTTGGTTTTAAAGTTGTGTTTAACACCTCTTAAATCAAGAATTAAACCATCTTCTCCACCTTGGTCATAAAGAAGCGCCCTACCCTCTGAAACGGCAAGTACAGGTTTTTCAAAACCGTGGGACTCGCTGAAGAGTGTCTTTCCTCCTGTAGAATAAGCACTAATGTGGGTATCGGTCAAATGATAAAAATAATTTCTAAACGGCACAACACTTAAAGTTTCACTTCCCGAAACTGCGATGGGAAAACTGCCCGCACCAATAGTTGCCACAGTATTTGACAATGATTGTAAAACACCGGCAGGAAAAACAACCTCTAAAAGCAACATAACCACAGCCAAACCAAGGGCTAAAACACCCACTGCCTTTAATCTTCTTGTTTTCTCACCCTTTTTACCCTTTACAACATGCATTGTTTTGGGTGGCACAGGTTTACTTTTCCTGTTTTTGGAAGGAGACTTTTCCATAACAATATCCCGGTCAATCTTTGTTTTAACCGTGGACTTTACCCTTTTTTTAGGAGGATTAAGTATTCTATTGTGTTTTTTCTTTTTATATCTTGCCATACCTATCCTCCTCTTTCTAATAATATACTTTTTCTAAAAATAAACCTTGTGGTGGTGCTGTTACGCCCGCCATTTCTCGTGATTTGGTTTCAAACACCGAGAAAGCACATTGGGTATCCAAACGACCGTCCGAAACATCCACTGCCGTTCCTGTGATAATTCTTACCATATTGTATAAGAATCCATCACCTGTGATTTTAAGTTTTACAATGTCGTTTTCCTTTGTAACCGAACACTCGCTAACCGTTCTAATGGTATTTTCCACCGTTCTTCCCGATGAAGAAAAACCGTAAAAATCGTGGGTGCCGATTAAAGTTTTGCAAAACTCATTCATTTTTTCAATATCCAAAGGTCTTTCAATTTGCCAAACAAAAGGCATTAAAAAAGGGTCCTTTTTATTGCTGTTTAAAATATTATAAACATAGGTTTTACCCTTTGCGTTAAAACGGGCGTGGAAGTCATTTGCCACATCCTCACACTTCAAAATCGCAATATCAGGGGGCAAAACACTGTTAACACCTCTTAAAAAAGCATCAAAAGGTATATTATCATCACAGTCAAGATGACAGCAAAACATTTTGGCGTGAACCCCTGCATCGGTGCGACTGCATCCGTGAACCGTAACAGATTTGCTCAAAACCTTTTCTATGGCATTTTGCAAGGTTTCCTGCACGGTAATACCATTATTTTGTATTTGCCATCCGTGATAATTTGTACCGTTATAAGCAACGGTTAGCATAATTCTTTTCATATTATTCCTTAAAATATAATGTTTAAAGTTATAATAATTCCTGCAAAAGCCACAATGAAAACGCCTGCAAAAAGGTCGGTTCGACTTAAATGCAACTGTTTCATTCTGGTTTTACCCTCACCACCGTTATAACAACGGCATTCCATTGCCTCAGCCAATTCATAAGCTCTTCTAACCGAAGAAATAAGCAAAGGAATTAAAATTGGGATAAGGGCTTTAACTCTTTCTACTAGTTTGCCGTTTTCAAGGTCGGCACCCCTTGCCTTTTGGGCATTCATAATCTTTTCAGCTTCCTCAATTAATGTGGGGATAAAGCGCAAAGCGATGGTCATCATCATTGCAAAGGTGTGCACTGCGTTTTTAAGTCCTACATACTTTAAGGGCGAAAGTAATCTTTCAATGGCCTCGGTTAGATTATTCGGAGTGGTGGTATAGGTCAAAACAGAACTGATAAATATGAGCAATACTATGCGCAAAGACATAAATAACGCTCTATAAATACCACCCGTAGTAATTTCTATTTTCCAAAAATGAATTAAAACAGTTCCACCGTCAGCGTAAAACATATTGATGATTGCCGTAAAAGCCAAAACCATCCAAATCGCCTTTAAATTCTTTAAAAAGAGTTTAAAGGGAACCTTGGATAATAAAAGCACAAAAACCACAGCCACTGCCGAAAAAGCCAAAGCATAAGCATTAGCCGACAGGAATATGAAAACAATAAAACAAATCATTAAAATTATTTTCACTCTGGGGTCGCATTTGTGCACAGGCGATGAGGTTTCGTAATACTGACCGAAAGTAATATCTTTAAGCATATTAAACCCCCGCCTTCGTATTTGTTAATATTTCCACTGCTTCACTTATTGTAAGGGCTCTTGGCAAATCAATTCCCATTTGGGCCAACTCTTCAAAAATTCTTGTAACAATTGGCACATTAAGACCGATACTTCTTAGCTCTTCACTATTTGCAAAAACGTTTTCGGTTGTATCGAACTTATAAATTTTACCCTTATTCATAACAAGGATTTTATCGGCCAAATTAGCCATATCTTCCATGCTATGAGAAATTATAATAACAGTAGCGTTTGTGACCTTGCGATAGTTACGGATTATTTCCATAACATCTTCTCTACCCTTTGGGTCAAGACCGGCTGTTGGTTCATCGAAAACAATAACCTGCGGCTTCATTGCCATTACACCGGCAATAGCAACACGGCGTTTTTCACCACCCGATAAATCAAAGGGTGATTTTTCGAAAAACTCAGGTTTTACACCAACAATTTCGCAAATTTCTTTAACTGTATTATCCAGTTCTTCACCTTCAAGACCCATATTCTTAGGACCAAAAGAGATGTCCTTTAAAACCGTTTCCTCGAAAAGTTGATACTCGGGATATTGAAAAACAAGTCCCACTTTGGAACGGGTTTTTCTAATTTCTTTGGGGTTTGCCCAAATATCCTCATTTTCGAACAAAACACTGCCTTCGGTTGGCTTTAAAAGACCGTTAAGGTGTTGAACCAATGTAGATTTACCTGAACCCGTGTGACCTATAATTCCAACAATTTCACCCTTTTCAATGGTGAAGGACACATCACTTACTGCATCATTCACAAAAGGCGAATTTCCCGAATAGGTATGGGTTAGATTTTTAACCTCTAATATTGCCAAAACTTTACTCCTTAGATAAAGACTTTGCTATTTCAATAGCTGTATCCTTAATAGAAATCATACTTGTATCAACCGAAAATCCCTTTTGCTTTAAAGCATATAAAAGTTCGGTTGTTTGGGGAACATCAAGTCCCACCGATTTAAGCAACTGGACATTTTGAAAAACATCACTGGGTTTTCCGTCTTCTATAATTTCACCATCGTTCATAACAAGAACACGGTGGGCATTTTCGGCCTCTTCCATATAGTGGGTAATTAAAACAACGGTAATTCCCTTTTCACGATTAAGTTTTTCCAAAGTCGAAATAATCTCTCTTCTGCCCTTTGGGTCAAGCATTGCAGTTGGTTCATCCAAAACCAAGCACTCAGGCTCCATTGCGATTATTCCCGCAATGGCAATTCTTTGCTTTTGACCACCCGAAAGCCTATGTGGAGTTGAAGTTGCAAACTCTTCCATACCAACTGCTTTTAAAGCGCCGTCAACCCTTTGGCGAATAACCGATGGCTCTAACCCTAAATTTTCAGGACCAAAGGCCACGTCTTCTTCAACGATAGAAGCCACAAGTTGATTATCGGGGTTTTGGAAAACCATACCCACACGGCGCTTAACCTCAATTTCGGTTGCCTCGTCCTTGGTGTTAATTCCATCAACAAATACATCCCCAAATGTGGGTTTGTTAAGTCCGTTAAGCATTTTCGCAAGAGTAGATTTACCCGAGCCGTTATGACCCAAAATCACGGTAAAACTACCACGCTCAATATTAAGATTAATATTTTTAACTGCCGTGTAAACCGATTCTTCATCGGTATATTCAAAACTTACGTTTTTAATTTCAATAATATTATCCATTATCCTCTGTCCAAATAGTGGTATTTCCGCAAGGCAAACTAATTCCCTTTTCGGTTATAGGCAGACCGATTTCATCGGTTGCAACCTCGCCTTTACGGTTTTTAACAACATAGGTTTTAACCATATAATTCAAAATTGTAGGTGAAAGACCACCTGTGTAAGAATTAAGGAAGAAGAACAAGGCGTTATCCGATAAAAGTTTACCCGTTTCGGTTAAAAGTTCGGTAAGTTGTTGTTCTAATTTCCAAACCTCGCCGTTAGGACCTCTGCCATAAGAAGGAGGGTCCATAATTATTGCATCGTAGGTATTTCCACGGCGAATTTCTCTTTTCACAAATTTAAGGCAATCATCCACAAGCCAACGCACATTTGCATCTTTAAGACCTGATGCAGCAGCATTTTCCTTTGCCCATTGCACCATTCCCTTGGAAGCATCCACATGGGTAACCTTAGCACCGGCGCTAAGACAAGCAACAGTTGCGCCACCGGTGTAAGCAAACAAGTTAAGTACCGAAATAGGTCTATTTGCCTTTTCGATTAACTTTTTAGCCAACTGCCAGTTGACAGCCTGTTCGGGGAAAAGACCGGTATGCTTAAAGCCCATAGGTTTAAGTCTGAAGGTTAAATCCTCAAAATTAATGCTCCAAACATCGGGAACGCTTTTGCATCTTTCCCAATATCCACCACCCGATTGAGAGCGGTGGTATATAGCATGGGGATTAAACCAACGAGGGTCTTTTCTTTTGCCCGACCAAATAACCTGTGGGTCGGGGCGAACCAAAATAATATCTCCCCAACGCTCAAGTCTTTCGCCGTTGTCGGCATCTAATAATTCATAATCCTTAAAGTTTTCTACACTTCTCATAAAATTTCCTTAAAACATAGATTGTTGTGAAGTTTCACAAGTAAAAGGCAATCCCAAATGGTCATAAGCCAATTTGGTCACGCAACGACCACGGGCAGTTCTTGATAAGAAACCGATTTGCATTAAATACGGCTCATAAACATCCTCAATGGTAACTGCTTCTTCACCCATTGCCGCTGCCAATGTATCAAGACCAACAGGGCCACCGCAATAATTTTTGATAATAATTTCAAGCATCTTACGGTCGAAATCATCAAGGCCCAATTCATCAATTTCAAAACGTTCCAAAGCAGCTCTTGCAGTTTCTTCGGTGATAACGCCGTCAAACTCAACCTGAGCAATATCCCTTACACGCTTTAAAAGTCGGTTAGCAATTCTTGGTGTTCCTCTTGAACGGGATGCAATTTCCAAAGCACCAGCCTTGTCAATTTCAATTCCTAAAATTCCTGCTGAACGAATTACAATTTCGGATAATTGTTCGGGAGTATATAACTCAAGTCTTAAAAGAACGCCGAAACGGTCTCTCAAAGGCGCAGTTAATTGACCCGAACGGGTTGTTGCGCCAACAAGGGTAAACTTTGGTACATCAATTCTGATAGAACGAGCACTGGGACCCTTGCCGATTATAATATCCAAAGAAAAGTCTTCCATTGCAGGATACAAAATTTCCTCAACATTACGGGATAGACGGTGGATTTCATCAATAAAAAGAACATCGCCTTCCTCAAGAGAGGTTAAAATCGCAACCAAATCACCCTGTTTTTCAATAGCAGGACCTGATGTTACACGAAGGTTTACACCAAGTTCACGGGCGATAATACCAGAAAGGGTTGTTTTACCAAGTCCGGGAGGTCCGTACAAAAGACAGTGGTCCAAGGTTTCTTTTCTTTGCTTTGCAGCAGTGATATAAATACGTAAATTGTCCTTAGCTTTGTCCTGACCGATGTATTCATTAAGGGTGCGAGGTCTAAGACTCAATTCAGCCTCATCCTCGGTAAAGCTATAATCGGGAGAAACTATTCGGTTTTCAAAATCCATTTCTTGCTCTATCATAGATTATAACCCCCTTGCAAGTAATTTTAGCGCTTGTTTAATAAGAGCGTCGGTTGGTAAATCTTCTTCAATTTTTCCAACTGCCAAAGAAGCCTCGCCCTTGTTGTATCCCAATGCCATTAATGCAGCAATTGCTTCATCACTAGCAGTCTTTTGAGGTTTGGTCTTAGGTTTAAGGTCGGCAGCGGAAATGTAACCCACTTTCAGGGCCTTATCATTAAGTTCCAAAACAATTCTTTGGGCCAACTTGATTCCCACGCCTGTTGCCGAAGTCAACATTTTGGCATCGCCTGAACCAATATACAAAAACAACTGATTAGGTGTAAATTCCGAAAGCAAAGCAATTCCGATTTTAGGACCAACACCATTCACGGAAATTATCATTTTAAAGGCTTCCATTTCATCAACGGTGGAGAAACCAAACAAATCCATAGCATCTTCACGAACTGCCATATAGGTATACAAGAAAATTTCTTCTCCCAAATCGGGTAAACTTCCCAAAGTGGCCGAAGTGGTAGCGCATTTGAAACCAACTCCACCACACTCGACAATCACCGATGATGAGTCAAAATAAATTAAATTCCCTCTAAGGGTGGCTATCATTGTCTTTGCTCCTCTCTAATAATCTTTGAAACACTTGATGCCGAACTGTGCCCGTGGCAAACTGCCAAAGCCAAAGCATCGGCCGTATCATCAGGTTTTGGAACTGCCTTTAAGTTAAGCAAATTTTTAACCATTTCCATGACCTGTCTTTTTTCGGCTTTACCATAGCCTGTTACCGATTGTTTAACCTGCAAAGGAGTGTATTCGTTTATCTTTACTCCATTGGTTTCGCAAGCCAAAACAATAACCCCTCTTGCTTGAGCCACATCGATTGCAGTTGTGGTATTTGAATTAAAATACAATCGCTCAATGGAAAGTTCTTCGGGCTTATATTTATCAATCACCGTAAGCATATCGTCGTAGATAGATTTAAGCCTTTTTTCAAAGGGGATTTTTGCAGGGGTTGTAATGGCGCCGTACCCCACAACTGAGAATTTAAAACCGTTGGTATCAACAATTCCGTATCCTATGGTTGCATAACCCGGGTCAATACCTAAAATTCTCACAAAAATCACCCCCAAAGCATAATTATCCAATATAAGTATAATTTTATAAATTATATCATAGTTTATTAGTTTCGGCAAGATTTTTTTGAGTTTTTTAGAAAAAATAACCCCACTTTTTTCGCTTCAAAAACCCAACAAAATAAAAGGGCTTTTTTTGTAGAATTTAGGGGTGAAAAATCTTGACTTTTTTGCAATTTTGCTTTATAGTTTAAACTGGTTGTTTATGTATTAAAATAACTTATAATTCTCAGTATGAAGGGGTTGTTTTTAATGAATAAAGAAAACATTGTGGAACTTAAGGATATTTCGGTCAGTTTTGACGGCGAAAAAATTCTTGATGCTATTAATCTTGATATAAAAGATAAGGAATTTATCACCTTTTTAGGCCCTTCGGGTTGTGGTAAAACCACCACTTTAAGACTCATCGCAGGTTTCTTAGAACCCGATGAAGGTGAAATCATTTTTGAAAACCAAAAGATTAATGATGTACCTGCCCATAAAAGGCAGGTTAATACCATTTTCCAACGTTACGCTTTATTCCCCCATCTTAATGTTTATGAAAACATCGCCTTCGGCCTTCGTGTTAAAAAAATGAAGGAAAAAGAGATTAAAGAAAAGGTTGAAGAAATGCTCAAACTTGTTAACCTTTCAGGTCTTGAAAAACGTAGCATTTCCACCCTTTCAGGTGGCCAACAACAACGTGTTGCCATCGCCCGTGCTATTGCAAACCATCCCAAGGTTTTGCTTTTGGATGAACCCCTTGCGGCCCTTGATTTGAAACTTCGCAAGGATATGCAAAAAGAACTCAAAAAAATCCAACAACAACTTGGAATTACCTTTATTTTCGTTACCCACGACCAAGAGGAAGCTCTCACAATGTCGGACAGAGTAATTGTTATGGATAACGGTAAAATTCAACAAATCGGCTCTCCCCAAGATATTTACAACGAACCCGAAAATGCCTTTGTTGCTGATTTTATCGGTGAGTCTAACATTGTTGACGGCAAAATGCTTAAAGACTTTTATGTTGAGTTTTCAGGCAGCCGTTTTGACTGTCTTGACAAAGGCTTTGACAAAAACGAATTGGTCGACGTCGTTGTAAGACCCGAAGATGTGGATATTGTCCCCATCGGCCAAGGCCAGTTAACCGGCATTGTAACATCGGTTGCCTTCTTGGGTGTTCACTACGAAATCATCGTTGATATCGGTGGCTTCAAATGGATGATACAAACCACCGACGAGCATTTTGTTGATGATAAAGTTGGTCTTTACATTGAGCCTGACGCAATTCACATTATGAAAAAGTCCGAATACTCAGGTCTTTACGGTGACTATTCTACCTTTAGTGAAGAAATGTATGAAATGAACGAAATGGCGGAGGAAAACGCAGAATGAACACTTCTTTAGGTAAGAGGTTGTTAAACCTACCCTGCCTTGTTTGGTCTGCTATATTCATAATTGTTCCTCTTTTCATAGTTTTGTATTACACTTTTTCGGATGGCAATGGTGGTTTCACCCTTTCAAACATTTATGAATTGGCTCTTTACAAGGACGTATTTTTAACATCCATTCTATACGCACTTGCAGCAACTTTAATTTGCTTAATTTTTTCCTATCCCTTTGCGTATTTCTTAACCAAAATTTCACCAAATTCCCAAAAGATGATGGTGCTTTTGGTTATGCTTCCAATGTGGATGAATTTACTTATTAAAACCTATTCCTGGACCGTTATTTTGGATAACAACGGTGTTTTAAATCGATTTTTAAACTTGTTAGGTTTTGAAAGTGTCAAATTTATGGGAACTCCGGGCGCAGTTATTTTGGGTATGGTCTATGACTTTATTCCCTATATGATTTTGCCCATTTACACCACAATTTCAAAAATTGATAAATCTTATTTAGAGGCGGCATCCGACCTTGGTTCCAACTCTTTATCAAAACTCAGAAGGGTTGTTTTACCCCTTAGTTTACCCGGTATTTTATCGGGAATAACCATGGTTTTTGTTCCTTCTATCAGCACCTTCTATATCTCCCAAAAACTTGGAAATGGTATGATTCTTTTGGCGGGAGATATAATCGAAACTCAATTCAAAATTCCGAATTACCCCTTGGGTGCTTCAATGTCCCTTGTGCTTATGATTTTCATTATCTTAAGCATCGCAATTATGAATAGATTTGGGGACACCGATAAAGGAGGTATTATGATATGAAAATCCTTCAAAAATTCTTTATCGGTTTAATGCTTGTTTTCCTTTATGCCCCCCTTTTGGTAATGACCATTTTTTCCTTTAACAGTTCAAAAAGCACCTCTGTTTTCGAAGGTTTTTCTTTAAAATGGTACGAGCAACTGCTTTATGACGGAGAATCCATAACAGCCCTTCAAAACACCCTTATTTTAGCGATTTTATCTGCAATTATTGCCACCATTTTGGGTACTGTTGCTGCCGTTGGAATTTTCAAAATGAAGAAAGGCGCAATGAAAACCGCCCTTTCCACCGTTACAAATATTCCGATGATGACCCCCGAAATCGTTACCGGTGTTTCCTTGATGCTTTTGTTTGTGTTTATGGCAAGTATCATTGGCAAAAAAGAGGCTTTAGGTTTTGGCACAATTCTTTGCGCCCACATAACCTTTAACCTTCCCTATGTAATTTTAAATGTTTTGCCAAAACTCAAACAAACCGACGTCCATTTGTCGGAAGCAGCCGAGGACTTGGGTTGCACACCCTTTAAGGCATTTATGAAGGTTGTATTCCCTTCAATTTACCCGGGTATTTTCACAGGATTTATAATGTCCTTTACCCTATCTTTGGATGACTTTGTTATAAGTTATTTCACTTCGGGACCATCCTTCCAAACCCTTCCCATTCGCATTTACTCAATGACAAAGAAAACGGTTAAACCCACCATGTACGCTTTGTCTACCATTATTTTTGTGACAGTTTTGGTATTGCTTATTTTAGTAAACCTATCCCAAAGCGATAACAAAAAATCCAAAATCAAGCCCAAATTAATGAAGGCTTTATCCCTTTTAGTTTGCCTTTCCATTGCAGGAAGTATGACTGCTGTTTCAATCATCAGTCGCAACCTAAAGAACACCACAATTAAGGTTGAGGGCACCTATACCCGTGATTTAGCAGGAACAACCCTTAATGTTTACAACTGGGGCGAATACATCTCCGATGGTAGCGACAACTCCTTGGATGTTAACTCGGCTTTTGAAAAGTTGACAGGAATTAAGGTTAATTACACCAACTTTGAAAGCAACGAAGAAATGTATGCCAAAATCAAGGCAGGTTCTTCGGCTTATGACATTGTAATTCCTTCGGATTATATGATTCAACGTATGATTAGAGAAGATATGTTGATGACAATCGACACCAAAAAACTCTCTAATTTCCACTATATTGCCGATGAATACAAAGGCATTTACTTCGACCCCAAAAACGAATACTCCGTACCCTACAATGTTGGTATGGTTGGTTTAATTTACAACAGTACTATGGTCGAAGAAGATGTTGACAGTTGGGAAGCCTTGTTTGACAGCCGTTACAAAGGTAATATTTTAACCTTTAACAACTCCCGTGATGCTTTTGCTATTGCTCAATTCGCACTTGGAATTGATATCAACAGTAATAATAAAAACGACTGGAGTAAAGCAGCCGACAAACTAAAACAACAAAACAAGGTATTACAAGCCCGTGTAATGGACGAAGTTTTCAATAAAATGGAGTCTGGCAATGCAGGGCTTACCCCCTACTATGCCGGTGACTATTACATTATGGCAAAATCCAACGAAAATCTTAAGTTTGTTTATCCTAAAGAAGGCACAAATATCTTTATGGATTCGGTTTGTATTCCTAAAACTGCTCAAAACTATGAAGCGGCACTTGCTTATATGAACTTCCTTTTGGAGCCTGAAGTTGCCCTTGCAAATGCTGAATACATTTGCTACGCTTCACCAAACACTGCAGTAATTAACAACGAGAATTACACCTTTAAAGACGACCCAATTCTTTATCCATCCAAGGAAATTAAACAAAACGCTTCTTATTATCACGACCTTGACCCTGAAATTAGAAGTTATTACGAAAATCTTTGGATTGAAGTTAAACTCAAATAAGCAACAGCCGACTTTGTGTCGGCTGTTTTTTTGCAAATTTCCCTGCTAATTTCCACGATTTTAATTGAAAAACTTACAAAATATGATATAATTATATTAATATTCGACACCCATTTAAGGAGTAATTATGAGACTTTGCGGAATTTTAATGCCAATATTTTCCCTTCCCTCTAAATACGGAATCGGCACCTTCGGAAGCGAAGCCAAACGCTTTGTGGATTTTCTCGAAAAGGCGGGACAAAGTTATTGGCAAATCTTACCTTTAAACCCCACCAATTATGGTGATTCCCCCTATCAATCCTTTTCTTCTTTTGCAGGAAATCCTTACTTTATTGATATTGAAACCTTAATTGAAGAAAAATTAATAGATAAAGCCACTGCCGACAGTTTTGATTTTGGCGACGATTATGAGAAAATAGATTACGGCAAACTTTACGACAATCGCCTTAAACTCTTGCGCTTGGCATTTGAGAACTTTGAAAAAGATGCTGATTACATAGAATTCACCAAGAATAATTCATATTGGTTAGATGACTTTTCTCTCTTTATGGCTCTTAAAAACGCCAATAACGACACATCTTGGCAAACTTGGGAGAAGCCACTCCTTTTTCGTGAAACCGATGCCATAAATAAGGCTAAAGTTCAATATGCGAAAAATATTGAATTTTATAAATTCGTGCAATATGAGTTTGCAAAACAATGGAAAGACCTTAAGAATTATGCCAACTTAAAAGGCGTTTCAATTATAGGGGATATCCCGATTTACGTAGCTTTAGACTCGGCTGATGTGTGGTCTAACCCTAAACAATTCTTGCTTAATGAAGATTTAGAACCTACCGTTGTTGCAGGATGCCCACCCGATGCTTTCTCCGAAGACGGTCAACTTTGGGGTAACCCAATTTATGACTGGGAATTGATGGAGAAGGATAATTTTTCTTGGTGGAAAAAGTATTTAGCCAATGCCTTGAATAAATATGATATCGTTAGAATTGACCATTTCAGAGGTTTTGAGTCCTACTTCACCATCCCCTTTGGCGACAAAGATGCCAAAAAAGGAAAATGGAAAAAAGGCCCTGACACCAAGTTGTTCGATGCTCTAAAAAAAGAATTTGGTGATGATTTACCCATAATCGCCGAAGATTTAGGCTATCTTACCCCCGAAGTTTTAAAGATGCTTAAAGCCACAGGATTTCCCGGTATGAAGGTGTTACAATTTGCTTTTGACTCCTCTTTGAAAAGCGATTATCTGCCCCATAATTTCAATAAAAATTGTGTGGTTTATACCGGCACTCACGATAATGATACCATAATTGGTTGGCTTTCCTCAGCCGACAAAAATGAAGTTAAAATGGCTAAACGATACCTAAACTGCCACAATGACAGTGAGTTTAACTGGGCTATGATTAGGTCTGCATTAATGTCGGTTGCTGAAACCTGCATATTGATGATGCCCGACTTTATGGGTCTTGACTCAAAGGCAAGAATTAACACACCTTCTACCTTGGGTGAAAACTGGCAATGGAGAATTAAGGGCGAGTGTATTAACGACTGGCTTGCCGAAATTATTTATAATAATACCGAAATTTCCTGCCGATTACCAAATAAGGAAAAAGCAAAAAAGCCCCTTTAATGGCTGCACTCCGTAAGTACATTTCATTTAGCTTTACAATTTAATAAAATTTAAAGAGCAAGGAGATTTTTCTCCTTGCTCTTTTTGTTTGCGCTTAAATTACAACACCTTTTTTAACGGTGTAATATTTACCGTTTGTATGCTTAACACGACCGTTTTTAGCAGTGTTTACTACACCTTTTTCTACATAGTAATACTTGCCGTTAGAGTGTTTTACAAGACCCGTTTTAGCAAAATTAACTTTACCGGTTTGTACATAATAATACTTTCCGTTTGTATGCTTAAAGAGGAGTGTTGAAGTAGTTTTAACACCCTTACTTACGTGATAGTAATTACCATCGGTATGTTTAACAAGACCGGTTTTAGTGGTGGTAACTTTGCCACCTTCTACATAATACCATTTACCATTGGTATGTTTAACAAGAA
>JAZSPH010000051.1:0-5182 GCA_045537355.1 Acutalibacteraceae bacterium
TTTCAAAAACGGCGAGATTAAAATCCACCGTTATTGGAAACCCGAATTCAAACCCGATAACAGCAAAACTTTAAACGAGTGGGCCGATGAAATTCACTCCACCCTTTTGGAAATCTTACCCCAAGTTAAGGGTGAGAATGAATATGTTGAAAGTTTCTTGTCGGGTGGTGTTGACTCTTCCTATGTTTTGGCTGCTTCGGACATTAATGTCAGCAACTCTTGTGGTTACGACGACAGCCGACTTGATGAGTCAGGACTTGCAAAAGAAACTGCTGATATTCTAAAACGTGAAAATCGCCGTTGTCTTGTTACCCCCGAAGATTATTTTGCTGCTGTACCCTATGTTATGTATAATATGGAACAACCTTTGGGTGATGCCTCAGCCGTTGCCTTTGCTCTTGGTTGTAGAGCAGTTGCCGAACACACCGATATTTGTTATTCAGGTGAAGGTGCCGATGAATTCTTTGGCGGTTACAATATGTATCGTAACGCCGAGCGTTATGGCGAAAACCTTAAAACCTTCTATGTTGGAAACACCAACATTATGAAGGAAGATGAGAAGAAATTAATCCTTAAAAAATATTACGAAGATTTCCTTCCCATCGACCTTGTAAAAGATATTTACACCGAAAATGAAGGTCTTGACCCACTTTCTAAAATGAGCGATGTTGATATTCAGGTTTGGCTCGAAGGCGACATTTATCTCAATGTTGACAAAATGGGTTTGGCTGCAGGTCTTGAGGTTAGAATGCCTTTAACCGACCTTAGAATTTTCGATATTGCATCCCGTATGCCTTCGATTTATAAGGTAAACGAGGAGCAAAACAAGGTTGCCCTTCGCACTGCTGCCTCCAAAGTTTTACCCGAAGAAATTGCTTTCCGTAAAAAATTGGGATTTGTAGTTCCAATTCGTGTTTGGATGGCTGACAGCCGTTACAACAGCGATGTTATTCGTTTGTTCAACAGTGATATTGCCGAAAAGTTTTTCAATGTGCCCGAAATCAATGCTATTTTCGATGATTACATTGGTGGCAATTCTGATAACTGGCGCAAGGTTTGGACAATTTACACCTTCCTTGTTTGGTATGAAGAATATTTTGTAAAAAGATAAAACTAATCCCCCGATATTTAGTCGGGGGATTTTTGTCATTCTAAAATCTAACTGCATAATATATAAAAGAATTTTAAAATTAATGATTAACTTGCATTAATTTCGGTAAAAATATAGGCAGAGAGATTTTGGAAAGTGTGATTTAATGAATATTAAACGAGGAGATATTTATTATGCCGACCTAAGTCCTGTAATCGGCTCCGAGCAAGGTGGTATCAGACCTGTACTTATAATTCAAAATGATGTGGGCAACAAATATAGTCCAACGGTAATTGCAGCAGCCATAACCAGCCAAAAAGAAAAAACAAAACTGCCAACACATATTACTGTAGTATCGGGAGAATGTGGCCTTGCCAAGGATTCTATTGTGCTATTAGAACAGGTTCGCACCATTGATAAAAAGCGCTTAAAAGAGCGTATGGGTAGCCTTGACGACGCTTCAATGGGAATGGTGGACAAGGCGTTGTCCGTAAGCTTTGGGTTGGGATAAAAAGAAAAGGCACTGTTTAAACAGTGCCTTTGTTTATTTTTTTAACAAGTTCAGGAATTTCAGCAACGGTATCAACCTCATACTCCGAGCGTTCAATATCATCAAAATCCCAAGTTCCGAGGGTTTTAACCCAAACGGGAATGTACCCTGCATTTCTTGATGCCATTATATCGTTTATAGGGTTATCGCCTACATATAAAAGTTCGTTTGCATTTATCCCTAATCTTTCGCACATTACATCAAAAGGAAAAGTATCAGGTTTTTGCACTCCCAATGTGCCGCAAATTATAGTTTCATCAACTAAACTTTCAATTCCCAACAATTCGATTTTTGCTTTTTGGGTTTCCACACTACCATTTGTTATAATTCCGATTTTAAGACCCATCTCACGAAGTTTTATAAGCATTGGCTCGGTAAAGGGATATTTCACAGCTGCTTTAGTCCAACAGTATTTACAAACATAACCCCAAAACTCTTTGCCCGACATTTTTTCCAACAAAAGACCCTTCTCGAAAACATCGGCTGCAATTAAATCAAAACTATGGTATATGTATTTTTGCTCGCTGGCAATTACACCTTCCGAAAACTCTTCCAAAGATACTGTCTCAGGAATTTTATCCCTTATCATATTATAAAGATTATCAAGTGTTGCGCGAAAGGTACCATATCTATCAAACAAGGTATGGTCTAAATCAAAAATAACGCCTTTAATCATTTTAAACTCCTGCAATTTAGAAAAAATCCCGATAGACATTTGCCTATCGGGTTATTATTTTATTCTTCTTCGGTTTCTTCTACCAACTGAACATCAGCAATATTTACATTAACCTGTGTTACAGCAGTGCCGGTCATGGTTTGGATTTTTTCTTTTACATTTTCCTGAACCTTTTCAGCAACTTCTTTAACAACAGCATCCTTTTTAACGCAAATATAAACATTAAGCTTTAAAGCACCGTTAACGCTTTCAATTTTAACACCTGTGAAAGGAGTTTTAGATTTAACAGCACCCTTTAAATTAATAGCTTTTTTTGAAAGGCCAACAACACCGTCAATTTCCTTTGCTGCTATCTCAGTCATCTTAGCTAAAACTTCAGTATTAACCGAAAGTTCTGTTCTATTGCTCATACATTTATACCTCCGTAGTATATTACACTTACATTATACCACAATTTAAAAATAAAACAACAAAAATTTTATTTTACAGGCACAATTTTTATATTAGCCAATGCCACATTGGTTTCACTCGTTACGATATCTTGAATTTGAAGGGTTTGACCTGAGGTGAGTCCCTCCCCTTTAACCACAACGGTTACCCCCGTATCGTTTATAACTGCTACTGCTTTTTCAAAATCTTTTGCTTTTAAAAGTGTTTCAATATTGCTTTCTTGTTCAATTCTTCCTGCAATTTCCTCTAATTTTGCCAAGGCTGATTTTTTATCCTTTTCCTTTAAATTATCTCTGTCAAGGGTTTCTTCAATTAATTCGGTCGCCTCTTGCCTTGCCTTTTCTCGATCTTTTTTACATTCAGCAAAATAATCAGTCTCGGCTTTTGCCGAAGTTTCAACTGCCTTTCCCGATGATACATTATCTACATAAGAGGTTTCTCCCAAATATTTTGTAGAACTCGGCAAATATTTTGTGTTAAGCCATATTGCACCACCCAGCGCAATAACCATTAACGCTACTGTCAGCTGACCTTTTCCAAATACCTTACCCTTTTTCACTATGTATTCCTCCCGCAAATATATACTCTTTTAGAATTTATATCCAAAGCCGCCATAACGGCATTTTGAATTTTCTCAATAACAACCTCGTTATCGCCACCATCACAAACTATTGCCACACCTCTAACTTCGGGCATTTGGGTTGTAACCAACAAGGCCTGTTCTCCGCCATCGGAAGATTTAACGGTTATATAACCTGCTTTAAGTTCGCTATCCGAACTTTTATTTTCCTTCTCCTGCTTTTCAACCAATGTTTCCTCCTTTGTGTCTGCGTAGTTATACTTAATTCCGCTTTCCAAAGTTATAACCACCGAAACATTTTTACTGCCCGTAATTTCTCTTACGGTTTTAATAATATCCCTTTCCAGGTTTTGTTTATACTCTTCGGCAGTAATTTCGGTTTTTATTTCCTCCTTTTTCTCATTTGATGTAAAAAACGAGGAAAAGAAAATAAGCAAAATACCAACTAATCCCAATATGAGTATGAGTTTAGGTTTTTTGAAAAAACTGGTGTATTTAGAAACAATTTCATTCATTTACAACTTCCACCTCAAAGCCTTCGATTTTTCCCCCTAAGGCACTTATAACCCTTTCTTTGCTACAGTCTGTTACAATTTTAACCTTAGTACAACTTATGCCGTTTTTATTGTCATTATCCGTAAAAGTCAAAATTTCTTTAAAATTTATTCCTGCGTCTCGAAGAACCTCAGCAAAAACATATCGGGCAGTGGCGTTATCTAAATTTTCGGTTTCTATCATAGTTTCCATATCAAAATTAAGGTCAAAGTCGGCATTTTTAATTCCAACCCCTGCCACAGCCACAATAATCACCAAAAAGCAAAGGGACAAAACATATTTTACCGACCTTTCCATTTTTCCCGAAGGACAAATAATAAAGAGTGCGCCAAAGCAAATTCCTGCCGTACAAAAAGCCGTTATAAAAGATTTAAACCAATTCATACCTTACCCACCGAAACCACCACAGTCAAAGAAATCACAAACAAGGCCATTGACAGCAAAATTATCCCACAAAGCACCGAAATCGCCATATCTACGGCTTTTAAAAGTTTGCTGATATTAGAGACCGAAAGCACATCCGAAGCAATAGCAGTAACATTAAGGCAAAAACGCCAAATAATCAGTTCAATAAGCAAGGGTAGGAAAATCACCACACAAGCCACCACTCCGTAAATTGCAACGGTGGTTTTTAAAATGCCTAAAGATGCCGTAACGGTGGTCAGCGCTTCGGCCAATACCGTTCCGGCCAAGGGTATCGAAGAGCCGATAACAAACTTGGCCGTTTTAATACTCAGAGAGTCGGCCGAGGCATTTATGGTAGTTTGAATACTTAAAATACCTAAAAATATAGTCGTTACAAAGGACATTATCCAAAAAGATAATTTCTTTATGCTATCGGACAATGTGGTTTTTGAAAGTATGGGAGAGACTCCCGAAGCGATACTCACACTCAAATAACCACACATTAAGGGTATCACCAAATGACTTGCCACCATTTGCACAACCTGAGAAGCACCAAGCAACAAACCACCCATAGAACTACCCGTTGCTATTTGTCCGTTAGCCACAATAACCGTGGCAAAAATTGGAACAAATGCCATCATAAAAACCGATGCTGTTTTCATTATTTCACAAGCTGAATTCACAACCTCAAACACGGGAGTGGTTATAACTATGGCCGTGACTGCCGTAACTGCAAAATCGGCCGTTTTAGCCGAAGCGCTGTTTCCAATGGCAGTCAAACTACTACTAAGTAAAATCACCCCTAAAATCAAAGCCATTGTGGAAAGCGGAAGGGTTATTTTAGATTTTAAAAGTCGGATCGTAGCCATGTCGTTC
>JAZSPH010000045.1:0-3073 GCA_045537355.1 Acutalibacteraceae bacterium
AACGATACCACAAACAATCGAAACTCTGAGTTCCTTCCAAATAACTCGCCAAATGTCACTAAACTCAATATCGCCCAAAGAAAGAGCACGAATAACGGTAACCGAAGACTGACTACCCGAGTTACCACCTGTTCCCATGAGCATTGGAATAAAAGCAATAAGACCAATCCACTCGGACAAACGGCCTTCAAAAGAAGTGATTATCGCACCTGTAACGGTGGCTGAAATCATAAGGAACAAAAGCCAAGGAATACGGGATTTAAAGGTCTCAAATACACCAGTCTTTAAATAACTCTTTTCACTAGGCAAAATAGCAGCCATTTTTTCAATATCTTCCGATACTTCCTCTTGCATAACGTCAATAGCATCGTCAACCGTGATAATACCAACCAAGCGATTTTCTTTATCAACAATAGGCAAAGAATAAAGGTCATATTTTTCGAATAAGTTGGCAACCTCTTCCTTATCATCCAGCGTTCCGGCAGAAATAATATTGGTCTCCATCAAATCCTCAATAACGGCATCAGGAGAACTTAGTAAAAGTTCTTTGACCGTAACAACACCTAAAAGTTTACGGCTTCTATCGGTAACATAACAGGTATAAATCGACTCGGTATCAACGGCATTTTTACGAATATGATCAAATGCCTCATCAACCGTCATATTACGCTTAACATTTAAGTACTCGGTAGTCATAACACTACCGGCGCTACTGTCAGGATAAGCCAACAGTTTATTAATCATCTGGCGCGTTTTAGAATCGGTTTGCTTTAAAATTCTTTTTGCAACCGATGCAGGCATTTCATCAATAATGTCAACAGCATCGTCCATAAAGAGTTCATCCATCACGCCTTTTAACTCGGAATCACTAAAAGACTCAATAAGATGTTGCTGCATATCGCTTTCCATTTCAACGAAAACTTCAGCAGCAAGTTCTTTTGGTAAAATTCTAAAAACCCAAGGCAAATCGTGTTTTTCAGCTTCTTCTAAAATCAAAGCAATATCTGCAGGATTTAACTCGGAAAGGAGTTGTTTTAAATGAGAAAAATTCTTGCTTTCAATAAGGGAAAGAATTTGATTTTCCATAACATTTTCCACCTTTCGTCATTATTAGTTTTATTATAACAAATTATAACCTTCGGGTCAAACATTTTTTATATTAATTAAATGGGCAATTGAGGGTATACTCTCGCCCTGAAAACTGGACGTTGGGGACATTAAAGCACCTGTTGATAAAAACAAAATATTATTAAGTTTTCCCTCTTCCATTCGGTGCATTACATAGGATGCAAGTACACTTGCACTGCAACCACAACCCGAGCCTCCCGAGTGGGTATCTTGACTGTCTTTATTGAAAATCATACAACCACAATCGGTGTGTCGGCACTTAATATCCACGCCTTCTTTGTCCATAATTTCATACAAACAATGGGTGCCAACATAGCCCAAATCGCCTGTAAAAATAAGGTCATAATCTTCGGGTTTGGTATTTGTATCCTTTAAAAAGTGTAATATTGTATCAGCGGCAGCAGGGGAAAATGTCAAGAGAACACCATAGAATTCCTCAAAAAAATTTTTTTGACCCTTAAAATTGGGAAATTATGGGTGCTGCCATGGGAGCCCATAATGTTTTGCACCATAAATAATCATTGCCAAATGATTTTCACCATGTTATAATTTCTCTTGGAATAAGGTGAACCTACAACGGTAGGCGGTTAGCCCTTTGAATTACAGAGGGCATTGGCCCTCTTGTATTTAAGGGGGTGATGCTATGGAGTATTATTTCCTTGTTGTTTTAGTACTTATTGTTGCCACTGGCTACATTACTAGCATAAAAAAATAACCGCCCTGTCCTGAAAAAACAAGCGGTTATTCGCAAAACTTCAGGCTAACCGTCTATCGGTTTGCCTTATTTCACTTATATTATATCATATTATTTACGATTGTCAAGTTTTAATCAGTTGAACTTAATTCCATCCTTATTAACATTAGTATAGAAAGGATTATCATTCATATACTTATAAAATGTTTCGCAATCGCATAAAGTTACGGTTACTACGACATCATACTGAAGACCAAGTTCAGAAGTCAATGATATAAAAGGCTTTTTAAAACCTGATATTTGTTCACGAGGCACCTTTGCTAAAACCATAATATCAATATCCGATTCTTCGGTTTGCTCTCCTCGGGCATATGAACCATAAAGAACAGTTGAATCTAATTTATCTCCAAATAAAGATTTAGCAAGTGTGGCTATCCGTTCGGTTATGTATGTTAGTTGTTCATTATTACACATTTTTAAATACCTTTAACACCCCACAAAAATTTCTTTCGCAGATAATCTGCATGTTCAGGCGTTATACTCCCATCATTAATTTCTGCAATATTAATACTGCCGTACAATTCTCCCCACAAGCAATCCAATAAAGACGATTTCTCTTCAAGACCTTTCTTATAGGCATCTAAATCGTGCTGAAGATATGACGGCAATCCATATTCATATGAGTGTTCTCGCTCTTCTTTTATTTTATCATTATCCATTTATACTACATTCACCGCCTATAACAATATCCATAAATATTATAACGATCTACCGAAACTGAGTCAAGAACATTAGAATACAGCAGTCTGCGAAAAGCAGAACGTGTTATCATATATGATAACATACATTAGGTATATTCGCTTTCAGTACAGACAAAAGCGTGTGGCAGTAAACTGTCACACGCTTTATCATTATGCCGATTTTTTCTTTTTTGTGGGCTTTTCGGGTTCGATAAGTTGCTTGTTGAGTTCGATATATTCAACTGCCTGTGCATATGCATCTTGGAATCTGAATACAACCTCAATGTCTCCGCCCTCGTGTACGAAAATTTCTTCTACGAGTTCGGTAAGCAAAGGTCTTGTAAGACATTCAATATTACCATATTTTTTAAAACGTGCCACAAACTCGTTCTCTTCGGTAATACCGTCTTGGAACTGCTCTGCAGATTTGTTAAGTGAGGCGATTTTTTCGTCAGCAATCCTCAGTCTTTCATTAAGACGTTCCTTTAACATCTGATACTCATCCACTGTG
>JAZSPH010000050.1:0-1510 GCA_045537355.1 Acutalibacteraceae bacterium
GGTGCTTTTGTGCAACAAGGCTTAACGAGTGGGAAAAGGGGCGATATTGGTTCTATCGCCTTTCAGGAACAGGAACGAAAAGCCTTGTCGGAAATTGCACAAAAGAGGGGCATATCCATAGCCGAAAATAAACACACCAAAAGACATTTAACCAAGGAAGAATATATCTTAACCAAAGAAAAGGAAAAAGCGGAAGAAGACCGAAAGGTTATTGACGGTTCGGCTGAAGAGGTTGTGAAAATGCAAGATGAGTTTTTGGACTACCTTTCCAAAAGCAAATTTGCAGAAGCATTTTCCGACCATATTGAAAACATAGATTTAAGGCAAACTGTTCATCAGTATTCCGAACAGGAAAAAGACAACAAAAAAATTCTTGCTCAAAATTGGCAAGAATTTAATAGTTGCACGTCCGATTTCTTTTCATCATATCGTATATCAAAAGAATTGCTATGGAACGAGATTCAACAAGCGAGGAAAACACAGCGCTATAACAAAAAGCGATTGGAAGATTTGATTTACGATATTACAGATAGCACCGATTTTTTCTTGGTTAAGGTTGTAAAACTATTTATAGCCTTATTCGTTGCGATAGGTAATGCTCGATTTGAAACCCACCTTGAAGAACTGCAGGAAGCGAACAGGCAATTAAAAGCACAGGCAAAAAAGGTTATGCAACAAAGCAACGATGTTTCTCAAACTTTAAAATCAAAAGATTTTGATAATATTGAAACGGCACTGCACGAATACGAATACCGCCTGACATCTTTAAGAGCATATATACAACAAACCGTAAATGAGGTTTTGACCGAACAGGGAGAAAGAGAAAACACAAGATAACACTATGCACAAACAAAAAAGGAAGACCAATAACGGTCTTCCTTTTTATTTCTAATGGTCAAATGGTCTAAAAATGGTCTAAATTGCTTTTTCGCCACTCTTACACCACCGAAAAAACCGCATAAATAAAAGGTTTTCTTAATCTAACGGTTTCATTGTGGGGATACATATAGGTTCAAAAATAGCACTCCAAATTATCTTACCTCATCTTGCTTTTTCGCTACCTATATTACCATAAAAAAACCGCTATTTTCAGGCATTTTTTTGACTTTGAAATTATCTTACCTTATCGTTTTTTAACCCCTGATTATCTTACCTACCAAATGGTCTAAAAATGGTCTAAAAATATCAAATGGTCTAAAAATGGCCTAAAAATTCGTTTTCAACAACGAAATGAGTATAACACATAAAAACTCAATTATCAACCCTCAACGGTCAGTTTTTTTGCTTCTCTTTGAATGTCGGTAAAATCAAAATGTGTATATCTTTCAGTAACATCGTTTTTATCGGGCTCGTGTCCCAATAATGCTTTTTTACCCCTTGCGCTAACACCTTTTCTTTCGCAAGTAGTTGCAAAAGTATGCCTGAAATTATAACAGGTAAATTCCTTTATGTATAACTTTTCATCTGTAACAGATTCGTTATAGTATGATAGAATTCTTCTCAAACCGTC
>JAZSPH010000072.1:0-10904 GCA_045537355.1 Acutalibacteraceae bacterium
TAAAGACGATAATGGAAAAGATAAGAATGCTCTTATGACAGACACCGGAAGCGACAAAACAGTAGTTATCAACGGCGGTACATTTAATTCTACCGGCGAAGGCATGGCTGTTCGTATTTCCGGCGGTAACTTTACTGTAAACGGCGGTACATTTAATAATTCCTCAAGCGGTCTGGCAATTTCTATAGTTGGCTCTAGTGATGCTACCATAGCTGTTAAAAACGCTACAATCGTTTCCAGCGGCAGCGACGCTTCGGTTTATGTTACTTCAGGTAAAACAATGGAACTTGAAGGTTGTACTTTTACTAAATCTTCAGGTGACATTAAAACAGGCTCTGGTGGTTTGAAAATTATCAGCGGTACTTACAACTTTGACCCCACAGATTATGTAGATTTTGGTTCTGAGATTGTTTCTAATGGTGATGGAACTTACACCGTTACCCCTGCTCAACCACATCCTTTGGCTGAGGCAATTAATAATGCTTCCGCAGGCGATACAATTACAATCGACAAGGCTTATACCAAAGTTCCTGCTATTACCATTAACAAGAACTTAACATTTGACGGCGTTGGCTCCATTGCCTTTGTTGACTCAGGTTTTAATATTGCTCAAGGCGTTAGCGTTACATTTAATGGTGACATTACCGTAACTATAGCCGGCGATGACACAGGTGCTGCAAAACGACTCATCAATGTTGGCAAGGGCGCAACCCTTACTCTTAATGGTGGTTCTTTCACCGGTCATATCAGACATGAAAATGGTATTTCCAGCAGTTCTCCCACTAAGGTTATAGTTAACGAAGGTGTTACTCTTAAACAAAAGAATTACCGTATATTCTGCGTTTCCAATGGTTACACCGAATTGATCGTAAACGGTGGTAAATTTAGTGGTAACGCTTCTGAGCCTTTATTAAGAATTAATGACGGTACAGCCGTAATGAAGATTTACGGTGGTGAGTTTACTCACTCCGGTTCAGGTGCTGTATTGCTCGTTGGTAATCTTAAAACCTTGGAAATCGGTGATAAAACTACCAACAAGGGACCTGAAATGACCAATACAAATTCCGGTAATGTTATTGATTTCAATACGGATTCAGGTATCACTAATTCTTCTGCAAGCGTAAACATTAACGCTGGTGTATTCACACAAAGTGGTAGTGGTTATAACATTTACTTCAATAAAAGAGCTAATGTAACCATCAATATTAACGGTGGTGTTTGGACAACTCAGTCCAAGGCTACTGTTTATGTTAATGATAGTAACGTTAAGAACGTGCAAATCAATGGTGGTACTTTTGAAACAGTAACCCCGGGTGAACAAACCATTTGGAAGAGAAACGGTGGTCTTACCATTACCGGTGGTCACTTCATTAATAATGGCGCTTATAGTGCTCTTGGTTCTGCTGACGATACTAATGCAGGTTCATTCGTTATTGACGGTACTAGTAATCCTGACGGTATCACAGTTGAGCATAGAGGTACCGGTGCATTCATTGAACATCGCGCACAAGTTC
Organism: Acutalibacteraceae bacterium; assembly: GCA_045537355.1. Classification (GTDB taxonomy): domain Bacteria; phylum Bacillota; class Clostridia; order Oscillospirales; family Acutalibacteraceae; genus UBA737. The sequence goes on from JAZSPH010000072.1 coordinate 1,515, forward strand.
CACTTGAAATCAAGAATGTCAACTTGTCTCTCGTAGGCGATGGCGCTGTGCTTTTTGTTGCTAAATCTTCTTCTAAAGAAATTACTATAACAAATTCTAAGTTGTTAGCAAGTAACGCTGCACTTACAATTGCTGATGAAACATGGACTGATGCTAAGAGTACAATAACAGTTAAAAATAATTCGGAAATTATCTCTTTTCTCGGTTCTGCTATTGTTAATCCTCAAAATTGGCCAATTAATTTTGATGCTAGTTCTAAGGCTGTTGATAATGCTCTCGGTAATCACACTCATACTCCTGAATGGACATTCAACGATGAATATCACTGGCAAGCTTGTACCAACCCATTCTGTGGTGTTGCTCTAAGCGAGAGAGTGAAGCATACTGCTCAAGGCGGCGACTGTCAACACGTTAAGTACTGTGCTGACCCCAACTGTGGTCAACCGTTTGGTGGTAACAACTACGATATCCACGTAAATCCTGATGGTCCTTTCACTTATGAGGAAAACACCGACGGTGCTACTCATACCAAGTATTACACTTGCTGTAACACTAAGGCTAAAACTAATGAGGCACATACTTTTGATAATGATGGCTATTGTAAGTATTGTGATGCTTATCAAGCATACGCATTCAAGACAGCCGGCGATCTTAATCAAGTAATCGATGAGGGTGAGGCAATTACCTTCACATCAGTTGCTGACTTTAGCAAATTTGTTGCTGTTAGAGTTAACGATAAGCAATTAGTTAGAGGAACTGACTTTACTGTTGAAGAAGGTTCTACAAAGGTTACCTTATTACCTGACTTCGTTAAGACTCTTATGGTAGGTACTCACAAGATTGAAATTATTTCAACTGATGGTACAGCAACTACCACATTTGGCATTGAAGTTGCCGGCAGTGAAGATGATATCCCGTTCAATGAAGCAGTTTCTAGACCTAATTCTTCAAAACCAGATACCGATAACAACTCTAGTGATTCAACTTCATCCGACGATACATCAAGTGATACTTCATCAAATGACACTTCATCGAATGATACAACTTCAAATGACACAACATCCGATGACACAACATCCGATGACATAACAACTGATGATGAAACTTCGGAAGATGCAACAACTGATGATGAGACTTCAGATGAAGAAACTACTGATGATGAAATATCTGATGATACTACAACAAATGATGTAACAACAGAGGATACTACTCCTGATGCTGAAAATGGCTCTAACAATGTAGGTACTTCTGATGAAACAGGCGACTTTAACAATCTATTGTTATTGTTTGCATTACTTCTTGTTAGTGGTATTGCTGTTACTGCTCTTCTCTTCGGTAAGAAAAACGAAGCTGAATAATATTTCTTAAATTAAGACTGTCTCTTAATGAGACAGTCTTTTTTTTAACTTTGATATTAAAAAACTTGTTAAAGTGTTATTTGTTTGCTATAATAATCATAAGAAGTTTAAAAGGAGGAAAAAGAAATGTGGATTGCACTTGGTATTATCGGTATAATACTTTTACTTGTAATTATATTTATTTTACTTCCTGTTAAAATCATCATTAAAAATGATAAAGAAAACAATTTTTCCTTTACTGGTAAATTTCTTTTTTTGAGTTTCGGTGATGATAAAAAGAAAAATAAAACATTTGGCAACTTTAAGAAAAAAGTTGGCGCCGACAAGAAGAAAAAAGGTAAAAAAACAGACGTCCTTACTCTCGTTAAAGAAAATCTGGGCCTTTTAAAAGATGTTTTAGTGGAACTGGTGGGTCTTTTGAAACATTGCAAAGGAGAAAAGTTCCAACTTGAAATAGTTTGCTATTCTGACGATGCTGCCTTGGCTGCTATTCATTACGGCGAGTGTTGTGCTGTCGTTTATCCTATTTTAGGTTTTATTAATTCTCTTTTAAAAATTAAGGAGCGTAAAAGAAAGATAGATATCCGTTGCGATTATAATTGTGGCAAGTCGAGTGTTGCTTTCGAGTTTTGTTTAAGTGTTAAGATTTTATATATTTTGATTGCTGCTTTTAAAGTGGTCAAAGCAAAATTAAATAAGAAAAAATAAACCTCCCTTAACTTAGGGAGGTTATTTTATCGGCTAAAATACTAAAAATTTCGCCGCAAGACAGGTCTTGCTTTTTGTCGTCTTCGGAAAAAACTACCACTACATATTCAGGGTTTTCGGCCGGAAAGAAACCGCAAAACCAACCTTCACAAATCTCTTTACCATTTTCAAATTTGCCCGTTTGGGCAGTAGCCGTTTTACCTGCTGCTGTTACGGTTTTCGGGTTGGCGTTTTGTCCGGTGCCTTCTTTTAAAACACTTTCAAGATACTTGCTTAGTTTTTCGGCCGTTGATGGCCGGAAGGCTTTGGTTGGGGCTCCAATGTTATATTCGGTAAATTTGCCGTTTTCAATTGTTCCTTCAACCAAAGAAGGAATATAATATTCTCCACCTGATGCGATAGCACAGTATAGGGTTAAAATGGAAACAGGAGAAAGGAGCAATTCTCCTTGGCCAATGCTGAAATTGGCCAAATGGGCGATGTTGCTAAGACCTTCTTTTTGGGGTAAATTGCCCTTGGCAGAGAAGACACCATCACAAAGTTTGATAGGTTGACCAAAATTTAATGTTTTGGCTATTTTAAAAATATTATCGCCACCGATTTGTGAGGCGAAATTGTAAAAGAAGGTGTTACAGGAGTGGGCAAGGCTACCCTTTAAATCAAGTGGCCCGTGACCGTCTAAATTGTGGCACTTGAAATAACGGTCAATGATTTCACAACTTCCCTTACAGTTGTATTTAAAATCTTCCTTGTTATTTTCAATTCCCGAAGCCGCAACACATGGTTTAAATACTGAGCCTACATTATAGGCATTAAGAACTCGATTTAATAAGGGCGAATTTTCACTATCTAAATAAATTTCAATGTTGTTTTTGTCAAAACTTGGTCGACTCACACTGGCTCGTATTTTGCCTTTAAGGTCAGCCACAATTATGGCTCCTCTCTCTAAGTTTTGAGCACATTCTTCGGCGAAGGTTTGAATATCTATGTCCAGTGTTGTTACAACCGAGTGGGTGAAGGGCTTATTATCATTTGTAAGTTCAGGTTCTATTCCTTCCAAAATTTTCCCTTTGGCATCGGTGTTATAAAAAACCGTAATTTCGTCGGGGGAATAAAGAAGGTTGTCGTAAGCCTTTTCGATGCCGCTAACACCTCTGTTATCGCTGTCGGTATACCCGATTATATGTCTTGAGGGAGTGTTAGTATCGGTGTAGATTTTCGTGCAAACAATGCCATCGCATTCTATAATTTTGGGCACCTGGCAAAGAACAGGTTTGTTTGATTTCAAACCTTCTAAAACTATTTCTAGTACATCTTCTTCAAGCACTTGGCTAATTGCTGTGATAGCTCTCGGAGTGGGCAAAACACAAGCAATAATAATTTCTTCGCTATTGGTTAGTCTGACAAGGTTGCGGTCAAATATAGTACCACGGCTGTTACCGATTTTAAGTCTAATACCATTTTGTGTATTTGAAACTTGCGAAAAATCGGTGGTGGAAATGGTGGCGATCCGCATTGCTGAAATGAAGAACAAAACGATACACAATATAAAACACAACAAAGTCCTTTTTTGCATAAAATAACACCTCTCGTATATTATTGACGAGAGGTGTGTTTTTTTATTCAGCCTTCATTCTTAAAAGTGAGCCTGCTTTAACAGGTCTTTCAAAAGGGATTTTTATCTTCATCATCGGGCTTGGCGCCGATTCGATATATTTTCCCTTTTCGTTCATCAAATTATCAGCTTTAACGATAAATGGTGGAGATTTTGGTTCTAAACAGTCAAGTTCAGCACCACTGTAAAATTTATTTTTAAGGGTGGCAATAATGCAACCGTCTTCGTAACCGTCAACCACAGCAGCGACCGAATAATCTCTAACATATCCTGCGTTTTTGTAGGTTTGAGAGTTTTCGGGAACACCGAAATAAAAGCCTGTGGAATAGGTGCGATGGCTGATTTTGTTGAGTTCTTCCAAAACCCATTTGGGACATTCCCAATTTAAGGGGTTGGCTTTAAGGCTGTCCAAAGCGCCACGATAAGCGTTTGTAACAACTGCAGTGTAGTAGTGAGATTTGGCTCTGCCTTCAAGTTTAAGGCTTCCAACACCGGCCTTAATCATTTTATCCAAATGTTCAGCCATACACATATCATTGGCATTTAAAATATAGGTACCTTTGTCGGTTTCGGTAATATCCATATATTGACCCGGGCGTTTTTCTTCCACTAAAGAGTAACTCCAACGGCAGGATTGAGCGCAATCTCCGCGATTAGCATCTCTTCCTGTCATATAGCTTGAAAGAAGGCATCTTGCCGAGAAGGAAACACACATTGCACCGTGGGCAAAAGCTTCGATTTCTAAGTCTATTGGGGTTTTGGCTCTGATTTCAGCAATTTCATCAAGTGACAATTCTCTCGCCAAAACGACGCGTTTTGCACCTAAATCATGGAAAGCTCGTGCGGTTTCATAGTTGCAAACACCCGACTGTACCGAAATGTGCAAATCACAGTTGGGAGCATATTTTTTAACCATATTCATTGTTCCAAGGTCGGAAGCAATAATGGCGTCGGCACCAAGGTCGTTAAGCTTTTCTAAAAATGCAGGAAGTCTTGGCATTTCAGCATTATGAGGGATAGTGTTGCAGGTTACGTGCACCTTAACTCCGTGAGCATGGGCATATTCAATACCCATTTTTAAATCTTCCTCGCCGAAATTTGTGGCAGCAGTGCGCATACCAAATTCTTCGCCTGCCAAAAACACAGCATCAGCGCCAAAATCCACGGCGCCTTTAAGTCTTGTAAGGTCTCCTGCAGGGGAGAGAAGTTCGGGTAAGGCAATGAAATCAGTTAAAGTACTCATAAATCCATTCTTTTCCTTGTTTTAGTTTGGTTATGGTAGCCGATTGCTCAGCTGCAGTTTTGTGGAAATAGAAATTACCCGAACTGTCAGTAACAAAATAGTAGTAATCGGATGATTTTGGATATAACGCCGCATTTATGGCATCAATACCGGGGGAGCAAAGTGGTCCGGGGGGAAGCCCTTTGATTGGTTCAAAATCATTGTCACCTTGGGTGTTATATCTTCCGTCATCTTGTTTGAAACTATCGCCATAAAATAGGGTGGGTGAGGAGCCTAAGGTTCCTCCGGTCTCTTCAGAGTCTAATCTATTATAGAAAACACCCGCCACACCTTTCATATTGGTTTCAAGACGAGACTTGGCTTCTTCGGTTTTAACCTCAATACCTGCTTCCAGTTGTACGATAGAAGCCATGGTCAAGATTTCGTTCATGGTGTAACCCATTTCTTCGGCACGTTTGAACATATCATCGGTAATTCGGTTTTCAGCTTCTTTAAGCATACGCTCAACGGCAAGACGGGCACACTCTTTTGAGTCATCGTATGAATAAAAACTATATGTTTCGGGGAAAAGGTAACCCTCGAGGGTGTAATAGGTTTTAATATCATCAGCGCCTGATAAAAGTTTTGAGTCTCTCTTAGCTTTTCTTAAAGCTTCGTAGAAATCAGATTTGGAACAAACACCTTTCCTTTCGAGAAGTGTGGCAATTCCGGGAACTGTAACCTTTTCACCATTTACATTTTTGGTAAAATCATTAATTCCGGTGCCTTCAGGAATAGTAACCTCAACAGTTTCGGCTTTTGCGCCATCGTTTATAAGCATTTCGCAAAGGGCTTTATAACCTGCTTCGGTATTAAAGGTGTAAAAGCCGTATTTAAATTGGTTGTCGTAACCCATGAGTTTAGAGTAAACTCTAAATAGTAAAGGCAACTTTACTGCGCCGGTTTCTTCTAACTTGTTGGCGATTTCAGTTGCAGAAGTACCCATTGGGATATCCATAACAGCATCTTCACCACGGCCAAAACCGATTCCGGTAAAATCGGCACCACCATAAATTATTCCAACAGCTAAAGCTATGGAAACAATAACGATGGAAATCACCCAAATAATACCTTTGATGGGAGAATCGCCTTTTTTCTTGCGTTTTTTCTTAAACTTTTTTGGTTGGATTTTGTCTTCAGCGAGTTCAAAACCTTTACCAATTATAAAATTGTCATCATTTTTGAAGTTTTCGCTCATTTTAAACCTCCGTTGCGAATTGCATTTGGGATTTTAACTTTTTTGAAGTGTCGCTATCTTTCAGTACGGATAAAATTTCAAATCCGAACTCAAAAGCCACACCTGCGCCTTTGGCAGTTATAATATTGCCATCTTTCACGACATAATCAGGAGATAAAACAGCACCTTTAAGTTCCTTTTCAAAACCCGGGAAACAGGTGGCGTGTTTATTCTTTAAAAGTCCCATATTTCCTAGGATTTTTGGTGCGGCGCATATAGCACAAATGATTTTGTTGTTGGTGTCAGCAAAGGTTATTGCTTTTTTAACAATTTCGCTGTTTTCGAGATTTGTGGTTCCCGGCATTCCACCGGGAAGAATAACAGCATTCAAATTATCGTTTAATACAATATCCCGGTCTGTTATATCGGCTTTGATGGTAATGTTATGAGCGCCTGTTATAAACTCAGCGCCAACACCAACCGTTGTAACTTGGATGCCACCACGTCTTAAAATATCTAATGGAGCTAATGCTTCGCACTCTTCAAATCCGTTTGCTAAAAATAAATATACCATAATTAGTCCTCGTAAACCTTAAGTACGGAGTTTAATACATCTTCTGCGATAGCCTCAATGGTTCGAGCTTCTCCGTTTTCACTGCAGGGGATGATTTCCCAATCGGAATATTCAGCAGTGAATACAGCCGCTTTGCGACATCTGGCTAAATATTCGGTATCGCTTTCGTGAATATCCTTCTTTGTTTCATCGCCCTCATATCGTTTTGATAAGAGTTTTTGAGAAACTTCGATGGGCATATCAAGGAATATGACCTTATCAGGCTTCGGAATAGCAATTTTATTGTATTCAAAATCGTAAAGCCAGTCCAAAAAGCTTGTCCACTCACTTTCGGGGAGTTTTGAACATTGATGAACGGCATTGGATGTGGTATATCTACCTGAAACGATGGTACCACCATCGTTGTAGTAGTTGCCCCAGTCGGCTTTGAAACTGGCATATCTGTCAACACTGTAAAAAACTGATGCAGCAAATGCGTTAACATCGCCCGGCTTTTTTCCAAATTCTCCACCCAAATACATCTTAACAAGTGTACTTGAAGGATTATCATAATTAGGGAAGGAGACAGCCTTGCAGTCAACACCCTTTGTTTTAAGGTTCTTTTCTAAAAGTTCAAGTTGGGTGGATTTTCCACTTCCGTCAAGACCTTCGATAACAATTAACTTACCCATTATTTTTTAATTCCTTATAAAATTCTCTTACTTCGGCTGCTTTTCCACAGGTCATTTTTCCTTCGCTGCAACCACCTCTAAGGCAGGAAGGACCTGCGTTTTTAAATAGATTAGGAGCAACAGCGGAAACTAAGCCCAACATTTGGTTTGCAACATCCTGGATTTCCCATTGGGCTCTCTTGCAACAACGGATTTTAAAGAAGTTCATTAAAGAACGAGCATTCATGGTCATAACCATTTGGGTTTCACAAGCGTTGGGCAAAACAAAACGAGCATCTTCAATAGCCTTTTTCTCGGCTAATCTTTCAGCAGTTTTTTCGTCCTTGCCTTCGGCAATGAAATCGGCAGTGTGCTTTGCTTTTAAAATTTCAGTGAGTCGGTCATAACGCTTTTGGTCTTCGGCCATTATTTCCTCGAAAACCTCTAAAGCTTCGGGAACGGCAGCGATTTCAGGAGGAGTTATGTATTCAAAACTGCCCTCTCTAACGTAGCGTTGACTTTTAACCGAAAAAGATGCCATTCTATGGCGAGTAATTTGCGCCAACAATGCACGGGAAACACCTTCAATTCCAAAGGTGAAACTTGCGTGTTCAATGGGACTTTCGTGGCCGATTTGGCTTAACATATCCACAAAGGATGATGCTTGTTCATCGGTTAGATTTTCGTTTAATTCGCTTACCTTGGAACTGCTGTAACAAAGCTTGGCAGCACAGGCAATTGTATGCTCGGGATTTGGGGTATGAGCTAATAAATATACTTTAGGCATAATACAGCACCTTTCTTAAAATTATACAAAAATATTATACCAAAAATCATATAAAATTTCAACCATGAAAGCATATTAAACAAAGAAAAAACAAAATTTAAAAAATGTTAAAAAATATTTGAAAAATTTGAAAAAAAGTCTTTTTTTGTGGAGGATTTTGTGGTATTATATATGTGATTAAAAAAAGCGGAGGTTTTAACGATGGCTACGGTAGATTTTAAACATTCTCCTTACGGCGATATGGCGATTATTAGCATGCGCGGATGTGAGGATATTTCTTCAAAGGTAGATTATTACCTAAAAAAATGGCGTGATATTAAAGAGGAAGATTCATTTGTTGTACCGGCAAATTGTCCTCGTTTCGGAACAGGTGAAGCAAAGGCAGTTTTAAACCATACTGCAAGAGGTTTAGATGTATATATTATTTGTGACTGCTTCAACTACAATGTTACATATAAAATGTATGGACAAACTGTTCCTATGAGTCCTGATGACCATTTCCAAGATTTGAAGCGTATTATTGCTGCTTTGGGTGGTAAGGCAAGAAGAATTACAGTTATTATGCCTATGCTTTATGAGGGTAGACAACACAGAAGAACAACAAGAGAGTCAATGGACTGCGCTATGGCATTACAAGAGCTTGTTGCAATGGGCGTTAAGAACATCATCACCTTCGATGCACATGACCCCAGAGTTAACAATGCTATTCCTCTTGATGGATTTGACAATGTTCAAGCTGCTTATCAAATGATTAAGGCTTTACTTAAAACCGTTCCTGATGTTAAGCTTGACCGTGACCATACTATGATCGTTTCTCCTGATGAAGGTGGTATGGGTCGTTGTATCTATTACTCATCTGTTTTAGGATTAGAACTTGGTATGTTCTACAAGCGCCGTAACTATTCAGTTATCGTTAATGGTAGAAACCCTATTGAAGCTCACGAGTTCTTGGGTAATGATATTAAGGGCAAGGATTTAATTCTTGTTGATGATATGATTTCTTCCGGTGAGTCTATGCTTGATATCGCTGCTAAACTTAAAGAAAAGGGAGCAGCAAGAATTTTCGTTTTCTCCACCTTCGGTCTTTTCGTTGAAGGTCTTGAGAAATTTGATGAGTACTACAAAAACGGTTTAATCGATAAGGTGTTTACAACTAACCTTATTTTCCAAACTGAGGAACTTTTAAAACGTGAGTGGTATTGCAGTGTTAATATGTCTAAATATATTGCACTCTTAATC
>JAZSPH010000064.1:0-12484 GCA_045537355.1 Acutalibacteraceae bacterium
TTCTTATTTTATAGTAGCCTTTTTTTGAAGTTTGTGTTATAATTAAAATATAATTTTGAAGGAAGTGAAAAGTGTGCTCCAGTTTATTTTCGGTCGACCTGCTTCGGGTAAGACATATACCATTTTAAACAAAATTAAAGAACTTACCTTACAGGGTGAAAAATCGGTTTTAATCGTGCCCGAACAATTTACTTTTGAAAGTGAAAAGGCAGTGGTTGAAAATATTGGTGATAAAGCCGCTTTGCATGTGACCATTACCAGTTTCACTCGACTTTATGAAGAAATCGGCCGTAATATTGGTGGACTTGCAGGTACCTTTTTGCGTGATAGCGACAAAATTGTTTTTATGAAGAAAACCTTGAATTTGGTGGCCGATGATTTAAACTTATGGGGAAAATATAGGTCTTCTATCAGTTTTGCCAAGACCTTGCTTGATACCATCGGCGAGTTTAAAATCAACTCTGTAACACCTGAAGATTTAAAGGAAACAGCCACGAAAATCACTTCTCAAACTCTTAAACTTAAACTTCTTGATTTAGCCCTTATTTATGAAAATTACGATTTATGTTTGGGCGAAAGATTTATTGACCCTGCCGATACCTTGACAAGGGTTTATGAGTCTTTAAAAAGATACCCTTATTTTGAGGGGAAAACTGTGTTTGTTGACTCCTTTAAAGGTTTTACCGGTCAGCAATATAAAATATTAGAGAGAATTTTAAATAGCTCTAAAAATGTTTATATAAGCCTTACAAACGACCCTGAAATTAAGGGAGATTATACCGTTTATTCCAACATAAGAAAAGCCGTTACGGATATTGAGAGTATTGCTAAAAGCCGTAATGTTGAAATTTTAGAGCCTATTATTTTGAAAGAGAGTTTTTATAATTCCAAATCTCTTGCCTGTGTGGAAAGAATTTTGGCAGGGGATACTGTTATTGATAACTCTAACGAAAATATAACAATATTTAAAGCCCCAACAATTTATGATGAGGCTATGTTTGTAGCGAGCGAAATCAGAAGATTAGTCCGTGAGTCAGGTCTTCGTTATCGTGATTTTGTTATTGTTGCAAGAGATAGCGAAAAATACCGTTTGGCAGTTCAAACGGCTTGTAAAAAGAATGATGTAAACTGTTTTTATGACAGCAAAATTCCTTTGTCGGCCTTTCCTATATCGGTGGCTGCATATAATGCTTTTGAAGCCACCCATCTATCTACCGAAGGGATTTTAAATTTTCACAAAACAGGTTTGGGGACTTTGAGCGCACAAGAAATTTCCAAACTTGAAAATTATACTTTTGTTTGGAATATCAAGGGTAAAATGTGGGAAAATCAGTGGGATATGGACCCAAGAGGCCTTACTACTGATGAAGACAAGGACGGTAACAGTGCTATCGAGTTGGAAGAAATAAATATCTTGCGAGAGAAGGCACTGGGCCCGATTTTGAATTTCAAAAATTCATTGGGAGATACTGCAAAATCTTACACCAAGGCCATTATGCGCCTTTTTGATGAGTGTGATGTTGCCACAAAACTCAACGAAATGTGCGAAAAATATAAAGGTATTAACAATACCTTTTATGCTGATGCAATTAAATCGGCTTATGACGAATATATTAAAATTTTAGACAGCCAGGTTCTTTGTTTTGGGGATGGGTTTATTCCCAAAAAAGAATTTTGCGATGCTTTGAATTTGGCTGTTTCCTTAACCGAGGTTGGTGTTATTCCTCAAACTTTAGATGAAGTTATTTTCGGCTCGGCCGATAGAATAAGAACTTCTCGCCCCAAAATTGCTTTTATTTTGGGCGCAAATCAAGGGGAGTTTCCACAGGTTGTTTCAAGCAGTGGAGTTTTTGTTTTGTCCGAGCGCAAAAAGTTAATTGAACAGGGAGTTAATATATCAGATAATTCCATTGAATCTTCGATAGATGAAAACTATTTAGTTTACTCTAATGTTTGTAGTTCTACGGATAAATTATATATTTCTTACAGTGAAAATTCACTTACCGGCGAAGCCAAAGAACCTTCGGTTTTTGTTTTAAGACTTTGCGAAATTTTGGATTTGAAGGTGAAGTCATTTGATGAAACTTCGGTTCCTGAAACTATGAGCACTGCCTTTAGTGATTATTGCCGTTCTTTGAAAACTAACCCTGATAGAGCAGTTTCAATTAAGTCGGTTTTGGAAAACACCGAAATCGCCAATAAAATTACATCGGTTGGCAAGGGCAGTGTCAAAAAAGAGGATGCATTGTCTTCTCAAACAGCAAAAAAACTTTACGGCAAGGATATTTATATGTCAGCCACCAAACTCGATACCTTTAATCGTTGCCATTTTTTCTATTTTTGCCGATATGGTCTTAAAGCCGAAAATCTTAAAAGAGCTGATTTTAATGTGCTTCAAAGAGGTACAATTGTTCATTATTGTTTGGAGAAAATTATCTCGGAGTATAAAAAGGGAATTGCCGATTTAGAATATAGCGTTTTGGATAATCTTTGCGACCAATATATAAACGAATATTTGAGTTTGGTTGGTGGCTTTGAAAGTATTAAGGATGCGAAATCTGAATTTCTTATTAGCCGAATTTCCCGTTCTTTGAAAGAGGTTGTAAGAAATATTAGTGATGAAATGAAACAATGCGAGTTCACACCCACCCACTGCGAGTTAAAGATTGGCAAAGATGGGGAAATACCGTATGTTCGTTTCCCATTTGATGGTGGCGAAATTTTGCTTAGTGGCAGCATTGACCGTGTTGACCAGTATAACGGTTATGTTAGAATTGTGGATTATAAAACCGGTAGTAAATCCTTTAAATTGCCCGACATTTTGGTTGGTCTTAATATGCAAATGCTTTTATATCTTTACAGCATCGTTAAGGCCAAAAACCTTAAAGTTGGTGGAATTTTCTATAAACCATCTAAGCGGGATACAAACAATAAAGGATTGGCAATGAATGGTTTGGTTCCTGCTGATGAAAACCTTGTTCGAGCCATGGAAAAAGAAGCAAAAGGTGAATTTGTTCCAAAGCTTACCATTAAAAAGGATGGTACTGTTAGTAAAGCAAGTGAAAGTTTTATTGATTTTGAAGATTTTGATTTGATTTTCAAACATCTTGAAAAAACAATGAGAAATACAGGTAATTTGATTTCGACGGGCGATATTCGAGTATCACCTGTAAACGGAAGAGAAAATCCTGCTTGTAAATATTGCGAATTTTCCTCGGTTTGTGGCATAGAGGATAGTGAAGCCGTACAGGTTGAAGCAATGAAAAATTCTGCTGTATTAGATGCAATTAAGGAGGAAGAAAATGTCGATTAAATTAACTCACAGTCAGCAAACGGCTGTGGAAAAGAACGGCAATATCCTTGTTGCAGCTGCGGCAGGTTCGGGCAAAACAGCAGTTTTGGTTGAGCGTGTAATTAAAAAACTTTGCTCCAAAACAAACCCTATTAGCGCCGATAAACTTTTAATTGTTACCTTTACCAATGCTGCTGCAGCCGAAATGCGTGGCAGAATTGAAAAAAGGCTTGATGAAGAATGTAAAAATAACCCTGAAGATACAGGCCTTTTATTGCAAAAGCATCTTTTATCTTCGGCAAAAATTTGCACTATTGACTCTTTTTGCATTGATTTTGTTAGGGAAAATTTTGAAAAACTTGGAATTTCTCCCGATTTCACCATTAGCGAGGGAAATGCTTTAAAACCCATTAACGAACGGGTTTTGGGTGAAATATTAGACGAGTATTTCCAAGGCGAAAATGAAGCTTTTCACGAACTTTTGGATATTGTAGGTTCGGAATATGATGAGAGCAATTTCTCTCAGTTGGTTTTGAATTTATATGAATTCAGCCGACAGTTGCCTTTCCCCGAAAAGTGGTATAAAACCTTATATTCCAATTACAAAGTTTTTGACAGTTCTAATATCTGGTTTGATTTTGCGATTAAACAAGCCCAAAATACCATCAGTAAGTCGCAACATTCTTTGGCAAATGCCATCGATTTATTGAGAACCGATGAAAAAATGGCCGAAAAATTTATGCCATGTTTTATGTTGGCTGCCGAAGAGTTGGAAAATCTTTTGGATGCTTGTGAATCGCAGGATTGGGACGGCACATATTATGCCCTAAATTCCTTTAATTTAGGCTCTTTGCCGACAGTTAGGGGTTCTAATGACATACCCGAAATTAAGGCTGCAAAGGATATTTATGACCATATTAAAGGCAAGGCTTGTGAGAATTTAAAGAAACTGTTTTATGCTGACTCGCAGTTTATTTCGGCTCAGTTTAAAAAACTTTATAAACCAATGAAATTGTTGGCTGAGATTTTAACCGAATTTTCAAAACGCCTTTTTGATGCTTATGTAGAAGAAAATACCTTTACTTTCCATAATACCGAAGCATTGGCGTTACAGCTTCTTTGTAATGAGAATGATGGGGAAGTTGAAATTAGTCAAGAAGGATATGAGTTTTTAGAACTTTTCCATGAGGTTTGTGTTGATGAATATCAAGACACAAACGACCTTCAAAATATGTTGTTTTACGTACTTTCAAATAAGGATAGCAAACTTTTCGCCGTTGGTGATGTAAAACAAAGTATTTACGGTTTCAGAGGTGCAAACCCTGAATATTTTTTAAGTAAGAAAAATGCCTTTAAGGATGTGGAAGAAGCTAAAGAGAATGAACCAAAAAAGATAATTTTGGGAAACAACTTCCGTTCAAAAAGTGATGTTTGCGAATTTATTAATTACTTCTTCTCACTTTTTATGACATCTGAGACAGGCAAGATTAATTACGACCAAGAAGAAATGCTTATTCCTTCGGGGAAATTCCCTGAAACCACTCACATGGCTGTTAGCATGGATGTGGTTGAAACTGATTCCAAGGGTGACAATAAAGAGGCCGAAGCCAAACAAATTGCTCAGTTTATTAAAAAAACAATGGCTTCGGGTGAGGTTATTCGCAAGGATGAGAACACACTCAGAAAGGCAAAATACTCAGATTTTACAATTCTTTTGCGTTCAATGAAGGGAAATGCTTCCGTTATCGCTGAAGAACTTAGAAATCAAGGGATTCCCGTTAATTTTTCCAATGAAGGTTTTTGTGAATATACCGAAATTGCCGTGACATTGGCCCTTTTAAAGGTGATTGATAATCCTTCATGTGATGTGGAACTATTGACCGTTATGATGTCGCCAATTTTTGGATTTTCAGCCGAAGAAATGGCGCATTTGAGAATTGGTTGCAAAAAAGGTTCTTTGTACAACTGCCTTTTAACAGCTTCTCAAAATGGCGATAAAAAGGTGGAAAATTTCTTAAAAACAATAGAAAAATTCCGTTTATATTCCGTGACAAATACCTTGTCAGGATTACTTGAAATTTTAATTGATGAAACCGGATTCTTTGATACAGTTTCGGCCTATAGCGACGGCGATAGAAGAAAGAATAATCTTTTGCTACTTATTGAATATGCCGTATCTTATGAGAATTTCTATAAAGGTTCAATTTCGGCCTTTGTCGATTATATGTTAAAGCAAGGCCAGAAGGGTATCAGGTCGGCCGTTTCTTTAAGTGGTGAAGACACCGTTAAAATAATGAGTATTCACGCTTCAAAAGGATTACAGTTTCCGATTTGCATCATCAGTGGAACGGCTTCGGAATTTAACAGCAGTGAGGTTAGAGAGTCTGCAGTTTATACAACCAAAATGGGAATAGGTTTTAAATATTTTGATGAGGATGACAAACAAAGGTATTCAACCATTTCTCGTGAGGCTATTTTAGAACAAGTTAGACTTGATCGTTTAGAAGAGGAAATGCGCCTTTTGTATGTTGCAATGACCAGAACCGAGGATATTTTGCATTTTACTGCTGCCTGTCCCAATTTGGAAAAGAAATTGCAGTCGGTCAAAAGTCAACTTTTAGGAAATGATTGTAAAATCACTTCTTTCATGATAGGCACAACTAAAACGTATTTTGACTGGCTTCTTGCCGCGGCATTGCTTCATCCCGATGGTAGAATTTTAAGGGACGGAAGTTCACTGGTTTGCAGTAATACTAATAGTCATATTGAAATTAATTTAATTTCGGATGATGATATTTCTCAAACGAATGATGGTAAAATCAACACTGTTTATACGGTGGATAACGAGTTGTGTCAAAAGTTATCCCAAAATATTGACTATAAGTATCCTTTTGAAGAATTGTTTGCAGTCCAATCTAAGGCTTCGGTTTCAGTTCTTGCCAATAAGGCCCAAAGCGCTAAATATAACTTCACAAATAAACCTCAGTTTATGAATAAGGATAGTATGAGTGCAACAAGCAAGGGAACTGCTATGCACAAGGTTATGGAATTCTTTGATTTCTCAAAATACCAAAGTATTGACGAAGAAATTGAACGTATGGTGGAGTGGGAATTTATAACCCCCGAAGAAGCCGAAATCGTTAATAGAGATGCTTTAAGGAAATTCTTTAAAAGTGATATTTTTGCTAGAATTTTAAAGGCAACAAGTGTGCATAGAGAGATGCGTTTTTTGACCGAGATACCTGCTTTAATGGCTGATAAAAACCTTGATGAAAGGTTTAAGAATGAAAAAATCATCGTTCAAGGCGCTGTGGATGTTTGCTTTGTTGAGGATGACAAGGTTGTGATTTTGGATTTCAAAACCGACCGTGCTGATGATGTGAGTGAACTGTCACGTGCCTATGGTGAACAACTTAAACTTTATGGGACAGCTTGTGAAAAAATCTTTGGGAAGGCTGTAAAAGAAAAGGCTATTTATTCTTTCCATAAGGACGAAAGCGTTATAGTGGATTAATTTTTCCAATAAAAAAGGTAGCTCTTGCATCTAAATCGAATAATTTATTTCTAAAACGGTGTAGCCTTTGGCTATGCCGTTTTTTGTTACACACCTTTTCAAAGTGTGTAACCCACTATGACACTTTCACACCATGCAAAGATGTCAGTGGGTAATATAACGAGCTAAGTAAATACAAAATATTCCTGAAAATTTAGAATATTTTTAAAATTCAAGAAATTCAATATTACACCATATTATATATTTGTAATTATATAAAATCTTGTAATTAATGGTTGATTATGGTAAAATAAATTGAATAAGTGTTTGTCGAGACAATAAATCTTTATAACTCAACATTAAATTTAAGCTGATCAATTTATTTTGGAGGGGTTATTATGAGAGCAACCAAACAAATTGTGGCATTTTTATTATCGTTTGTAATACTTATAACGATGATGCCGATGGGTGCTATTTCTGCGTTTGCGACTTCAACACAAACAGCAGATAAAATTTTGGACACATATATATACCACGGCACATTATATTATGATGTTACCAATCCTTACAATAATGTGTACGGTAACACGGATTTTGCATATGAATGCTATATTTCGCAGGACCAAAACTTTGAGTATGCTTTTTATCCCATTTTATTTGTTCATAATGGTAAAATTGTGCGAAAAGCAGAGATAAATAACGATTTGTTTAAACTCTACTTTGCCCAAGACGGTAAAAACAGACCATTCTTTACCAATTCGCTTGAAAACGCACAGGACTTCATAAAAATAGCAAAAGCTGTTAAGTTTGGTGATATTGTTGGGGATGTCAGCGGCTTTGCCGTTGAAAGTCTTGCCGCAATAGGCACAGTATATTTAACGGGAGGCACAGTATCTATAGCTGTGATTTCTGATATAGTAGCCAATCAAGCCATCGATGAATTAAAAGACCATGTTTTTAATGTTGCACAAATAATTACTGATGCGCAACTAGGATATTTTTATGCTTCTGTTGCACATATGGAATCAACGATAGCTAAACTTAATGACATTCAAGATTTCACTTCATTTAAAAACTGTGAACAATATTTCAACTATGCTGAAGATGTCATCAGACTTAAAGCATGTGTTACAGAATTGACTTCTGTAATAACTGAAGATCTAAAAGAAACCGATACATTTCTTGAGGCGCTTGGTGACTTAGCATTAGATGCCGCTAGCGGTTTTGTCGGAGAATTTTGCGAATATTTAGCCTATACTGGCAGCTTGCTAGAGATGCAAACTAAAAACCCTAATTTATTGGCGAAAATAATTATGTTTGCAGGAGAAATTGCAGATTGTGATAGATCGGTTGGAGAATATCAGAGTGTAATATTGTCAATAGCTGAAAGCGATGTTTCTGACCTTTTTAGTATCGTAGGCGCATATAAAGCTCGTGAGAATGCCATTACTCATAAAGAACTTCTTAAATCAGTTAATAAATTAGCTTTGGCACAACATCCTGCGAACATTCTGCCGCCGGATGATTCCGGTTCGGAATCCGATTCTGATTTTGTTATTGAAAATGGTGTGTTGATAAAATATATAGGTGCGGATACTGATGTTTATGTACCATATGGAGTTGAGACGATTGCTGAAAATGCATTTATAGAAATTCGTGCGAATGGGACGCTTGTTACCAATTATACAATTAAAAACATCTTCTTACCAGAAACAATAGTAGAAATAGAACGGCAGGCTTTTGAATGTTGCGAACAATTAAAAAATATATATGTTGATGAGAAAAATACAAGATTTTCCTCTTTAGAAGGTGTTGTATTCAACAAGGATTGTACCGAGTTAAAAGTTTTTTCAGAAGGCAGAACAGGCGAATATACCATTCCCTCAAGTGTTACTACAATTGGTGCTTACGCGTTTGAACATGCTAATATTTCGAGTGTTACAATTCCAGAAGGTGTAACTCATATCGGAGACGGGGCTTTTTCAAATTGTCATGCAATGACAGATGTTTTCATTCCAAGCAGCGTTAACAATATAGATGAATTAGCATTTTTCCAAGCCAATAACCTAGAGAATATATACGTTGATGAAAACAACCATAATTATTGTGATGTTGAGGGCATTTTATGCGATAAGGCAAAAACTACACTAAAAATATATCCTGCTGGAAGAAAAGGGACGGCATCAATACCTTCAAAAGTTAACATTATTGATAGACAAGCGTTTTGGGGGCACTCATATTTAACGAGTATAACTATTCCTAATACAGTAAAGTGTATTGAATACGAAGCCTTTGCATATTGTAGAAATCTTGCAGAGATAACTCTTCCAAATGAAACTATAGACATTAAACAGCATGCATTTTTGAATTCAGCCTTCTACAATACTGATTCAAATTGGTACAACAACACTCTTTACATAGGTCTTCATTTAATAGAAATCGGCGATATTAGCGGTAATAGACACACAGTAAAAGAAGGAACTGTGTCAATAGCAGAATGTTATTATTATGGCGAGGAGATCGCAACAATCATTCTTCCTGATTCTATCCGATTTATATCAGAATTTGCTTTGTGGTCTGATAATGTTGTATTGCATTGCGAAGAAAACTCTTATGCCGATCAATGGGCTAAAAATAACGACCATCAAGTAGAATATCACCAAATGAGTGATTGGATAGTAGATAAAGATTCTAACTGTATAGAGAAAGGTTCACAACATAGAACGTGCCTTATATGTAACTCTATAGAAACAACAATGATTAACAAAAAGCATACATTTTCTGCAAAATGGACGATTGATACAGAAGCCACTTGTACAACTACTGGAAGTAAATCGCATCATTGCCTAAATTGCGAAGAAAGAATGGATATAACAGAAATTCCTGCTGCACACCAATGGTCTGACGAATGGACTGTTGATATAGCGCCAACTTGCACTACTGGAAGTAAATCACATCATTGCCTAAAATGTGGTGCAAAAACAGATATAACGGATATATCAACGGGACACACGTGGTCCGTTGATTGGACAGTGGATGTAGAGGACTCCTGTACAACCGCTGGCAGTAAGTCGCATCATTGTTTGAACTGCGAGGAAAAAACGGACGTAACAGAGATTCCAGCTATACACCAATGGTCTGACGAATGGACTGTCGATCTTGAGCCGACGGATACCATTGAAGGCAGCAAATCGCGGCATTGTACTCGTTGCGATGCAAAGACAGATGTGACAGTCATACCTATGCTGAGCACAGAATCTCCTGCAACAGACTTCGAGTATTCAATCAAAAACAACGAAGTGACAATCAATGCATATATCGGCACCTCTGGCATTATGAATATTCCGGCCTATATTGAAAATTGCCCCGTTACGACCATTTCGTCGTTTGCATTTTCATCAAACACCACCATCATCACAGCAAGCATACCGTATACTGTAACAGAAATGGGATACTATGCGTTCTATAACTGTACCGAATTGATAGAAGTGAAACTTGGAGGTGGGATAACAGAACTGCCGGAAAGCATGTTTTCCAATTGCAGGAACCTTCAAAAAGCATCTCTTTCTACAGGGTTAAAAACTATTCGAACTCACGCATTTTATTATTGTGAGAGTCTTGTTGAAATGGTTATCCCGGATACAGTAGAGGTAATAGAAGATAGTGCTTTTTATGAATGTTTATGGTATCAAAACATCGTAGAAGACACGGTGGTCGGCACCGGTATTCTGTTGCGGCTTAATACGGAGTTTAGTAAAGATGTGGCGATTCCTGATGAAGTACACACCATTTATACTTGCATAGGACAAAATGCGCTTACAAATACCCACGTTGGTCAAGTAACGATCCCCGCATCATTAATATACTGGGATGCATCAAATCTTTGGATTGACGCATTGGAGTTTAATGTACATGAAGATAATCCTGTTTTTGTGTCGGTGGATGGTGCTCTTTATACAAAAGATATGGCAACGATTATTGCTATTCCTACCCGTCTGACGGGCACTTTCACCGTGCCGGATACAGTGACGATTATTGGAGAAGGTGCGTTTTACCGATCAGATCTGTCTGAAGTGGTTTTGCCTGATGGCATATTGGAAATCGGCGAAGATGCATTTTGTCTTACAAGTGCAAAAGTCGCCTTGCCGAACACCGTTACAACCATTGGAGAAAGTGCTTTTGGTTACAATGAGGCAATTAGGGAAATAGTGATTCCGTCTGGTGTAACAACATTAGAAGGATGGACATTTAATAATTGTATCTCATTGGTTTCCGTCAAAATTCCAAATAGCGTAATAAGTATTGGTGCATATACGTTTAACGAATGTACGTCGCTGATTTCAATTACTATTCCTAAAAGCGTAACGAACATAGGATACGAAGCGTTCAATAGTTGCAATAACCTCACCATCAACGGTTATACAGGCTCGTTCGCCGAAACCTATGCAGCGGAGAATAACATTCCGTTTGTAGCGTTGGATACACCGATCCCCGACGTTTGCGAACACTCCTATGATAACGACTGCGATATCGACTGCAACAACTGCGGTGCCACTCGTATTATCACCCACGATTATGCAGTTGCCACTTGTACGACACCGCAAACCTGTAAGGTGTGCGGGAAAACCACAGGTAGTACGCTTGAACACACCTACGACAAACAAGTTATAGCAACTAAATATCTTAAATCTGCCGCAACTTGTTCTTCTGCAGCGGTATACTATAAGTCTTGCGAATGTGGAGCAAAGGGAACTGCTACATTCACAAATGGCAGCAAGCTTTCCCACAAGTCGGATACTGGTACAGTTACTAAGAAGGCTACTTGCGCTACCACAGGAACAAAGACTTACAAGTGTACGCTATGTAAAGCGACTATCAAAACCGAAACTATAGCGAAGAGCACGGCTCATACTTTCAGTAACAATTGTGATAAGACTTGTAATGTATGTGGTGCAACCCGCACAGTCGGTGCACACAAATATACAAATAATGCCGATACCAGTTGTAATTACTGTGGTGCATTTGCGTATCCCGGTGGCAATGTGCTTTACAAAGACAAGGATGGCAAATACTACCACGTTGTAAATCGCAAGAAGGTTACTGATACACTTCTTATGAAGCACACAAACGGCAAGTGGTACTTTGTTAACAAGGGTGTTGTTGACACCACCAAGACAGGTCTTGTTAAGCATACCGACGGTAAGTACTACCACGTAGTTAATGGTGTTAAGACAAGTTCCACACTTCTTGTTAAACATACCAATGGTAAATGGTATTATGTAGAAGGTGGTAAGGTTAACACTGCTAAGACAGGCCTTGTTAAACACACCGACGGCAAGTACTACCACATAGTTAATGGTGTTAAGACAAGTTCCACACTTCTCGTTAAGCATACCAATGGTAAATGGTATTATGTGGAAGGTGGTAAGGTTAACACAGCCAAAACCGGTCTTGTTAAACATACCGATGGTAATTACTATTATGTGGTTAAAGGTGTTAAGAGCAGTTCAACACTTCTTGTTAAGCATACCAACGGAAAGTATTACTACGTACAATCCGGTAAAGTTAATTTTGCTAAAACAGGTCTTGTAAAACACTCTAACGGCAAGTATTACTATGTAGAAAAAGGTGTAGTAAACACTGCTAAAAACGGTCGTGTTAAGCACACAAACGGTAAATACTACACCGTTAAAAAAGGT
>JAZSPH010000007.1:0-2006 GCA_045537355.1 Acutalibacteraceae bacterium
GGCCGTTAGCCGCTATTCTGCCCTGTGGGGCTCGGACTTTCCTCAGATATTTCTATCCGCAACCGTCTAACCGACTCCTAGGGTATAATATCATAAAATAACACCTGTGTCAAAAGATAATTTTAAGAATAAACTATAATAAATGATAGAAAACGGGTGTTTTAAATGGAAACTTTGAAAAAATATTTTTTAGCGTCAAACTCGACCGAGGGGTTTGTTTCATATTTTGATACATCTTATGACCCTTTTGACGGTTGGAAGGCATTTATAATTAAAGGCGGACCCGGCACGGGTAAATCCACCTTTATGAAAGAACTTGTAAACAAAGCAGTAAAAAGGGGATATGAGCCCGAAATTTGTCCTTGTAGTAGTGACCCTGACTCTTTGGATGCAGTGGTTATTCCTGAACTCAAAATAGTCGTTATGGACGGCACATCGCCGCATACAGTCGATCCAAAATATGCAGGCGCAGTGGAGAATATTTTAAACTTTGGTGAGTTTTGGGATAGTGAGAAACTGAGACTTAAAACCGATGAAATTATCGCAGTTACCAATAAAAATAAAGCGCTTCATAAAATAGCGGCCCTTTATCTTTTGACATCGGGATATCTGTTTAAGGATAATATTTTGACACAGCAAAGGGCAATTGATTATTCGAAACTTAAAAATTACACCGAGAAACTTTGCAAAAAATATATTAAGGGAAATGGCAATAAAAAATATGAAAACATAAGATTTTTAAGTGGTATTTCTCCAAAGGGTATTGTCAGTTTCGGAGATACCATTTTGAAATATACTGAAAATATAATTGTTTTTAAAGATAATTATGGTGGAGTGAGCCATGAGATTTTAAAGGAAATTCGCAGGTTTGCACTGGGTAGAAATCACGAAATAATAACCTTTAAAAATGCTTTTTTACCACAGTATATTGACCACATTGTAATCCCAGAGTTAAACCTTGCCTTTGTGACCGAAAATGATTATATAGCCTTTGAAATCGATGCAAGAAGGATTCATTTTGAAAGATTTGTGGATGTTTCCTCCTTGAAGCATAAGCGACTTAAATATAACAAAAAAACCGTAAAAGAACTTTTGGGCTATGCTGTTCAAACACTTAAAGAAGCTAAAATGGTTCACGACGATTTGGAAAAACTTTATATCGGCGCTATGGATTACGATAAACTTAATGAATTTTGCCATAAGTTTATAAATGAAGTGGTATAAAAAAACAGCTCAGGAAACTGAGCTGTTTTGGTTTAATTATTGATAATTTTTTCAATTGCACGGTCGAGGTAATTGGTTTCAATCATTTCGAAAACGCCGTTGTCAACCATTTGGGTTAAAGATACATCAATAGGCATTTTGCCAAGTAGGTCAACACCTAATTCTTCGGCAACAGTTTCACTGCCACTACCGAATATTGTAAACTCCTTACCACAGTCGGGGCAAACAACATAACTCATATTCTCAACAATACCTAAAACGGGGATATCCATCATTTTAGCCATATTGTAAGCCTTCTTAACTATCATAGAAACAAGGTCTTGAGGAGAGGTTACAATAATTGCGCCATCAAGAGGAATGGTTTGGAAAACGGTTAGAGGAACATCGCCGGTTCCGGGAGGACAGTCGATTAAAAGATAATCAAGGTCGCCCCAAACAACATCGTGCCAGAACTGTTTAACTGCACCTGCGATAACAGGACCACGCCAAATAACAGGGGACTCTTTATCGGGCAAGAGAAGGTTTATTGACATAATTTTAATCCCGTTTTTGGTCTCGGCGGGTAAAATGCCGATTTCGTTTTGCAAAACATTACCGTTTACACCAAAGGTTTTAGGGATGGAAGGACCGGTAATATCGGCATCCAAAATACCAACCTTATAGCCTTTTTTTGCGAGGCCGACAGCAAGCATAGAAGTAACCATTGATTTACCAACGCCACCTTTACCGCTTACAATACCGATAACATGCTTAATGTTATTGTATTCGCCGGTTGGCTCAAT
>JAZSPH010000019.1:0-25121 GCA_045537355.1 Acutalibacteraceae bacterium
GTTGACTCTGTTTCTAAAAAGGTTCTTACACTTGCGTATATGAACGAAGAGAGCCTTAAAATTTCTATGGATAAAAAACTTACTTGTTTTTACAGCCGTTCAAGACAAGAACTTTGGCTTAAAGGTGAAACCAGTGGCAATTATCAACACATTGTTTCAATAACTGCCGACTGCGACGGTGATGCCCTTGTGGTTGTGGTTGAAAAGGACGGCCCTGCTTGTCATTTGGGCACCGATTCCTGCTTCACAAAGGAAGTTTACAAAAGCGAAGAGCGAGAAGAATATTCCCTTGATGTGCTTTACGATATGTTAGCCGAGCGCAAAGAAAAAATGCCAGAAGGTTCCTATACAACCTACCTTTTCTCCAAGGGTATTGACAAAATACTTAAAAAGGTGGGCGAAGAGTCTACCGAAGTTATAATCGGTGCAAAATCGGGCGACAAGGCCGAAACAATTTACGAAATTGCTGACCTTACCTATCATGTTATGGTGCTTATGAACGAAATGGGCATAAGTCTTGAAGAGGTTAGAAAAGAACTTGCTTCTCGCCACATTATCGACCACAAGGTTAAACAAGAAAAAATGGTATAAATAAATAACCACTCGCATAACGGGTGGTTATTATTTTGCTACACTCTAAACAATTCTATCTACCCCGTAAATAGGTCAAGGGCTCTGCCCTTGTCGTTTAAGGGGGATAGGGTGACAGCGCAGTTTTTTACGAAATAAATCCATCTTGCCAACAAATTTGAAACGTTAGTTTTTGTCGGCGTTTTTTACAAAACTTTCCGACTGTCACCCAAGGGGGAAATCGAAATTCCCCCTTAAAGGCGAATCTTTCCGCCATTTCTTTTCGCCTACACAAGAAATGGCGTGCCTGTCGCGGCAGGAGCGACAATAAAAAAATATTGTATATTCCAAAATTTGCTGCCCCTTAATTCCCGTTATATATTTAAACCCCCAAAAAAATAATCATTTAGAACAATTAAAAAGGATGTGTAGATAAATTCTACACATCCTTTTATCTTTTACCCAACTGGGGTTTTCTTTATTCAAATAATTTAAATTCGCTGTAAATTTCTTTGCGATGTTTAGCATCACTCAAGGTTTTAAGACTATCGCCTTTGCGCTTCTTGGTGACCACCAAAAAAAGATAGTTAAACAGTGTGTAAACCATGCCAAAAGGCAATAAAAGAGGATGTTTCTCAACAAATTTTACATTGCGTTTGGTCTTTTCCTTAAGGGTGAAAAAAGCTTGAGAAATGGGGTTTTTCTTGTCAATTGTATGATCGTTTCGGTCGGAAATGTACTTAATTTGGGTGTATCGGTCGGTATCCTTGGTTCCGAAATTTCCACCACTAAAAATATCCGAAATCAAATCATTAAGGTAATCCTTGTCCACTTCACCTACAAAGGTTTTAGGCTCCACTCCCAAAAACTCCACCGACAAGGCAGTAAAATATCTTGCAAACTCCCAAAAGCCCAACTCTTTCAAGGGCATTTGGAAGGTTTCGGTCATTTCTTTGTCAGAAACAGTGTTCACAAACACTGCCCAGTCGCAAAGGTGCCTTAGTCCCACACCTTCGTTTATTAAATGGGTGGCTGTGTGTAGTAGCAAAATAAGTCCGTGATGGAATTTATCGGGCACTCGACACTCACCACAAGGGGTGGTAACAACTTCTGACGTAGAAATTAAATCAGAAAGGTATTTATTAAAGGTCTCCTCTTTACTCTTTGGTATTCCACCTAATGTAAAATGCACCTCGAGTCGGGAAATTCGGTTGCCTTCTTTTTTGCTATAAGCCACGTGACCCTTTTCTTTCTCCAAATCGTCGGTTGTGGTATAACCCATATTTTTAAGCAAAAGGTCAACCTTATGGATATCCTGACGGTTTATTAAAATATCGGTGTCACCCATGGTGCGAAGGATGGGGTCGGGGTAATATTTGGCCGAAGCCACACCCTTAAAGGCAACATACTCTATGCCATTACCGGTTAAAAGTCCGTGAATTAAAGTGTGGTCGAAATTCACCTGCATATTTTCGGCAATTCGTTGCAAAAACACTTCGGTTGAGGTTTGTTCCCCATCGGTTATATTCTTTAAAGCAGTGCAAACCAAGGGGTAAACTGTTTGACGGTTTGCCTCTTGTAAAATTTCCTCTTCCTTGTCGCCCAAATCGGCATCAATTTCTTTGCCAAAAAGTCCTAAGCTACAAAGATTTAATATTAAATTTTGCAAATTGTTAGAATTTTCCTTCATTTTAGTTTCTTTCCTAACCAAAAACTCGCAAAGCGCATACCCACACGCACCTGTAACGGCACCCAAAGTATTAAAAATAACATCATCTGTCTCGCATCGACCAAGGGACAAAGCATACTGCAAATACTCCACCGAAGTCGACAAAGCAAAACCAATTAAAACTGTAAATAAAATGTTAATATTCCTATGTTTCTTGGATAAAACATAGGGCAAAAAGATACCAAGTGGCACATACAAAAACCAGTTCATAAAAACCGAACGGTATATTTCGGGCTGTATTTTAGCAGCTTCAAAACTATAAAAGGGTTTTAAAATTAGTGGATGTTCTCCACCACCACGAGAAAAAAGTGTTATATAAAGCACTGCAACAACCGATAAAACCACGCCTATAAGGTTTAAAAGCCTTATCCACTTTTTATCTTTAAAAACGGCATTTAAAAAGGAATAGGCACCCACGCAAAAAAGCGCAAA
This sequence comes from Acutalibacteraceae bacterium, assembly GCA_045537355.1. GTDB lineage: Bacteria > Bacillota > Clostridia > Oscillospirales > Acutalibacteraceae > UBA737. The sequence continues at coordinate 2,732 of JAZSPH010000019.1, forward strand.
AAGAAACATGGGAAATAAAGGTTTGGCATAAATATAATGTACCATATTCTACCCCGAAAATTTAGTCTTTAAAAGCCCAGAGTTTATTAAGAAAAAAGTTTGTGGGCACTGTAACAAGTAAATTAAGAACAGGACCCCATATTTCAGGAACACCCAACACTTCTACCCAAAAGATAAGCAAAATGTTGGATAAAATAAGCCCCGACATACCGTAAGCCGTAAAGGTCTTAATATAAGCCTTCAGCAAAGAACGCCTTTTGCCCTCTTTTTTTCTGAAAATATACTTGTTATTCCAATAAAAAGCATTGGTAACACTAACCACAAAACCGGTAATATTACCTGCAACATAATTCCACTTAAGAAGAACGAAAATGGAATAAACCGAATAAGAAATTATCGTGTTACCAACACCTACAACGCAAAAGATACCAAACTGAACAATTTTCTTGGCGATTTTTTCCTTAACCCTTAAAAAGGTTAATATTTTAAAGAGTACGCTTTCTAACTTTGCAATAAATTCATTCATTTTCTTTAAATCTTAACCTTTCTAATTTAATATATACTGTTATTGTTTTAATAACTTTTTAGCCAAACGTTTTAAATCATAAACCCAGGAAAACTTATTTTGCCAATACAATAATCGGTCCTTACTGTCCAAACCGATAGTTGCTTTTTTGTTTTTGTATTCTTCCATAAAAAGTTGTTTGTCTTTATATTTTAGGGCAACATTTAAACGAATTTTAGAATATTGGTCGGCAACATCTTTAAAATATTTACTCAAATCTGCCTTTTGAACTTCCTCAATTTGTTTCAAGGTTGCAAAAAGCACCTCTTGGTGTTCGTTATATCTCGAAAGTAATCTTTCGGGGGAATCATCCCCTGCCGACATACTGTTTTTATAAATTATATAATTATACAAGGGTTTATCAAGAAAATAACGATTAAACTTAAAGTAAACGGGCAACAACATTTGCCAGTTTTGAGCTCTTCGTGCAGGGTAAATACTTCTATCGGGGTTTACATCTAAAAAAGCCTCGGTTCGTATCATGTGGCAACCCGAACAAAAAATACTGTTTCCACTAACCATCAAGTCAAATTGATTTAGGCTTTTTACCCTGTCGGTTAATTCCTTTACCAAAAGACTGGGATTTTCAAGGTCATCCTCGTTGCGGATATAGGCATTACTTGATACTATTGCAAAATCAGGGTTTTCTCGCAAAAATTTAACTCGTTCGAAAACCGACTCTTCTTCCAAATAATCATCAGCATCAGGCCAGCAAAGAAACTCGCCCGTAAAGTGCTTGAGTCCTGTATCTATAGCACCACCAAGACCACGATTTTCTTGGTAAACATATTTAAAAATCATACCCTCTTGGGTAAACTTTTGCTCGTAACCTTTAACAATATTTGCCGTATTATCGATAGAACCGTCATCCACCAAAATAAACTCGATTTTTTTATAGGTTTGATTTAAAACCGAATCCATCAAACGGGCAATTACCTTTTCCCCGTTATAACAAGGGGTTATGATGCTAACTAAATCTTTAACCATTTATTTTCTCCTAAGTTTTTTGAGCAAACTTAACGCTACCGAACTTAAATACTTAAACTCTTCGGATTTAAAATAAAGCAAAAATAAAATAAGATTTGGAACAATTCCTATAACTGCAACCGCAATAAAGAAACGAAGCCAAGAAAGGTCTACCATAATTGCGCTTACGCACAAATATCCGCCAAAACACATTATTGCAGTTAAGGTTATACGAACAATATAACTTAAATAATACTCTCTAATCTTTTTATCAAAAAGGTTTTTATAAACTATGAAAGGCCTCAAAATAGAAGGAATCAAGCCTGAAACAATTGTGCCGATATAAACACCAATTAATCCTAACTTAATTGCCATCAAAACCGAAACCCCAAGGTTTGCCACACTTTGTATAAGCGCCAAGTATTTATCTTGTTTGAAAATACCACCGGCAGCCTTAATGTTGCCAACAGATATTCTTTGTCCCACCATATAATTGTTAAGAATAAAAAGGCAAAGAAAAGCAAACGGAAGTCTATACTGGCTTCCCCACATCAAGGATATAAAAGGTTGCACCAAGGAAAATAATGCTACCGAAGAAAAACTGAAAATCCAGAAATCGGCAAAGTCCATTGTGCGAAAAACCTTGTACTGTTTTTCCTTATCGCCCGAGGCAAACAAATTACCGAGACTGCCAACAGTACCGCCAAAAATTATATTTACAAACTGATTTACCGTATTTGTTATAAGGGTATAGTTTGAAACCAAACCTACCGTTGTTACATTAATAAAGGCCGAAATTATTATATTATCGGTTTGGTTTACGCTAATTTCGCCTATTTTATGTAACATCAGCGCCTTTACATTACCGATAATTTTGTTTTTCTCATCCTTTTCAAGGGGTTTAACATCTTTATCCTTTAAATAAGGATAGTGTTTATCAATATAAATGGCAGTATACACTTTTTGCGCAAGATGCATAAAAGCTTGTAAAACCAAATAAAGAATATAACTTTTAAAAGCAACCAACACAAGTATTTGGAAAAAGTGCATCAAAACATTAAAAACAGCCGAAATGTTGGATATAACATAATGCTTTTGGTCAGCGTTTACAAGACTGTATTTATAACTTACAAAATAAGTCGACACAGTGTTAAAAAGAAATATTAAATAATAAATCTTTACATGTTCAATACCCTCGGCACCCTTTACCAAAACATTTAAAAAGGGTAAAATTACAAGGCCAATACCGGCAACAACAAAAGCCACTATACGATATGCAGTTTTATAAACATCCATTAAGGATTTGATTTTTTCGATATCGTTTTCGGCAACGGGTTTATAAAGGCTATAGTTCATAGCCGTACCTATTCCAAGTTCGGTCAAGGACAATACACCCAACACACTTGTAAACAGGCCATTTATTCCCAAATATCCAACGCCAATGGTTTTAATAAAGGCTGTTCGACAAATAAAGGACAATAAAATTGTTAAAACAGAACTAATATATCCCCAAAAAATATTCTTGCCTGTATATAAAACTCTGGATTTCAACACTTCACCTACTTATTTTGATAAAAACATTTTGATTTTAGTTTTCAAGAACACTAATTTGCGTTTTACATTTCTAATTATAGATTTTTTATACCAATTTTTATAAAGGTATTCGATACTAACCTTATCTATAGCCTCAAAGAACATTGCTCTTTTAGGGTTGCAAGGTGCAGATTTTGATATTGCGCTTTGACTTGCCAAGGCTTTTTCTCTTTCGACCTCTTTTGCAAAGAGTTCCTTTGAAGATACAAGTTCCTCGAAAAAGTCATTGCCTTCTTTTGAATTGATAAGAATCAGTGATAAGCCCTCGTCGGTATCCTTTATGGTATTGCAAACCTTTTTAGAACTCCAACAGTCAGCAATGGTTATATCGGCCGAACTGCCTTGTCCTTTTGCTTTGCAAGAATAACAGGAAGGTCGCAGGATAGTATTATCAAGAAAAAGTCTTAAATACCAGTCGTGTTCCAAGGTTTTAAGGCTTACTCGTTTGTTATCTTTAATCTTCAGCGACCAGTAGTGCCAACCATATCGCTTATCTCTAAAGGAAATTTCTGGGTTTTCGCTATCGGTTTTAAAGGAAATATACTTGTCCCACACTTTAGGCGAGGGTACGCCGTGGCAAATAATATCTTGTGTTAAAAGATTTGGATAATTTTTGCCCAAATAAGCATAAAGACCCTTGATTTGACAAGGGGTGCCCGAAAACAGTACCTTCCTGCCCAATTTCAAAAATTCTTCGGCTTTTTGGTAACAGTCTCCCATATCACTTTGGACATATTTTGAACCCATAAACTGTCTCAGTTCTTCTTTAGTTTCAGCAAAGGTGTGTTTAACCTCACGCCCTATCATAGCAGCACCGAAAACCACGCCGTTTTCATTGATAATCTTTTGTGCCAAATGATAGAAAATACCACCTGAAGAACTGTTTTTGCGAATCTCGGTTTTTTTACTATATCCAACAAAACAATGTTCGCCAATCTCCTTTTTGGGAGAGGTTTTATTAATTGCAGGGCATATTTTTTCGCACTTTTTACAGCCGATACATTTATCCAAATCAATTTTTGGATATTTAAAGCCCTCACTGTCGCTTACCATTGTGATACAGTTTACAGGGCAAGCGCTTTCGCAAGCAGTACAACCACAACAGTCTTCTTTTATGGATAAAACAGTGTCCTTGAGTTTGCTTTTTTCGGGCTCTACAGCCGAGTTTAAAGCATTTTTAAGAAAATCAAACACTTCTTTTCTTTTTTCTTCCAAAACACTGTCCGTATTTGAAAAATCAGTTGAAAACAGGTTGTTAGGTGTTAAAACATTATAATTTCTATCCAGTAAACCAAAGGTGCTAAGCAGGGTTTCTATTCTGGAATTCATAGATTTTCCGCTTTCAACACGGGTAAAGGTTACAAAATCGGTCTTCATAATTATTGAAAAGACGGTGCCGTGGAAAGAATCGGTGCAAACCAGTTTTGCATTATTTATAAGGTAAATAAGTTCCCCCGGAGAGGTAGCATAATGCTCTAAATCAAGCACATCGAAAAGGTGGATTATTTGAAGTTCATTTTCTTTTGCGATTTTTTCAATATATTTATCATGCTGTTTTGTTCGATTGCCTAAAAAATAGGTTAAAATATATGGTTTTTCGGTATCAAACTCAGGTTTCTTGGCAATAGACAACCATTTTTCTTTTGTCAAACACATGGTGGGGTCGCAAAGAAGGGTTGCATCCTTGCCGCAAAGTTCTTTTATTATTTCCTTGCCTTTTTCTTCTCTTACCGAAAGGAAGGGAATTGAACTTAACCATTTGGAATAATCTTCCCTTAAACCTTGGGGAATTTCGGCTATTCCAAAACTGGGCGAAAAGGTTATTCTTTTGTGCTCGGGTGCAAACTGCAAGAAATTAATCGCCGATGTGGAAGGATATGTAGGATTCCACACCTGGTCGCTGCCCGAAATGAAATAGTCATACTCGTCAACTTGGTGCTCTTTCCAAGGTTTGTTTATATCAATATTTGCTTCGCTGTGGGTTATCAACTCACTTCGAAATTGATCAAACCCATTTTTACGGGCGTTACGGGCAAAATTTAATGCTTTTTTGTTTTTTCGGCAAAAAAGCAAAGTTTTTAAAATACCACTACCCGAATTTTTTATATTATAACGATAATTTAATTGGTCAAAAATATAACTTTTAATGTATTTGGGAGTGAATTTACAGATTTTATCAGTCTTTGGATTATACTGCCCGAAACGGGTAGTATTTTTAATGGTTTCGGCAGAAAATCCAAACTCTTTTACAACTTCTGCTACGGCATAATTTTGCAAAACATTACCGTAATTTTCGCTGTTTAGGGTTATAATACCTATTTTTTTCATACCGGAACCTCCTGTTTTGTAAATTATAAAGTTTCTTCTAAATACTTAATTAAGTTTACGGGCGATGAATAATTTTCATCGTAAGCACCGTAATCAATGGGTGAAGAAACAAACTCTTTTGCTATTTCTTCCACATTTTTAAACACAACCAAGTTTTCCTCAGTTAAAGATTCACGATACTGAGGATTTGTGTTGTTGGTAATCAATTTTCTTTTGTATGTTTTGGCTTCCCGCAAACGCAAAGTGGGCGCAACACTGTCACCTTGAATAAGTTCCAAAACACATCTTGATTTATTAACATTTTCAAGATTTTCCAAATAAGAAATAGGGTAACTATAGATTAGTCCTTCTCCACCTATTCTATCTTCTTCCCTCGCCCCACAAACAATAAACTTGCACCTTAAACCTTTCGAAGAAAGGTGATTATACGCTTTATGTATATCATCCAACCTATCCTTGGCAAACCCTAAGAAATACACATCATTTTCAAATTCTTCAGGGGTTGTGACGGGGATTAACGGGGTGTAATAATCCATTTCTTGAAAATGGATACCAAATTGTTCGGCCTCTCCCTTGTCATAGGAAACAACCGCATCGGCAATTTTCTTTATCTTTTCAATATCAATTTTTCGCTTGGAAATTAAATCCAAATACAAAACAACACATTTATTTTCAGGATTTAACTTCTTAATATATTTAACCAAGCCCTCATCTTGACTAAGATATTTACCACCCAAGAAAACAAAACAAACCGGCTTGGTCGTAGGGAATTTATGTTGGCACATCTTTTTATACCAAATAGACTTAAAGGGCAAATTAATTTTTCGGTTTAGCTTTGCCGACCAGTGGAGAAAAAAGAGTTTTTGCACCAATTTATTGCCCTGAAAGGCATATTTAAAGACCTTAGCAAAAGGAAGACTTGAAAGTTCGTTAAACACAGGCGCCAAATAGTCTTCATTTATATTGCAAAAGACATAATTGTATTTATTTTCTTTCATTTAAGTCTCCCTCCCTTTATTTTAGGTTAAATTAAATTTATGCAATAGATAAAAAACCTTAGGTGATATCTTGAAAATTAAAAATTTCCATTTTTGCTTTTTAGATAAATCTTTACAAGACATAGCCTGTTTATAATATTTTTTGTAAATATCATAAACTTCCCTTTGCTGACTCTTATAATCCTTTTTATCGGCTTTCATATCGCAATAAATCATTATCATCAAGTTTTCCATATTAGCAATATGGCGAGGCATTAAATCGGAAAAATCATTTACATACAACTCATCATAAGCATTAAAAAGTTTTATCGCTGTAAGTTGTGAAGGCCGAAAATCGCCCCTTACTGCGCTATTTTCCGACTGCACATAATGATAAAGCGGGCGACTGTCAAACCAAACCTTTTCGGCCTTAGCAAAAGCAAAACGGGCAAACAAACTGTCCTCCCCGCGCAAAATGGTTTGGTCGAATTTCAAATCCTTAATAATCTTTTTAGAAAAAAGTTTATTCCAGGCAAAAGCCACATTATAAACAAGTTGTTTTTGAGCGCCTTTTCTATCAAAAAGGCCGTAATTTTTTTGGGCTAACTTATGGGTGGTTTCCCTGTCGTTATAGGTTATAAAGTACTCATAATTTACCGCATCAACATTATGCTTTGCAACAATATCTAAAAGGTATTCGTAAGTGTCAAGCTCAAGATAATCATCCGAGTCAATAAAACTGAAATAATCGCCGTGCGCCATTTCGATTCCTTCGTTTCGTGTTGCCGAAACACCACGATTTTCACGGGACACATAGATTATTCTATCGTCCTTCTCGGCAAACTCACGGCAAATTTTGTCGCTTGTGTCCTTAGAGCCGTCATTAATCAAGATGATTTCTAAATTTTTATAGGTTTGATTTACAATGGAATCAAGACATTTTCTCAAATGTTTTTCCACATTATAAATCGGTATTATAACCGAAATCAAAGGTGTCATAACCATTCCGCCTTAAAAACTTTTTAATTCTTCGGAAATATCAATACTTTCGCCTATTTTATATTGCCATTCCTTTGGAGTTATATCACAGGTTCCACCAGCGTGGAAAAAGGTGATTTCGCCGAAAATAATTTTGCCGTCAACATTATAAAAATCCACTCGGCAAAATGGGAATTCTTTGCTCAAAATCTGAGCGTATTTTAACATTTCTTCAAAATTTTCAGGTTTTGAAAGTAAATCAGGGTCAAAATTAGGTCTCGCCGCCTTTATATCAAGCAAATTAAAATCTTTGTCGTAAACATTTCTTCTTGCATCGTGGCGATGATTTCCACTGTCATCAGCAGTATCAATATCCACGAAAATATATTCACAATTACCCTTACTGCACAAGAAACGATAGTCAACCAATCCTAAACTATCGTCGGTTTCAATAATAGCTTCGGCAATAATTTTTCGGTCAATATCCTTGTAATTCCACTCCCTTGAATCAAGAGAATAATCATGTTTCATACCCTTTGCGAGGATTTTTTCAGCACTTTTTTTATCAAAGGTTTTCAAATCGTTACAACGAACATTACAGGCACTCATATGGTTGGCCTTTATGTAAAATCTATCGGGCAGCTCATCCCAAGTGATGCTTTTTGCAGAATCATATACACCGAAAATAGGGTTTAGGATATGTTCCAAGCCCTTCTCTTTTACAAACTCGCGAACAAGGTACTTGTCCGAACATTTGGTACAAAGGGGGTTACGGTAATTCATTTTAAGCCATAACTGTTTTTCGTCAAAGGTTTTAGGGTCCTTAAAATCGGGGGCTACTCCGTGAGTCTTTTTATATGCCCTTTTAAAATAGGTTTCATTTGGAAGAACCCTTAAAGCATTTATATTAATGGTATGTAACAAAGACCACAATCCTTTTCCGAGACCACTGCCGGTTAAAACGTGTTTAATTTTTGTTTTAAAACTCATAATATACTCCTTTAAATATTTCCAAATATCCATTGGAAGTTATTAAGTGCCGCACTGTTTTCTAACGAATACACCCAAAACAAGAAATAGGCAACCAAAATAACAATCGGAAATACCCTTCTTTCACGGGGTTTTAGTCCCTTCACAAGCTCGGCAATGCCAAGAGCCGAGAAAGGCGCCGTATAAATGCCCATTCTCGCAAAATAGGTGCTGTTAGAGGTTGCAAACATTACAATACCATTTATTATAAGGAAATTCATCCAAAAGCGTTGTTCTTTTGAAAGTGTTCTTCCTGAATAAACAAAAATAAAGAAAACAGCGGGAGCAATAGCCACCAAAACACGAAGGATGTTAACAGATGCTGTTAAATAACCATGCTCCGTAAGCTCGTTTCTTAAAATAAATCCTGCAAAATCCAAAAGTTCAGAGAAAGAGAAAAGTATAACGATACTTGCAATTATAAGCAGGGCAATATTTTTGAAATTTATTCGGTTATATGCAATAAAATAGGGGAAAATCATAATTATCGCCGAAGCGTGGAACAAAAAGGCAATAAAAACAATGAGTGCATATTTCCAGAACTTTCGCTCTTTGATAAACTTAACACCCGAAAAGATTATTGCCGCAGCCAAATATTGACGAACTCCGTTAAAGCAACCGTGCCAACAACCCATAAACACATAAAGTAGGGTTGCTAAAAATAGCATATCGGTATTTTTATATATTGTAATCAAAAATAAGAAAACGGTAATAAAAGCGCAAGTAAACATAAATACAGCGGCATTTCCGCCAATCGTACTAATTACCTTTGCAATAAACTTAATTCCCGGCTCGTCAAGTTCTTTAAGACTTGACCAAAAAGACAAACTGAAACGACCAAAACTTCCGTAATAGTTACTGTAATCGCTTCCCAAATCATATCTAAATCCTGCCACAAAAATAAGACTGATGGCCGCTAAAACAAAGAAGAGCCGCGTTGATGTTGTTTTTTTATAGGTGATTTGATTATTAATTCCGGTGCTTTTTATGGTGTTTCTCTGAGCCATAATCAAAAAACCGAAAACCAGTAAAATCGTAATATAATATGTAGTCATAAAAACCTCAAAATCGTATTTTTATGTTATTTTTCCAAAACATTATTTTAAAGATAACTGAATATCCATTGGAAGTTATTGAGCGCATCACTTTTTACAATGGAGTATGCCCAAAACGAGAAAAAGGCAATAAGAATAACAAGTGGAAATACCTTTCTTTCGCGGGGTTTAAGACCTTTCACAAGTTCTGCAATACCAAGAGTTGAAAATGGGGCTGTGTAAATACCCATTCTTGCAAAATAAGCACTGTTTGAAGTAGCAAACATTATAATACCATTTATTATAAGGAAATTCATCCAAAAGCGTTGTTCTTTTGAAATCGGTCTTCCGGAATAAACAAAAATAAAGAATACTGCAGGGGCAATAGCCACCACAATACGAAGAGCATTAACCGATGTTGTAATATAATCCTGCTCTGAAATCTCATCTCTCAAAATAAATCCTGCTAAATCAAGTAGTTCTGAGAAAGAGAAAAGTACGATAATACTTGCGATTATAAGCAAGGCGATGTTTTTAAAACTTATTCGGTTATAGGCAATAAAATAAGGGAAAATCATAATTATCGCCGAAGCATGGAACAAAAAGGCGATAAAAACAATAAGCGCATATTTCCAAAATTTGCGCATCTTTATGAATTTAACACCCGAAAAAATTATTGCGGCCGCTAAATATTGTCGAACACCGTTAAAAGAGCCGTGCCAACAGCCCATAAATACATATAAAAGGGTTGCTAAAAGCAGCATATCGGTATTTTTATATATTGTGGATAAAAACAAAGTAATAGTAATAAAGGAACAAACAAAAACGAAGGTCATACCATTGCTACTGAAAAAGGAAACAATCTTCGCAATAAAGGCAATTCCGGGCTCATTAAGTTCTTTAAGGCTTGGCCAAAAAGAAGCGGCATAGTGCCCGAAACCTTTATAATATCCACCGTAATCGGTTCCAACATAGTATCTAAGGCCGGAAACAAGAATTAGCGTTGCTGCCGCCAAAACAAAGAAAAATGTTGTGACATTAGTTTTTGTCGCAACCATTTCATTGTCAGGACCGATACTTTTTACAATGTTTTTTTGCGCAATATACAAAAAACCAAAAACAAGTAAAACAGTAATATAATAAGTAATCATAAAAACCTCAAAATTTAAATTCTATCACTTTTTTCTAATTTTCTTTTTAAGGTTAGCAGGAATAAGACCTGACAACAAAGGCTTAAAAGCAAAAGGATAATAATATATAGGCATTTTTACAAGTCGGTAGCCGTTTAATGCAGTTAGTGTTGCATAAAAACGATATCTATACTTTTTGCGTTTAAACGCATTTTTATCTTCGGTGATAACGTATAACGGGTCGGGCAAATTAACACCACGATAGCCTTTGGCAAAAAAACGGAACCACAAGTCAAAATCCTGACCTCGCTGTGTTCTTTTACTTACCAAATAGCCATCCAAACTGTCATAAACGCTCTTATAGGTCATAATGGTTGCGTGGGCAAAGCAAGAATTGAAACGCAAATCGAATTTTGTGGGCTCGTATTTGTATGTGCGCACACCGTCAATAACATTTCCGTCAAAAACCTTCATGGCTGTACCAACAAGGTTGATTTCAGGATTGTTTTCAAGGAATTCCACTTGCTTTTCAAATCTTTCGGGCTCTGAAGTATCATCTGCATCCATACGGGCAACATATTTGCCCTTTGCGTATTTAAGGCAATGGTTTAAGGAATATGACAATTTGGAGTTTTTCTCGTTTTTAATAAGTGTAATTTTGTCGGGATATTTTTCGCAATATTGCTCTACTACTTTATATGTATTATCGGTAGAACAGTCATCACATATAATAAACTCCCAATTTTCATAGGTTTGGTTTAAAATTGATTCAATACTGTTTGAAACACAGTCCTCACAATTATAAACTGCCATAATAACTGAAATTAAATCAGAATTTTTTGTCATATTCTCACCCTTAAATTTAAATGTTAATCAAATCGCCTAATTTTCTTTCCCATTCTTCGGGTTGCATGTGAACAAAACCGCCGCCGTGGAAGAAGGTGTACTCGCCAAAATAGATTTTGCCGTTTAGTTCATATAAATCTATTCTAACCTGCTTAATCCCTTGAGAAAGTTTAGCGGCAATTTCCTTCATTTCCTCAAATAAAGCCGGTTTTTCAATTTCCTTGCCCGACTGGGGATGGATATTTACAATATCAAGGTGGTTGAAATCCATATCGAAGAAATCAAACTTAACGTCAATATTTCGGTCGGTAGCCACGAACATAACTTCAGGCTTTCCGTTAAAGCAAAAGAATTTATAATCCTCAATGCTTTTTTCGGGAGCCGACTCATCAACCATAAACTGCTCGGCAATAATGCAAGGCTTAATACCCTTATAGGGGTATTCTCTTCCTGCATAAAAATACTCTCTTTTAAGTCGGTTGGCAAAATGAACTCTTAACTTTTCTATGTCTTGCTCGGTCAAGGTATTTTTGTCAGTAATAACCTTTGTGCTTCCCGAATCGTGATTACATTTTAAAACAAACTTTTCGGGCAACTTCGAAAAATCAATGTCATCAAAAGAATCCCATCTGCCTAATAACGGAAAAAGATACTCCTCACCCAAAACTTCGGTTATATGTTCACGAACAGCAAGTTTATCCACAAGTTTTGTGTATTCAGGTCTTCGGTCGTTAACCTTTAACCACTGCAACTTTTCGCAAAAACCCTTTGGGTTTTTGAAATTTAAGAATTTTCCTGTTGTGAGATAATAATGAATTTGTAAATATAGTTTATCAGGCACGAAGGATAGCACATATCTCATATTTCTTCTGAAATTTGCGCCTAAAATTTTCTTTAAATCAATCATTTCAAATCCTCGAAATTATAAATTTTCCTTATACCACTCTATTGCGAGTTTAATGCCATCGGCAAAACTGTAATCAGGGTCGTAACCCAGTAAGCGCTTTGCCTTGGAAATATCAGCATTGGAATGTTTAATATCACCTTTACGGTCGGGACCGAAGTTTGGCTCGATATCAACCTTTAAAGCCTCGGTCAAGCCGTAGTAAATATCAATTAAATATTCACGGCCACCGAAAGCGATATTGAAAGCCTCACCTGCAGCCTCACTGGGAGCCAAACAAGCCTTTAAGTTTGCCTCGATAACATTATCAATATAGGTAAAGTCACGGCTTTGCTTACCGTCGCCATTAATTGTGGGTTGTTCGCCCTTTAAAAGCAACTTGATAAATTTCGGAATAACAGCAGCATAAGCGCCGTCGGGAGTTTGTCTTCTACCAAACACGTTAAAGTAACGCATACCGTAGGTATCAAGTCCGTAATGCATGGTGTAAAGTTTTGCCCACTCCTCATCGCAACGCTTGGTTAAAGCGTAAGGAGAAAGCAAATTACCCTCAACACCCTCGGTTTTGGGGAGTTTTGGCTCATCGCCGTAAACCGAAGAGCTTGATGCGTAAACAAACTTCTTAACACCATTTTGACGGGCAGCCTCTAACATATTAAGGGTGCCTTCAATATTGTTTTTGCAATAGAAAATCGGCATTTCAAGACTTCTTGGAACACTGCCCCAAGCAGCTTGGTTAAGAACAAAGTCAACGCCCTCACAAGCCTTCATACAGGTATCCAAATCCTTAATGTCGCCCTTAACAAACTCATAATTGGGGTTGTCTTGGAACATATCAACATTTTCTTGTTTGCCGGTTGAAAGGTCATCAAGGCAGCGCACCTTATAACCTAAATTCAAAATTGCTTCGCAAAGGTTGGAGCCGATAAAACCTGCTCCACCTGTTACTAAAAAGAGTGAATTTTCGGGGAATTTTAAATGTTTGTAACCCATAATTATAATCTCCAGTAAATATATCCAGCGTTTTCGTATTGTGTACGGTCAAGAAGTCCCTTAATGTCGGCAAGAACTTTCTTGGAATTGTCTCCTGCCTTAAACATCTTGTCGAAATCAGCCTCGGTTAAATCCTTAAATTCTTCGTGAGCAACGGCCAAAATAACAGCATCGCAGTCCTTAATGTCACTCATATCAACAAATTCCATACCATAAAGGTGCTTTGCCTCAGCCTTATCAGCAGTGGGGTCAGCAACGGTAGCAGTAATGCCGTATTCCTTAAGTTCGTTATAAATGTCAATAATCTTTGTATTTCTTGTGTCGGGGCAATTTTCCTTAAAGGTGAAACCTAAAATTGCAACCTTTGCGCTCTTAATAGCAACATCGGCCTTAATAAGGTTTTTAACAATGCTCTCGGCAACATATTTGCCCATATCATCGTTAATTCTTCTACCCGAAAGGATAACCTGGCTGTGGTAACCTAATTGTTCAGCCTTATAGGTTAAGTAGTAGGGGTCAACACCGATACAGTGACCACCAACAAGACCGGGATAGAACTTAAGGAAGTTCCATTTTGTACCTGCAGCCTCTAAAACCGACTTGGTATCAATGCCCATCTTATTGAAGATGATGGAAAGTTCATTCATAAAGGCAATGTTAATGTCACGTTGGCTGTTTTCAATAACCTTTGCAGCCTCGGCAACCTTAATGCAAGATGCTCTGTGAACACCTGCGTCAACCACAATTTCGTAAACCTTTGCAACCTCTTCAAGAGTCTCAGCATCCATACCCGAAACGATTTTAACAATGGTTTCAAGACGGTGAACCTTATCACCCGGGTTGATACGCTCGGGAGAGTAACCAACCTTAAAGTCAACGCCACATTTAAGACCCGACTCGGCCTCCATAATGGGAACGCAAACATCCTCGGTAACACCGGGATAAACGGTAGACTCAAACACAACGATAGCGCCCTTGGTTAGGTTTCTACCAACGATACGGCTAGCGCCTTCAACAGGGGTAAGGTCGGGGGTATGGTCATCATTAACGGGTGTTGGAACAGCCACAATGTGGAATTTTGCATCTCTAAGACGGGTTTCGTCACTGGTAAACTCTACTGTGGTGTTACGAATTGCCTCATCTCCCACCTCATTTGTGGGGTCGATACCTGCTTTATAGGTTTCGATTTTAGCCTTGTTAAGGTCGTAACCAATAACATTTACGCCTCGCTTTGCAAATTCAATAGCGATAGGCATACCAACATAACCTAAACCTACAAGGGAAATGGATTCTTCTCTAGCTTTAATTTTTTCATACAAAGACATTTTAAATTACCTCACCTTTATTTTCTAAAATATTTAACATTTGAATATTAACCTTGTTAACCTCAAATTTTTCAGCTGCGTAAACTAAACTTTCCTCGCCCATAGTTTTGATTAAATCTTTATTTTCTATAAACTTTATCATAGACAGGCTCAGTTTTTCACTGTCCCCCACGGGAACTAAAAATCCGTTAACACCGTCTTTCACCGTTTCGCGACAACCATTAGTATCGGTGGTGATTATCGGTTTGCCCATTGCCATAGCCTCAAGCACCGTTCGGGGTGTTCCTTCTCGATAGGACGGCAGAACATATACACTGCAGTTAGCGTAGAAAGGCCTAACATCACTTGTTTCCTCAAAACGCTCTATTATGCCGTCATTTATAAACTCTTCGACATATTCTTTTGACAGGGCGTCTTGCATAGCCGTTTCGTATTTACCAAGCAAACAAAATCTTGTTTCGGGATATTTTGCTTTAACAATTTTAGCCGCTTCCAAATACTCGGCAACACCCTTACTTTTTAAGAGTCTCGACAGCATAAAGAATGTAATGGTTTCGGGTGGTGGTTCGGGCATAAAATGAACCATATTAACCCCCGACCCGTTTACAACGCTGCATTTTTCTTTTCTTACCAATTTTCTTTGGCAAAACTCATCTAGGTCATCGGGGTTTTGGAAAATCACCTTGTCGGCACAAGCGAAGCCGATTTTATAAAGGGTTCTGACAACAAATCCCAAAATTTTCGCTTTGGTGGTTTTGGCAGTAAAGGTATATCCACCACCGGTAACCATGCTGTTAATATTTTTAACCCCTGCAAGTTTTGCGGCTATTGCGCCATAGGCCACAGGTTTTACCGTGTACCCTAAGGTCACATCAGGTTTTTCACTTTTAAAGAGTTTGAAAAGCTTGAAGAGATATTTCAAATCACCCACAATGCTTGTCCCCGTTTTGTTCATGGGGATTTCCTTAAAAGTCGCTCCCAAAGCCGTTATCTTTTCAACATCCGTATTGTCAGGGCCGGTAACAATAACCTCGTACCCTTTTTTGACAATATCTTTAATCAAGTCACCCCGAAAATTATAAACCGTTCGGTTTTTCGGGGAAATGAGAATAAATTTCAAATCCACACCCCAATTTTAAGACTTTAAATTTTCAAATATAACCTCTCTAAGTCTTGAAAGGTTACTCTCACCCACAAAACTGTTATGAGGGGTAATAATCACATTTTCCATATCCCACAAGGGACTGTTTTCCTCCAAAGGCTCGGTTTCGAAAACATCCAAAACTGCTCCCGAAAGTTTGCCGTCACTCAAAGCAGTAATTAAATCCTGCTGATTTAAGACCTTACCTCTCGAAATGTTAACAAGCAAAGCTCCCTTTTTCAAAAAAGCAAAGGTTTTGCTGTCAAATAAGTTTTCGGTTTCCTTTGTAAGGGGTAAGGTAAGCACCAAAATATCGGCTTCCTTTAAAGCATCTCCCATCTTTTCAAAGGGGAAGTATTGGTCATAAAACTCGGCTTCAGGTTTCACAATGTCAACACCTAAAACACGGGTTCCAAAAGCCTTAAAACGCTTAGCACACTCACTGCCCACATTTCCGCAACCTATAACGCAAACCGTTTTACCAAAAAGTTCTTTAAGACCACGAAGTTTTTCCCATTTGTGAGCCTTTTGGTTTTCCAAAAAGGCAGATCCTTGCTTTAAAAGTTCCAAAACACCCCACAAAGCAAATTCGGCCATTGGAATACTGTAAACCCCACGGGCGTTATGAATTTCAATGCCCTTTTTATTTATATATTCCATATCAACTCGGTCAAAACCTGCGCTTGTGAGTTGAATATATTTTAAATTTTCAAATTTCTCTATAGGGTGGTGCAAAAAGAGTCCGTTACAAATAACACCTTCCACCCAACTATAAGAACAGGGCAAATCTTCACTTTCCATTTGGTGGAAAATAACGTCGTTACCCATACTTGACAACTCTTGCAAATCAGCCTTCCGACAATTAAAAGCGCCGGTAACAAGTAAGTTCATCTCATAACCTCTATTCGCAAATTTTTGCTACTTTTTCTTGTAGTTCTTTATGGTTCTTTACAAAAAACTCATCTTTTTGCTTTGAACAAAACTCGTAATATTCTCTTAAGCTTTTAACTCCCGTTTGGAAAATTTCTTTTATTTCTCCTAAATCGGTTATAAGGTTTGTGTTGCAAAAGGCTCGGGAAAGAATAACGCAAGTGGAACCCAAAGCAAAATGCTCGGGCAAAACGTTACTTCCGGGCAAAGCGCCACCGTCCAATGTGGCAAGACCACCAAAGCCGAAGGGTAAATTCTTTTCCTTAAACTTTTGAGCGATTTTTGAAACAGTACCATCGGCTAAAATTTGGAACAAAAACTTTTTGCCCAAATCCAAACTTAAATCGTTAAGACCGATATAAACTTCGTCAATGCCACTAAGCGCCAAAATACTGTCAATATTCTCCACAGCAGCAACACTCTCGAACAAAAGCATTGTTTTGGCACGGCCACCCACTGCCGAAATAAACCTTTCAACCTCACGGGCAGTTTTAAAGTAAGGAAGCATTATAACATCGGCCCCTGCCTCTACCACTGCATCAATTTCTTCTTCGGTTGAGGTGTAATCGCTAGTTGCATCGTGCACAGGATTTACACGCACAAGTAATTGAGCCTTGTTTAAAACATTTTTAATATTTTTCGCATCTTGGGGGGTATGGCGATTTTGCACCGTATCCATTCCACCTTGGCGCAAGTTCTTGCCGATATATTCAAGGTCAACGAAAATTCGGTCAACCCCTGCATCTTCGGCAATGCTCGCAACATCGGTGCGATTAGTGATGTACATCAATTTAAAGGACATAATTTAACCCTACTTATTAACAGTTTCTTTTGTTACGGTTTCGCCCACATTTTCATTATCAGCATTGGTGAAAACCTTAAAAACAGTGAGGAGACAAATCTTAATATCAAGCCAAAGGGAAAGATTATCCACATACCAGACATTAAGTTTAATTCTCCTGTTCCACTCAACAGCCTTTCGGCCGTTAACCTGCGCCCAACCGGTAATACCGGGTCTCACTTCAAACATTCTTAATTGTTCTTCACTGTATTCTTCGATGGGCCAAGGATGATATGTAAGGGGAGGTCGGGGTCCTATAAAACTCATATCCCCTTTTAAAACATTTACTGCTTGGGGAAGTTCATCAATACTGGTCTTTCTTAAAATTTTACCGATTTTGGTAACCCTTGTATCCTTATTGTCGGAATAAACTCCACTTTTCTCAGCCCCAACACACATTGAACGGAATTTGTATATGTAAAACTCTTTTCCATGAAGTCCCAAACGCTTCTGTTTGAATATCACGGGACCTTCCGATTCAAGTTTAATAAGTATTGCGCTGATTAGTAAAATCGGGGAAGAAATAATCAAAATTATAAGAGAAAGTACTATATCCACAAACCTTTTAAAAAACTTGCGATACATAAATTAAATCACCTTTCATTAAACACACTTTGCGCTATTATACAGAATACATTATACAACAAATTAAAATAAAAAGCAATATATATTATAATACATATATAAATAACAATTTTGTTGTATAAAAAAACGAAGCCCCAAATGGTACTTCGTTTTGATTTTCAGTCTTAATTTTCGATTTTTAATGCACTGTAAACTGCCTTTAACATATCGTCTTTTTGGCGAATTTCCTTAAATCTTACAGTAGCATTTTCAAGGGCTTTAATGGGAGCCGGAACTTGGGTTTTTGAGATTTCGGAAAGAACTTTTGCATTTTCAAATTCGTTATCAGAAACCTTGCCGTCCACAGCCTCGAGCACACTTCTTACAAACTTATAAGGAGAAGCAGTTGAAGCGATAACCACCTTGCGATTATCCCCGGTTTCCTCTAAATATTGGTTATAAACACCCAATGCAACGGCAGTATGGGTATCGGCAAGATAACCGTATTCCTTGAAATACTTAGCCACAGTCTCCAATGTTGCCTTGTCATCAGAACAACCGGCCCAGAATAACTGCCCGAGTTTTTCCTTGATTTCGCCATCAATTGTATATCTTCCTTCGGTGGCGAGTTGGTTTTGAATTTCGGCAATTTTCTTGTCGTCATTGCCCGATAATTCGAAAAGCATTCTCTCAAGGTTGCTGGAAATAAGTATATCCATTGAAGGAGTAATTGTGGTGTAAAAATCACGGTTACGGTTGTATTCACCTGTTCTTATAAAGTCGGTAAGAACATTGTTAGCGTTAGAAGCACAAATAAGTTTGTTTACGGGAACACCCATTTTCTTAGCATAGTAAGCCGCCAAAATGTTACCGAAGTTACCTGTTGGAACAACGACATTAAAGCCTTCTTCTTTAACACTTTCGTCCTCGGCGAGTAAATCACAGTAAGCCGAAATGTAATAAACAATTTGAGGAACAAGACGACCCCAGTTAATTGAGTTTGCCGAAGAGAAAAGCATATTGTTCTCGAGGAGTTTTTCCTTAACTACGCTGTCGGTAAATATCTTTTTAACACCCGACTGAGCATCATCAAAGTTGCCTTCAATGGCGCAAACATGCACATTTTCGCCCTTTTGGGAGTCCATTTGCAATTTTTGCATTGGGCTTACTCCATCGCTTGGATAGAAGACCAAAATCTCGGTATTTTCTACATCTTTGAAGCCTTCCAAAGCAGCTTTTCCTGTATCACCCGAAGTTGCAACCAAGATAACGGTTTTCTTATCGCCGTTAAACTTTTTAGCCGAAACAACAAGCAAATAAGGCAAAATTTGCAATGCCAAATCCTTAAATGCGCAGGTGGGACCGTGCCACAATTCGAGGATTTTTTGGTTTTCACCAACGGTAAAAATCGGAGCCGGTTGCTCGTTATCAAAGGTGCCTGTATATGCCCCTTCAACGCAATAATTTAACTCTTCCTCAGTAAAGTCGTTAAGGAAATTTCCCAAAACAAACTTTGCTCTGCCCTTATAATCCAACTTTTTAAGGGTGTTAAAATCATCCTCTGTAAAACAAGGGAAGGTATCGGGAACAAAAAGTCCTCCCTCTACCGAAATGCCCTGGGCAATGGCTTTGGCTGCCGAAACCTTTATTGATTTATCTCTTGTACTTATATAATTCACTGTTATCCTCCTTTTTATTAATCGGCAACATAGTTTTTTGCTGTCGATTTAAGCATATCTATAAACTTTTTAGTAAGTTTCGAAGTGTTAATGTCACTTCTTAAAATATAGCCTATTGTGTAGTGATCTTCACTTTCGAAGGGTATACTTACTACTCTTCCTTCGTTAAGCAAAGAAGGCATAATGCCTGTTCCAACCGTGTAGCAATCGGTTGAAAGCAAGACGTTCATAAGACTTGCTCGGTCGCTGATTTCTATATGCTTATTGCTGCGAATATCTACTATTTCCTCGGCAAAGAAGGAAACATTATGTTCCCCTTGTTCATAGGAAACATAAGGATATTCCTTTAGCGCTTCCAATGTTATTTTGGACTTGTTTGCCAAAGGATGTGTTTTGCGAACAAAGATGTGTCCGTCAGCCTCCAAGAAAGGGGTGAAGGACAAATTTCTTTTTTTGAAATATCGATTCATAATGCCCAAATCACTGGCCTTAATAGCGATGATTCCGATGTCGCAAAAGGCTGTTTCGGCCTCTCTTATAACATCATAAGTTTTCATTTCTCTTAAGGAAAAATCATAGTATTCATCGGTAGTTTCGTTAACCAAATCACCGAAAATATTGGCAACAAAATCATAATGCTGGGTGGAAACATATAACCGTTTGCTGTTTTCTTTGCGAGAATATCTATTTATAATAAAATCGTTCTGCTCGGCGAGTTGTTTTGCGTATCTTACAAACTCGGCACCTTCCTCGGTTAAGCAAACACCACTTCCTGCACGTTCAAAAATCTTGATATCCAATTCTTGTTCCAAGGTTCTAACACTAACCGATAGACTTGATTGGGCCACAAACAACTGCTTTGCAGCCTCATTAAGAGAACCGCATTCAGCAATTTTTAAAATATATTTACATTGCTGTATGGTCATTCTGTTGTCCTCCGATTTTATTCTTCAAGATTAATCTTTGGCAATTTCCAATGAAACTTGGTTGCCATAATTCTTATAAGTATTATTATAGCAACCGAAACAAAAGCTGCAAGACTTTTATTTATGAAAATTCTCGCATAGAAATACAAACAACCTCCCAAGGCCGATGCCAAGGCGTATATATGTTTCCTTAAAACATAAGGGGTTTTATCCACCAAAACATCCCTTAAAATTCCACCACCGATGCCGGTCAAAACACCCATGGAAATCGCAAACACGGGAAGCTTTGAAAATCCGCAATGAATAGCGCTTTCTATACCTGTGATGGTAAAGGCTGCAAGTCCGATAGCATCAAAGAAATTGTTGACAATTTCAAGTCGCTTTTTGAAATCTCCAAAAGATTTTCGTTTTTTGTAAGAAAGTATAAAGGTTAAAACGCAGGTTGCTGCCGCAAGGGCTAAAAACCCGGTGTTGGAAAAAATGTTAGGGGGAAATTTGCCCATTAAAACATCACGGGAAATTCCACCGCCAACAGCCGTTATGCAACCAACAAAAATTACACCGAACAAATCCAAACTTCCTTTGACTGCCACCAAGGAACCCGACACAGCGAAAGCCACTGTGCCGACAATTTCCATAATGTAAATCACAACCGAATTGTTCATCAGTTTATAATCCCATTTCCTTTTTAACTTCTTTGAAGCACTTTACAATATAAAGGATGTCTTCTTCGCTGAGAGCTGCCGACATTTGGGTTCTGATTCTTGCTTTGCCACGGGGAACAACAGGATAAGAAAAGGCAACAACATAAACGCCCTTTTCCATCATTCTCTTAGCCATTTCAACCGCCTTGTGCTCATCGTAAAGCATAACAGGGATGATAGGTGTTCCTGCATCGATTACATCCAAACCGATTTCCTTAATCTTTCTAGCAAATAATTTGGTGTTAGAGAAAAGTTTTTCTCTTATAGAAGTATCGCTTTCAAGCATTTCCAAAACCTTAATGGAACCTGCAACAACTGCGGGAGCCATGGTGTTTGAGAAAAGATAAGGACGAGAACGTTGGCGTAAAAGGTCAATAATTTCTCTTCTACCTGAAGTGAAACCACCCGAAGCGCCACCTAAAGCCTTACCAAATGTACCTGTGATAATGTCAACTCTACCACTTACGCCACAGTATTCGGGAGTACCTCTACCGGTATCACCCATAAAGCCTGCTGCGTGGCTGTCATCAACCATAACGAGAGCATCATACTCGTCAGCCAAGTCGCAAATCGCCTTTAAGTTAGCAACAATACCATCCATGGAGAAAACACCATCGGTAGCGATAAGTTTAATTCTGCAGTCCTTTGCTTCCTCAAGTTTTGCGCGTAAATCTTCCATATTATTATTCTTGTAACGGAAGCGTTTAGCCTTGCAAAGTCTTACACCATCGATAATACTTGCGTGGTTTAATTCATCACTGATAATAGCATCTTCGTCGGTAAGCAAGGTCTCGAAAAGACCACCGTTTGCATCAAAGCAGGAAGAATAAAGAATGGTATCTTCGGTGCCTAAAAATGCACTTAACTTCTTCTCTAAATTCTTGTGCAACTCTTGGGTTCCACAAATAAATCTAACCGAAGAAAGACCGTAACCGTA
>JAZSPH010000052.1:0-4727 GCA_045537355.1 Acutalibacteraceae bacterium
CCTTCACCGCGAACAGTGTCACTTAGTTCTTCGGTCTCGGTATACTCCACCTTTAAGAAGGGTGTAATTACCAATTGGGCAACCCTTTCCTTGTCGGCAATTGTTTGGGCAGATGAGGAATGATTATGGAGAGCAACCATAATTTCGCCTCTGTAATCGCTATCAATAACACCCACTTTATTCGCAGG
This sequence comes from Acutalibacteraceae bacterium, assembly GCA_045537355.1. Lineage (GTDB taxonomy): Bacteria > Bacillota > Clostridia > Oscillospirales > Acutalibacteraceae > UBA737. The sequence goes on from JAZSPH010000052.1 coordinate 189, forward strand.
AGCCAAACCTCTTTTGGTTGCAATGCCACTACGAGCATAGATTAAACCTGCATAACCCTCAGGGATTTCTAATGAGAGTCCTGTATGTATAAGTTTTGTTTCCCCTGCTTCAATTGTAATCTCGCCGCCTTCACAAGCGTAAAGGTCGGCACCGGCAGCAAATTCACTACCATAGGTAGGAGGGGTGGCTTCCTCGTTTAATTTTTTGAAGTTAACCTTAATCATATTTTAAACTCCTATTCGTAAATATTTCCGCTTCCCATTCTTCTTTCCCATTTTCCGTCAAGCCAAATGGTTTCCCCTTGAAGTATGGAGGCTTTAACATCTATAATTCGCTGATTAGAAGAGCCTCTGAAAAGCAGGTCGGGACTTTTTAGTTCTTCAACAAACTTTCCGTCAACCAAAACATCGGTATATTTGAAAATTTCTTTAACAGTTTCAATATCACCCACAGTTCCTTTAAGCAGTTGTTCATCAAAAAGGAAACCTGTATAAATCCAAACACTTTTATTGGGAAATTTGGTTTTAATTGCCTTAACTGTTTTTAAAACATCGGCTTGATTTTCAGGTTCAAAAGGTTCTCCGCCCAAAACCGAAAATCCCGTTATGTGGTCGGGCTCAGTGGCTTTCAAAATTTCTTCTAAAACCTCATCAGTAAAAGGATTACCATAATTAAAATCCCAAGCCTCGGAATTAAAACAGTTTTTACAAAAATGGCGGGAACCACTAACAAATAAACTTACCCTAAAACCGGGTCCGTTGGCAATATCAAATTTTTTAATTACCGCATAATTCATAAAATTTCCTCAAAAACATAGCACCCGAAGGTGCTATGTCAAATTAATTATAATGGTTATGATAAGTCGAAACAAAAATGTTTCGACACAAAATTTTTTATTTTGTAACAAATTTCTTTTGAAATTTGTTCATATCCATTGCAATGAGTGTTGTGCAACATTGAATTTAGAAAAATTCAATGTTGCCAAAGCCACTTTTCAAGTGGCTTTTCGAAGCGCTTTTTTGCGTTTCGAAAAACAACAATCATTATAAATGTAAAACTCTTTCTTGAATTTCTTGAGTTCTTCCTTGGTTCCAATATTAAGTACCGATATAACCACAAGTACGACGAGCAACATTCATCTTATCCTGGTCAGTGTTGCCACAGTTAGGACACTTCCAAATAAGTTTGCCGTCAACTTCTTCGATAGCAATTTCGCCGTCAAAACCACAAATATGACAATAGTCACTCTTGGTATTAAGTTCGGCATACATGATATTATCATAAATAAACTGCATTACCGAAAGAACTGCATCAAGGTTATTTTGCATATTGGGAACTTCAACATAAGAAATTGCGCCACCGGGAGATAATGCTTGGAATTTAGCCTCAAGTGCTAATTTATCGAAAGCATCAATATCTTCGGTTACATGAACATGATAACTGTTTGTGATATAGTTCTTGTCGGTTACACCAGGAACCTTACCGAAACGTTTTTGTAAACATTTGGCGAACTTATAAGTTGTACTCTCAAGTGGTGTGCCATACAAGGAGTAATCGATGTTTTCGGCAGCCTTCCACTTGGCAGTATACTCGTTGAGTTTCTTCATAATTTCAAGACCGAGTTTTTCACCTTCGGGCTCGGTAAGTTTCTTGCCGTTTAGTGCATATACACACTCCCAAAGACCGGCATAACCGAGAGAAAGGGTTGAATAACCGCCGTGGAGATACTTGTCGATGGTTTCACCTTTCTTAAGGCGCAATAATGCACCATGTTGCCAAAGGATAGGAGCAGCATCAGAAACGGTGCCTGTAAGTCTTTCGTGACGGGATTGAAGTGCACGATGGCAAAGTTCCATTCTTTGGTCAAAAATATCCCAGAATTTATCCATATCCTTGTTAGCGGACAAACCGATATCAACAAGGTTAACGGTTACAACACCTTGGTTGAAACGGCCATAATACTTAGGTTTGCCATTTTCATCAACAAAAGGAGTAAGGAAGCTTCTGCAACCCATACAGGTATAGCAGTGGCCCTCTCCGTTTTTATCGATTTTATTTTGAAGCATAACCTTCTCGGAAATATAGTCAGGAACCATTCTTTTAGCAGTACATTTTGCTGAAAGTTGGGTCAAATACCAATACTTTGTTCCTTCTTTGATATTATCCTCTTCAAGTACATAAATGAGTTTGGGGAATGCAGGAGTAATCCAAACACCCTTCTCATTTTTAACACCTTGATAGCGTTGCTTTAATACTTCTTCAATAATTAATGCAAGGTCAGCCTTCTCCTGCTCGTTCTTAGCCTCGTTAAGGTACATAAATACAGTAACAAAAGGAGCTTGGCCGTTAGTGGTCATAAGGGTAACTACCTGATATTGAATAGTTTGAACGCCCTTTCTAACCTCGTCACGAAGTCTTTTCTCGGTGATTTCAGCAATCTTTTCAGCAGAAATGTCCGGAATAATGCCCTTAAGTTCTTGTTCGACCTCACCATAAATCTTTTTACGGCTAATGTCAACAAAAGGAGCCAAGTGAGCAAGACTTATACTTTGACCACCATATTGACAAGAAGCAACCTGTGCAATAATTTGGGTAGCAATGTTACAAGCAGTTGAGAAGGTGTGAGGTCTCTCGATATATGTTCCACTAATAACAGTACCGTTTTGCAACATATCCTCAAGGTTAACAAGATCACAGTTGTGCATATGTTGAGCAAAATAGTCGGCATCGTGGAAATGAATAATTCCCTGCTCGTGTGCTTCAACAATGTCGGGATGAAGAAGGATACGTTTGGTAATATCCTTACTTACTTCACCTGCCATATAGTCACGTTGAACACTATTAACAGTAGGATTCTTATTAGAATTTTCTTGCTTAACCTCTTCATTGTTACACTCAATAAGGCTTAAAATTTGCTCATCAGTAGTGTTGGATTTACGCACTAATGCACGAGTATAACGATAGGTTATATAACGACGTGCAACTTCAAAAGCACGTTGATTCATGATTTGGTCCTCGACCATATCCTGAATTTCTTCCACGCTTAATGAACGATTCATATTCATTGCGGCACTTTCAACGTCCTCAGCAATTCGACGGATTTGAACCTCACTCATACGAGCGCTGGGAACGACGCTATCATTAGCTTTGGTAACCGCCACAACGATTTTGCGAGGGTCAAATTCAACTTCTGCTCCACTTCTCTTAATAATCTTCATTTTTCATTTCTCCTCTAAATATTCCATAAATTTAGAAATCTCAATACTATATCTTGTGGTACAGAGAATATTATATCACTAAAAACAAAAAAATCAAGGGGTATTTTAAATTTTTTCATTCCAAATTTATACTTTCGTTATTTTAGACCAAAATTAACTCTTTAGTTTAGTTAAATTTTTTAAACCCTTCACCAATTATCTCGCCTGCTTCAGTAACTATAATAAAGGCTTTTGGGTCATATCTTTCAACCAATGCGTAAAACGATGATACCTCAAATGGTCTAAGACTACACATCAACATCTTTCTACTTTCTCCTGTATAACCACCTGTAACGTCAAAAATTGTAACACCTCTCATTAATTCGCTACCTATACTTTTGCAAATTTCGTATGGTTTGGAAGTTATAGCATATATTACTTTGCCTCTATCACCACCATAAAGCATACTATCCATAACACGAGAAGAAGCAAACATTGTTACAACCGAGTAAAGAGCACTTTCGAAATTTCTATAAACGATAACTGCAAGTAATACAACTGCAACATCTAATACCAATATTATTTTGCCCACAGTAAAATGTCTAAATCGCCTGTTAATCAGTTTAGCGATAATATCAACACCACCTGTAGTGGCGCCATGAAGCATAATCAGACTAATGCCAAGACCTAATAAACAACCACCAAATATTGAAGCTAAAATTTTATCCCCTTCAAACGGTTTAATATATTTTTCAACCACCATCAATACAAAAGAAACCAAACTGGTTGCGATGGTGGTGCTGACGATAAATTTTCCACCAAATTTAATATAACCTACTACTAATATAGGAATATTTAAAATCCACAAAGTAAGGCCTGTCGGAACTTTTAAGGTAAAATTTAATAGCGTTGCGATACCGGTAATGCCACCAGGAGAAATTTCGTTTGCCGAAATAAAAACAGCGACAGCAACTGAATATAAAATACTGCCTATCAAATACCACAAAAAATCTCTTATATACTTTTTCATATTTTCACCCACAATATTATATGTAGGCTTGAATTAAAAATTAAAAAATAGATTGACAAATATTAATGTTTACTATATAATAGTTAAGCTGTCTAAATTAAATATTGTTAACGAGGTGTGGCGCAGCCCAAAGCGCACTAGTTTTGGGTGAGGTTGCGAGCGCTCACGATGTGAGAAAAAGCGAGCATAACGAAGCGCAGTGGTCAAAACTTTTAGGCGCCCCAAGCCGTAAAAAGTTTTGGGTACCACAAGAGGGTTGCCAAAACGTTTCTCTTTAACAGTTACAATTTGATATCGAGGTGTGGCGCAGT
>JAZSPH010000026.1:0-16533 GCA_045537355.1 Acutalibacteraceae bacterium
GTTTCTATCGTCGGTGCAGGTATGGAAAGCCATCCCGGTATTGCTGCAAAAATGTTTGAAGCTCTTTCCGATGCAGGTATTAACATCCATATGATTTCTACCAGCGAAATCAAAATTTCAGTTCTTATTGATGCTAAATACGCTGACAAGGCAGTTACTGCTGTTCACGATGCATTCTTAGGCTAATTAAACTGCTAAATAAATTTGCTCCCTCGTTTGAGGGAGCTTTAATTTTAATTAAATGTTTACATTTAGTTATTAATTATGTATAATTAATATAATATATTTAAAGTGGTGATTTTATGAAATATTTAGTATTACTTTGTGATGGTATGGCCGACCTTCCCCACGAGGCTTTAAATAATAAAACCCCAATGGAATGCGCCAATAAACCATTTATGGATAAATTATGCCGTACTGCCGAAATCGGTCTTTGCAAAACCGTTGCTGATGGTTTAAAACCCGGTAGCGATGTTGCTAATTTGTCGGTTATGGGATATGATCCCAAGGTTTGTTACACCGGCCGTTCACCATTAGAGGCTGCCTCTATCGGTGTTGATCTAAAGGATACCGATGTTGCCCTTCGCTGCAATATTGTTACCCTTTCTAATGAAGAAAATTATGAAGACAAAACAATGATTGATTATTGTGCCGGTGACATTTCCACCAAGGAAGCTCACCAAATCATCGAAACCATTGAAAAAGAACTTGGAAACGAGATTTACAAGTTCTATGGTGGTGTTAGCTATCGCCACTGCTTAGTTGTTGACAATGGCACGACCGAACTTGGCACCATGACTCCTCCCCACGATATTAGTGGTCGTGTAATTAAAGAATATTTAAGTAATAGCGAAAATGCTAAACCCTTAATTGATTTAATGAAGAAGAGTTATGATATTCTTAAAGACCACCCCGTTAATATTGAAAGACGTAAAAAGGGTGAAAACGAGGCTAACTCCATTTGGCTTTGGGGCGAAGGTGTTAAACCTGAGCTTCAAAACTTCAAAGAGAAAAACGGGGTTAGTGCCACAGTTTTAAGCGCAGTTGACCTTTTAAAAGGTATTGCAATTTGTGGTGGTATGAATTCCCCCGACATTCCCGGCACAACAGGATATATTGATACCGATTTTGAAGCCAAGACCCTTGCAGGTATTGAAGCCTTCAAAAACGGTTCCGATTTAGTTTATTTACACTTTGAAGCACCCGACGAATGTGGTCACCGTGGCGAAGTTCAAAACAAGGTAAAAGCCATTGAAATGATCGATAGCCGTTCCTTAAAACTTCTATTAGAATATTTTGAAAATTCAGGCGAAGATTACCGAATTTTAATAATGCCTGACCACCCAACTCCCCTTTGCATCAAGACCCATTCAGCCGACCCAGTTCCCTATCTTTTATACGACAGCAAGAAGGCTAATAAAGGTGCTGATACTTTTAACGAAACCACATGTAAAAACAGTGGTATTTTTGTTGAATTTGGCCCATCAATTATGGACAAACTTTTAGAAAAAAATACTGTTATGTAAACTAAAGCAACCTTTTATGTTTTCCACTTTATTAACGGAGTTATCCACCGTTTCGGTGCCAAATCTCGGTAAAATCAAGGTTTGCACCTTTAAAAACGGTGGAAAACTATGTTGAAAACTTGTAAAACCATAATGTCATAATAATTTAAGTGCATAACTTATGTAAATCGTTTTGACATTTTTAGACATTATTTTTATGCTTTTTTTGAGGTTTAAATGAAACGAACAAAACTCATCGACCGTAAACTCCCCGACTACACAAAAGGTGAAGAAATTTTTAACATGGTTTCTCACATTGTCGGTGGTGGTTTAGGTGTTATTATCTTCGCACTTTGCGTTATAAAATCTTTTTTAAATGGGGATGCTTACCAAATTGTAGGCTCCTTTATTTATGGTACTTCAATGGTGGTTTTATACACTATGTCAAGTGTTTATCACGGACTTAAAAACGGTACCGCCAAAAAGGTTATGCAGGTAATCGACCACTGCTCGGTATTCTTTCTTATCGCAGGAACATATACCCCTATCACACTAACAGCCATAAGAGAATATAACCCATTTTTAGGATGGGGAATTTTCGGAGTTGTTTGGGCGTTGACAGCCTTGGGAATTACCCTTAATGCCGTTGACCTTAAAATGTATAGCATATTTTCAAATATATGTTACATTGCAATCGGTTGGTGCATTATTCTAACGGGTAAACACGCCATTGCTGCTCTAACTCCAAAAGGATTCCTTTGGATTTTGGCCGGTGGTATCGCTTATTCTATCGGTGCTGTGCTTTACGGAATTGCAGGTAAGAAAACCGTTAGATATTTCCACTCGGTATTCCACCTGTTTGTAGTTTTAGGTTCACTTTTACAATTCATTGGAATTTTTCTTTATATACTTGTTTGATTTTAAGGCAAAGGTTTTTCCTTTGCCTTATTTCTTTTTTAGAAAAAATTTTAATATAATCATTTTAGGTGATATTATGAATTTTTTTGATTTTCATTGTGACACAGCCTTTGAACTATTTAAGCAAAATAAAAACCTGACAAATGCTGATTTAGCAGTGAATTTTCAAGGTGGCGAACACTTTGAAAACTGGTTTCAAACCTTTGCTATTTGGATTGATGACACACTTCAAAACCCTTTCCAAATTTATCAAAAAACACTTGAAAACTTAAAAGAAAAGCTTAAAGGCAAACCCCAAAACCTAACACCGATTTTTTCGGTCGAAGGCGGAAGATTAATCGAGAACAACCTTGAAAAACTATACATTTTAAAGCAAGACGACATTAAATTTTTAACCCTTACCTGGAACGGCGAAAACGACATTGGAGGTGGTTGCAAAAGCAATAAAAACCTAACCGATTTTGGCAAAAAAGTCATTAAGAAATTAAATTACCTTAAAATCGCCACCGACCTTTCCCACGCAAATAAAAAGACCTTTTACTCAGCAATTGAAATTGCCGATTTCCCCATCGCAACCCACTCAAATTCTTTTGAAATCCACCCTCATGAAAGAAATCTCACCTTAGAACAAATGCACCTTATTGCCCAAAAAAAGGGCATTATCGGTCTTACATTTTACCCACCTTTTTTAGGCAAAAATGTTTTGGAAAAAATATACGAAAATATCTTTTATCTTTGCGAAAATAGGTTGGAAAATAATATTGCTTTAGGCAGCGACTTTGATGGTGCGAAAATGGATGAAAAATTACAAAAAACATCAGATATCCCCTCTCTTTATCACTATTTGGAGGAAAGAGGACTTAAAAAGACTTCTCTTGACAAAATATTTTTTGAAAACGGATATAAATTTATTGCAAAATTATGAAAAAAAGTTTATAATATCAAGGTATTTGATATGTAAGAAAAACGGGTATATTCGAATATACCCGTTTACTGTAATGAAAAATTATTTCATCTTAAAGGTGTCACAGCAAGTGTCCTTCGAAGAATCTGCTGCGCCGTTACCAACATGAATTTTACCTGCACTGCAAGTATCATTCTCGGTATGGTACATACAGTTTTTAACATTACAGCTGATACAAGACTTGGTCTCACATGAATTATTCATTATAAGTCCCATCCTTTCCGACTTTAAAAGTCATAGTTATTATGTGATATTCGGGTCATATTATTCAAAAGAAAGGAGAAAATCCATTGAGTATTTTTGGAATTTCCGACCTGCATTTATCCTTTGGAACCGACAAACCAATGGATATTTTCCGAGGTTGGGAAAATCACACCCACAAACTTTTAGCAAACTGGAATCGCTTGGTTAAGGATGATGATACTGTCATTTTATCAGGCGACCTTTCTTGGGCACTTAAACTTGAGGAAACTAAAGAAGATTTTGAATTTTTAAAAAAATTAAAAGGCAAAAAAATTCTAATCAAAGGCAACCACGATTTATGGTGGAGCACCCAAAACAAAATAAACAACTACTTTAAAGAAAACAATATTACCGACTCACAAATTTTATTTAATAACTGTTTCATTGCTGAAGGTTATGCAATAGCAGGAACTCGTGGTTGGTTTTACGATAATTCCGGAAGCAAAAAAGTTTTACTAAGAGAGGCAGGAAGACTTGAAACATCAATTAAATCAGCCCTTGAAACAGGACTTCCGATTTTAGTTTTCCTTCATTATCCGCCGGTATACGGCGATTATGTTTGTCGTGAGATTTTAGATATTTTGCAAAAATATAATATCAAGGATGTCTACCATGGTCATATTCACGGCTCGGGTTTAAATCACGCTATTAAGGAGTTTGAGGGTATAAATTTCCACTTAATATCGTGTGATTGCATTGATTTTACCCCTATAAAGATAATTTAATTATATATTTTATATAAATTAAAAAAAATGCTGGAAATTTTCGGCAGTATGTGTTATAATTACATCAATTATGTTAGTGGTTATCCACTGTTTCGGAGGTATAATAAAAAATGAGTTTAAAAGCTACTAAAAATGTTGGTACCAACAGATACGAATTAGAAATTCTTGTTGATGCTGCAAAATTCCAAGAGGCTATCCAAGCCGCTTACAAAAAGAATGCTAAAAACATCAGCATTCCCGGTTTTAGAAAAGGTAAAGCTCCCTTCACCTTCGTTGAGAAATATTATGGCAGCGAAGTTTTCTTTGAAGATGCTTTAAATCTTATCTATGGCGAGGTTGTTGAAGAAGCAATCGCTGAGTCCGGTCTTAAGGTAATCAACGACCAAATGGATTTCGACATGGTTTCTATTTCTAAGGAAGAAGGCGTTGACTTTAAAGTTACCCTTACCACCTATCCCGAAATTGAAATCGGTGAATACAAAGGCTTAAAGGCTGATAAGGTTATCGCTAAGGTTGCCAAGGCTGAGGTTGATGCTCAAATCAATGCTATGGCTGAGCGCAACGCTCGTATGGTTGAAGTTACTGACAGAGTTGCTGCTATGGGCGACACCGTTACTTTTGATTTCGAAGGTTTCTGCGATGGTGTGGCATTTGACGGTGGAAAAGCTGAAGGTTATGCTTTAGAGTTAGGTTCCGGTCAATTCATCCCCGGTTTTGAAGAGCAAATTGCCGGTAAAAACATTGGTGAAGAGTTTGACGTTAACGTTACCTTCCCTGCTGAATACGGCGCTGAAAATCTTGCTGGTAAAGACGCAACCTTTAAGTGCAAACTTCACGAAATCAAGGTTCGCGAACTTCCCGAAATCGATGATGAGTTTGCAAAGGATGTAAGCGAATTTGATACCCTTACTGCTTTAAGAGCTGACATTAAGAAAAAGGCTCTCGAAAGAAAGCAACAAGTTGCTGAAGAAGAGGTTGAGAACGCTCTCGTTGAGCAAATCGTTAAGAGCATCAAGGGTGAAATTCCCGAGGCTATGTTCGAAAATCGCTTAAACCAAAGCGTTGAAGAATTTGCTTATCGTTTACAATCTCAAGGTCTTAACCTTGAAACCTATCTCCAATACACCAATGCTACCATCGATGAGTTTAAGAACTCCTTCCGTCCCCAAGCTGAATCTCAAGTTAAGTTCAGATTAGCTCTTGAAAAAATCGTTGAACTCGAAAAGATTGAGGCTACCGAAGAAGATATCAACGCTCAAATCGAGAAAATGGCTAAGGATTACGGTATGGAAGCTGAGCAAATTCGCAACGCTGTTCCCACCGAGGAAATTGCTAAGGATTTAGCTGTTGGTAAAGCTATTGACTTAATTAAAGAAAACGCAGTTATCACCGAAGTTGAAGCTAAGGCCGAAAAGAAACCTGCTGCTAAGAAAACTTCTACTGCTAAAAAGTCAACTTCTACTGCAAAAAAGACTACCACTAAGAAGACGGAAGAATAATTGATTAAATATTTTAAAAGCCGTCAATACTTTTTATAGGTAATTAAAAACGCCGGCTTTAATGTCGGCGTTTTATATAATACAGAAAGGAACTATTACTATGGATATGACTATGATACCTTATGTTATTGAGCAAACCGGCAGAGGTGAACGCTCTTATGACATTTTTTCTCGTCTTTTAAATGACCGAATTATTATGCTTAACGACCAGGTTGACAATGCGTCAGCCAGTGTTATTATTGCTCAACTTTTATATCTTGAAGGTCAAGACCCCGATAAGGACATTAGTTTTTACATTAACAGCCCCGGTGGTTCGGTTTCCGCCGGTCTTGCAATTTACGATACAATGCAATACATCAAATGTGATGTTAGCACCATTTGTATGGGTATGGCTGCTTCTATGGGTGCTTTCCTTTTGAGCGCAGGTGCCAAAGGCAAACGTTATGCACTTCCCAACAGTGAAATTATGATTCACCAACCTTTAGGTCAAGCTCAAGGTCAGGCTACCGATATTTTAATTCACGCAAGCCACATTGAAAAGACCAGAGCAAACTTAAATAAAATCCTTGCTGAAAACACCGGCAAACCTTTAGAGGTTATTGAAAAAGATACCGAAAGAGATAACTTTATGTCGGCTTATGAAGCAATGGAATATGGTCTTATTGACAAGGTTATTACTAAAAGATAGAGGTTAAAAAATGCCTAACAAAAAAGATACCGAAATTCGATGTTCCTTTTGTGGAAGGACACAGGATGAGGTTGCCCGTTTAATTGAAGGTCCAAATGTTTTCATTTGCGACAACTGTATTGAATTTTGCAGTTCCCTTCTCTTAGACGATGAAAGCCTTGCCAAATCTTCAAAAAAGAAGGACAAGGCAAAAGACTTTGTTCTCCCCACTCCACAAGAGATTAAATTCCAACTTGACCAATATGTTATTGGTCAGGATGAAACCAAGAAAACCCTCGCTGTTGCTGTTTATAACCACTATAAACGTATCTTCAAGAATACCGACAATGAGGTTGAACTAAATAAAAGTAATGTGTTAATGCTGGGCCCCACAGGTGTTGGTAAAACCCTTTTGGCTCAAACATTAGCAAAAATCCTTGATGTGCCGATTGCCATCACCGATGCTACAACCCTCACCGAAGCAGGTTATGTTGGCGAAGATGTTGAAAACATTTTGCTTCGTCTCATCCAAGCTGCTGATTATGACGTTGAGAAGGCTGAGCGTGGTATCATTTATGTTGATGAGATTGATAAGATTACTCGTAAATCGGAAAATCCATCCATCACCCGTGATGTTAGCGGTGAAGGTGTTCAACAAGCCCTTTTAAAGATTTTAGAAGGAACCGTTTCTAATGTTCCTCCCCAAGGTGGCAGAAAACATCCACAACAAGATTTTATTCAGGTGGACACTACCAATATTCTCTTTATTTGTGCCGGTGCTTTTGATGGCATTGAAAAGGTAATCGAAAAACGCCAAGGTGGTTCAAGTTTAGGATTTGGTGCTGATGTTAAATCACCCAAAAGCCTTGAGGCTACCGATATTTCAACCCAAGCCACCCACCAAGATTTGGTCAAGTTCGGTTTAATCCCCGAACTCGTGGGTAGATTACCCGTTATAACTGCTCTAAAGGGCATGGACAAGGAAACACTTATCCGTATTATGAAAGAGCCTAAAAACGCTATTTTAAAGCAATACGAAGCTCTATTTAATATGGATAAAATTGAGCTCGAATTCAGCGATGATGCTATTGACAAAATTGCCGAACTCACCGTTGAACGTAAAACCGGCGCTCGTGGTCTTCGTTCTATTATTGAGTCCACTTTGCAAAGATTTATGTTTGAAGCTCCTTCTGACAAAACAATAGCCAAGATTATTATTACTGCCGAAACCGTTTCAGGTGGAGATGCGCAAATAATCAGAGCATAGAAAAAAGCCAACCTTTAAGGGGCGTACAATTAAGGACAGTTTTAAAATTTGTTCTCATCGCCCGACGTATTGCACCACAGGCTGCAATTAAATCGAGCAAGTAAGTCTCGAAAAAACCAGTATTTATGCGGGTTTTCGGGCAATCTGATCGCCCCGAAACTTTGCTGAAATACAGCTACTAAACAAGCAATAAACACCCCGTGTTCAATCGAACACGGGGTGTTTTTCTTTTTTTGAACGAAAATGTTTCTCCTACTACATTAAGGATATTAACGCAGAACTATATATGGTAAACCCTCTTATCGATTAATCTCGGTAAGTGAAACTTTCTTTTTTACACAATATTCGAAAAATATTTTCATAGTTTTCAAATATATAAAAAATATTTAAAATTTATATTGACAAATATTAGCGATTAGTTTAAAATATAATCGAAATATGTAAATTTTTGGAGGATGTTATGGGAAAAGAAACTAATAGAGAAAGATTTATAAGAATCGCAGAGGCTAGAACTCAGAAAATCATTGATATGATAGAATTACTTGGAAATTGCTCTAATCAATATAATTATGAATATACTCAAAAGGATGTAGATAAAATGTTTTCAGCAATAGATTCTGCTTTGAAAGCAAGTAAAACTCGCTTTACCGCCGAAAACTCAAATAAAGATACTCGTTTTAAGTTTTAATGGAGGTATTATAAATGGGTTTAAATTATAAAAAACTTCTACTCGACCTTTATAATGCACCAAATGCAGATGCTTTGTATGGAGTTATTCTTTCATATGGTTTAGACTCTTCTGAGTATTGGAAACCTTATGGTAATAATTTTAATAATGCTGGTACATTCGAAAACCAACAATCATCACCGGAAAATGCATTGGTTGAAAAACTAACAAACTCAATTGATGCTATATTAATGAAAGAATGTATGATAAGAGGGATTCAGCCCAAAGATAAAACTGACTCGCGTGTTCCTCAAACAATTAATGCTGCAACAAAAATGTTTTTCAATGTAGATAATGGCAAGTGGGAAAATATTGCTGCAAGCGAAAGAAATAGAATCGCTCAAGACATACAAATCATTCTTACCGATGATAGAAAAACTCCTAATGTAGCAATATATGATAACGGCGAAGGTCAAAATCCATCCAATTTTGAAAACACATTTTTATCTATCGCACGCGGAAATAAAAATGACGTTCCTTTTGTACAAGGTAAATATAATATGGGTTCTACCGGTTCCCTAGTCTTCTGTGGTGACAAGCATCGTTATCAGATGATTATCTCACGAAGGAATTCCGAACTTAATGATAGTGATGGTTTAATAGGTTTTACACTTGTTCGCAGACATATTTTGACACCCGAAGAAGAACCAAAATATAAACTTACTTGGTATGAGTATTTAGTTATTGATGATACAATTCCTTCTGTCAATGAGCCAAAACTTGACTTGGGATTAAACAAAACTGAGTTTACAAGTGGTTCCGTAGTAAAATTGTATTCATATCAATTAACCCATTCTTCTGATGCAACACTTGATTTATGGCGTGACCTTAACCCATTATTATTTGAATCAGCATTACCAATACTTATTTACGAAAATCGTGGTTACGGCGGTCACTCCTCAACCAAGGTTATGCTAGGTAATAGAACGCGTCTTGCATTAGACTCAAACGAACACGTTGAATTCCAAAAAACCTTCCAAATCAATTTGTTTAACAGCAATATTCCTATGCAGGTATATGTGTTTAATCGAGAAACTAAGAATACAGAATTTATTTTGGGCAAATCGGTTATATACACCTTAAACGGACAAACACAAGGAGCTGAGCCTAAATCGTTCATTTCGCAAGATTTAGGTTTTAGAAATTTAAGAGAATTTATGCTTGTTTGTGTTGATTGTTCGCAAATAGGAACAACAGCACGTCAAGAGTTGTTTATGGCATCTCGCGACAGATTGAAACAAGGTAAGTTTTATACAGAATTACGGCAAAGCATAATTGACCTTTTATCGAACGATACCCATTTAAAACAAAAGGAACAAGAGTATAAAGGACGAGTATTTAGAGAAACCGGTGAAGATAAAGATATGGTTCAATCTTTATTCTCTAAACTCAAAGGCAACCAAGACATACGTAAAATGTTTTCGGGTAATAATGGAGCGTTTTCGTTTTTTACTAAAAAAGTTAAAAAGCCTATACTTCCCGAAGAACGTAAGGAAGAAAAAAAGAAGGAAACAAAAAAACTTAAGCGCTATCCTACCTTACTTAAGATTAAAGGGTTCGAAAAAAGTTCCGAAGATTTTGTTAAGGTTATTCGCAAAGGAAGCAAAGGAAAAATCACACTTGAAACGGATGTGGAAAACACATTCCTTTCACGTTCTGATGATGCTGGTTCTATAGAAGTTACGACCTTAGATTTTGGTAATCATGGCGGCGAAGGCGGTGGCCAACATTTGCCAAGCGAAGATTCAACAAAATTGCGCGTTCAATTTTCAGGTCCTTGCGAGGGCGAAATGGAAGTAATTGTTGAGCCGAGAGAAGAAGCAGAAGTTGGAGATAGCATTCAACTTTCAGTAAAAATGATTTCTTCTGCCGGTGAGCATGAGGTGGTTGCTTTTATAAAAATCGAGGATGAAGCACAAAAACCAAAAGAACCGAAAGAGAAAGCGGTTGAAGAACCAGAACTTGCGCTACCTAAACTTACAAGAGTCGTGCAATATAGTGATGACCCCGAACAAGCAAAATGGTCTGATTATAATATGACCTCAGAGAGCATTGTTAAAACTCTAATTAATAGTAACGGCGCTATTGAAGAAGTGCTAATTAATATGGATTCCAATCTAGTTAAAAAACTTATAAATGCAAAAGGAGCAAACATAGAACGTGTTAGAAATAAATATATTTCATCCATCTACTCTCACATATTAATGGTTTATACAACGATGTATGGCTATTATTCAAGAGAAGATACCGAAATAGAAGAGCGCGTACGCAGAGAGGTTCAAGACACATTAAACAATGCTGTCGAGTTTTCTTTCCAATACTATGCTAATTTCCTTTTAACCTACGAAGATTTTTCGGACTGAGCATTTTAATTCTTTTGGCTTTTCTGATTGGTGCACTTTGTGAATAGCACAACAGGCTGCAATTAGTTTTGAGTTAGGTTAAGGGTTTTAGGTTCTCCTAACAAGTGACATTTGGTGCCCAAATGTCCTGCTTGTTATGGTATAAGACAAAACTAAAAAGCCTCCCTTGTGCAAAGGGAGGTGGCAAAAATCTTTGATTTTTGACGGAGGGATTGTCAATTGTCAGCTCTTAACAATCCCCCAGTCTTTTTGCTTTTCAAAAATCCAGCCCCCTTTACACAAGGGGGCCTTTTTCTGTCCTTACGGGTACAACGCCTAAGGTTGGCTTTTATTTTATTTGTGATACTGTGAACCTTGGTTTATCATAAAACCACGGTAAAGTTGTTCCAAAAGCATTACTCTAAATAGCTTATGGGGAAAGGTCATTTGAGAAAGGGAAAGTCTTAAATCGGCCATTTTCTTGACCTCGTTACTTAGACCGTAAGAACTGCCTATTATAAAGCAGATCCCCTGTCCTATTGCCGAAATTTCATCAATTTGGGCCGCCAATTTTTCACTTGGCATTTCCTTGCCCTCAACACAAAGAGCGATTACTTTGGCGTTTTGAGGGATTTTTTTAATTATCTGGTCGGCTTCCTTTTTGAGAGCATTTTCAATTTCGCCGGTAGATGGAGTATCGGGTAATCGCACAGGCTCAATCTCGCAAATTTCCAAATCGCAAAATCTTGAAAGCCTTTTTTGATATTCAGCACAAGCTTCTTTGAAAAACTTTTCCTTCAAAGAACCCAAAGCGATAATTTTACATTTAATCATAAAATAACCACCCCATTATTTTGTGGTTTTGCAACGCTTAAAAGGTAATCTTTTCCGTTTTTAGCCCCCATGTCCATTAAAACCGACTCGGTGGTACTTTGTGCCAAAAGAGGTGTGTTATTATTAAGGCTTAGATGTCCTAATATAAAGCGTTTGGTACCTAATTTATAAAGTCTTGCAACCTCAACTGCGCAAACACTATTAGAAATATGACCTTTATCAGACATTATTCTAACCTTTAAGAAAGGTGGATAAAGGCCTTTCTTAAGCATTTCGGTATCGTGATTTGATTCAATTAGCACAAGGTCGCTACCATTTAAGGTTTCCCTGATTTCGTCAGTTATAATACCCGTATCAGTGCAAAGGGAAAACGTCTTTCCGTCAGGCAAAATCACTTTAAAACCACAAGACCCTTCACTATCGTGGCTGGTAGGAAAGGCGCAAATTTTAATATCATCTGCCGAAAAATCGCTGTTATCAATGGCAACACACTCATTTGCGTCAGTAATATAACCTTTTTCACGAATAATATCAATTGTTTTTTGGGTAGCAATTAATGTAGCACCTGTTTTCTTTAAAACTGCCTTTAGACCCTTAATATGGTCATCATGACTGTGGGTTACAGCAATATATTTAATATTTTTAATATCGGAATCAACCCTACAAAGTGCTTCACTAATACCCTTGCAAGAAGCACCCGTATCAATTAAAATATCACAATTAGGGGTTCCAATATATGTACAATTTCCGGTTGAGCCACTATAAAGCGGGCATATTTTTGACATATTTTCTCCTTTTAAAATAGGGTTGTCCTAAAGGACAACCCCAATTTTATGCTTCTTTAAATTTAACGGTTTCGGGTTCGATAATTGATACACGTTTGATATCAGCACCCAACTCGCTAAACTTTTCAACAACATTTTCGTAACCACGATCAATATAAACAATATCTTCAACTTCGGTCACGCCATCAGCCATAAGTCCTGCAATAATCATTGCTGCACCGGCACGAAGGTCAACTGCTTTAACAGGAGCGCCCTTCAATTTTTCAACACCGGTTATAACAGCCGATTTACCGTCAACCTGAATATCAGCGCCCATAAGAGTCAACTGTTCAACATATCTAAATCGGTTATCCCAAACACCTTCGGTTACAATACTTGTACCATTTGCAATAGCAAGTAAAGTGGCGATTTGGGGTTGCATATCGGTAGGAAATCCGGGATGAGGCATCGTTTTTACATTGCACTTGGAAGGTCTCTTATCCATTACAATTCGTAAAAACTCATCATCTTCCTCAATGATAGCGCCAATTTCCTTTAATTTAGCCGAAATGGACTCCAAATGCTTGGGGATTACATTATCAATAATAACATCTCCACCGGTAGCAACAACAGCAGTCATATAAGTTCCCGCTTCAATTTGGTCGGGAATAATACTGTAGGTTGTGCCATGTAAAGACTCAACGCCACGGATTTTAATAACACCGGTACCGGCGCCCATAATGTTAGCGCCCATAGAGTTTAAAAAGTTTGCCAAATCAACGATATGAGGCTCTTTTGCCGCATTTTCAATAACGGTTAAACCTTGAGCCTTAACAGCAGCCAACATAATGTTAACAGTAGCACCAACCGATACCACATCAAGATAGATGGAAGCACCTTGCAAAGCGAAGGCTTTGCCATCAACCATACCGCTTTCAAAGGACATTTTAGCACCTAAAGCTTCAAAGCCTTTTATATGTTGGTCAATAGGTCTAACACCAAAGTCGCATCCTCCGGGAGGAGCAACACGAGCCTTGTTCATACGGCCAAGCAAAGCACCCAAGAAATAACTTGAAGCTCGCATATTTTCGGCCATCTGCTTTGTAACTATATGACTGTTTACATTCTTACAATTGATTTCAACAGTATCTCTATTTAAATAGCGAATATCAGCGCCCAATTCCTTGATAACGCGCAAAATAGCGCCAACATCGGAAATTTCGGGAAGGTTTTCTATTATGCAGGTTTCATTTGTCAACAAAACTGCCGGCAAAATGGCAACTGCAGCATTTTTAGCACCGCTGATACGAACCTTACCTCTTAGGTTCTTACCGCCCTTAATAATAAATTTTTCCAAAGGATGCACTCCTATCAAAATCATTTACACATTAAAAATAGGTAGACTTTTGATACATATAGTATATACCAAAATTATAATTTTGTCAATTTATTATTAAAGTTTTATATGGTTAAAAATGCAAAAAAACTGCCGAGCAAAACTCGGCAGTTTGAAAGGTTTAATTTTTAATTAAGCTTCAACTTTTTTAGATACTAAAACGATACCTAAAGCAGAAACTAAAGCCATAACAGCAACAACAGAATCAACACCGTTATCTCCGGTTAAAGGAGCAGTTACAGCAGCCTTCTCTTTATCAACAACGATTGCAAATGGAGAAAGATCTTTAACAGTAAATGTTAAAGTATTATCCTTTACAGTTGCATTTTCAACAACTTCCCATGTATCATTATGATAATGTAAAAGAGCTACAAAGTGTTTAGCAGTCTCAGCATTTAACTTAATTGTTACAGCGCTAGTAAGTTCCATGTTAGCAGAAACATCGAACAAATCACTAATTCCAAGGTTTTCAACCTTAACGTTTGCCTTTTTAGCAACAGCCTCAACAGCGGGAGTTAAAGCAGCAATGTTCTTATTAGCAACAATGTCTTCGTGAGCTTCATTAAAGTTTGCAGCAGTTTCGCCGGTAAGTTTATTTCTCTCTGCAAAAGGAGTAACAGTGATTATGAGCTTTTCAGTGGTAGGAGTCTCAGTAGTAACCTCAATTACTGTAGGAGCCTTGTTTTTAGTGGGGCTTTGAACATATCCGCCAATTGCTGCAAATGCAGTCAAACCCATGCTTAAGCACATAACTAGAACTAAACCGAAAACCAAAATCTTTTTCATAAAAATCGCCTTTCCTTTCTATCACTTTATGCGGGTGATAATCCGCTTAATTTATAAAATTACATTGTTAAATTTCAATGTAAAAATTACCAATAATAATATCTTTTAAGTCGGCATCATCAACAATATAGGTTTCCCAACCTTCTTCCATGCCATACTCACCTTTAATATTAACAAACTCCATATCCCAATCAAGGGCTTCTGTTGCTAAATATACACCACTTGTGATATCAATATTCGTTACCGAATACTTTTTCATTTTATCGGCAAGTTTAAAGGGTAAGCTCAAATCCTTCGCAATAGATTTCTTTGCTGAATCCAAAAAACCTGTTATAAACTTCTTGTGTCTGGTAACTCGAGGAGCGTTGCTATTGCCTCTCGCTTGAACATAAGAATATGCCGTTTTACCATCCAAAACAATAGATTTTTTATTTGAATTATAAAATTTTGTGTCAACATCGTTTTTATCAATGGCCACTTCGACGCCACCAACGGAATCAACCAACTCAGCAATAGCATCTAAATATAAAGTATAGTAACCATTAATGGGAACACTGTAAAGCAAATCCGATACAGCATTGACGCAATTCTCAGAAGACTGAATATCATCATTACCATAAGCAAAGGCTAAACAAATTTGCCCATACTCAGTTGAATAAGCTTCCCCGTCAATTCCAATCATGCCAAAATTGCACATTGTGTTTCTGGAAATACTGATGATTTTAACCTTATTGTTTTTATTATCGGTTGAAACCAAATAAAGAGCATCAGCTTGACCTTGATACTTTTTATCCTTGTTATCGGCATCCACTCCGATAAGTAAAATGTTGATTAAATCATCATTGTATTTATATTTTTTCCCTTTATGGTAAACAACATCGAATTTTTCTTCCGAATCACCATCTTTAACCTTTTCGGCAGAAACCAAACTGTTTTTTAAGCGAATTTCACCCAATTTCACAATTATAAAAAACGATGAAACCAATGTTATGCAAAACACTAAAATCAGTGATAATATGATTATCAATTTTTTATGTTTTATAGGTTTTTTTGTCTTTGATAGCAGTTCGTTATTTTCTTCAGGAGTCGGCATCACTGTCATAAACTAAAACTCCTTGCACTAAATATCGTTCTAACTTATTATCATATTTGGTACAGGTTGAAAGAGTGATAATCTTATCGTCAGTATCAACAGTGATATCATCAGCGAAAAAATTATACAAACTTCTTTTAGAAAAAACTGTATCTAAATAAATTTCTCTTTCGGCCTTATCCTCAAAATCAAAACTTAGCATTATATGGCGGTTATCAAAAACATATGCCGCAAATATTTTATATTTTAAAATGCGACCCGGCATATAAATTTCTATTTCACGATTTTCATCAAAAAATTCACGGTTGGTATACTCGTCTAACGTTCCGAACATAGTACCATTTTTCATGTTATGTCCGTATATCAATGTATTAAAATCGTTGAAATCTTTATTATTATAGTCCTGTGTGTATATTGAACCATATGCAGAATTTTTACGATTTACATCATGGGTTAAATAATAACTTCTGTCTTCATCCTCTTTGCTTTGCAAAATGGGATAATCGACAATATATTCATCCTCTTTATCGGCATAAGGAATTCGTATCCAGGCATAAATGTCATCGTTCACTTTTTTTAACTTTTTAAAGTCAACGGGAACATGTACTTCTTTTTTTGTGCTAGATACATTTGAAGTTGTATCTTGTGCTCCAGAAATGTTGGTAATGGATTTATAATTTATATAATCCATCAAAAAATATCCAATACAAGACAAAAAGCAAGCCAAGGCAACTACCAAAGAAATAATCCAAAGTATCTTTTTCTTACTCAAGTTGATATACTCCAAACATTATAACTTGCAT
>JAZSPH010000053.1:0-25194 GCA_045537355.1 Acutalibacteraceae bacterium
GGGTTGAACAAAGGTAGGACCGTCAATAATAACATTAGAACTACCGGTAATAACCATACCATCGTTATTTGGGAAGGTTACAGTTCCTTTACCCTTGAATATGATTGTGTTACCGCTATTAATTGACATCTTTTCGGTATAATTAATATCGCTGTTAATAAGGATTTCGCCGCCGTTACTGATGGCTGCTTTGAGAGAATCAAAGTCAGTAACTTCAGTCGCACTTGCAAAAATCAAGCTCGAAAAAATCATGCTGATTGTAAGCACAAGCGCTAAAGATAAACGAAGAATTTTTTTCATTTTTCTCATTTCTCCTTTTTTAAGGATTTTTTATATATATAAATTCGCCGTAGCGAAGGATTGCTGAGGGTTAAACAGTCTAATTCCTACATCCTTGCCGTAGATGATAGATGTTAGACGGTAGATTATATGGGGCTACAATCTAATATCTACCATCTATTGGGGAAAGCAGGGTTACTGCTTCCCCCTGATATTAGATTTAGCCTATTCGAACCATTTAATTTCAGCAGGATTCTTATCAAAGCCTCTAACAGAGCTATCGCATGATGCTTGGCTTGTTATAGTATCCTGTTTACCGTTGTACCACATACCGTTATTAGCACGGCTTGGTTGTTGATACCAGTAGTTACCACTGATATCCCATTGACCGTTTCGACCTTTATCAATATCGCCGGTATTCATTTGCCAACGAACAAGATGCACATAAGCCGAGTCAAATACATTACCCGAAATTTCACAGTTTGTTGCATTTGGGAAAATATGTCCATAAGACATCCAGTGAGAACCGATGGGGTCAGGACGTTGAACGCTCCAGCCCCAGCCGGGTAAACGGCTTATGTTGTTTTTAACCCTGAAGTTATCAACAATAGCGCGAGTTTCGAAACTGTGCTTATAAGTAACGTTACCGTCGTCGTCATACTCCCAGTTACCGTGCCAGAACTCAAAGGACATTGCACAGTACTCAAGGAGGTTGTTTTCCATGTAAATATTCTTGTAAACGTCACTCATATGACTTGCTTTAAATTCATTATCACCTTGCCAGGTAATACCGGTATCGTAGATTTGGTAAATCCAGCAGTTATCAACTACGAAACCGTCAACACCGTTCCAAACTTGGATTGCGTTACCAAGACGGGTTGTGCCACTATGGATAGCGCCACCGATAAAGCCGAACTCACAGTTTGTGATACGTAATCCGTCCACGCCACCAGCATCAACACCGAAACGACCACTATACTTAAATGTAAGGTTATCGATAGTTACATTCTCTTGGTTAGAGATACCAAAGATAGGCATATTGAAACCGATTTCGATGTCTTCAAATACCTTGCCGGGATTACCACCGTCGTAGTACATATAAAGTAAGTCTTCGTTCTTATTGAAGTAGTAATCGAAGTTGTCGCTAATAGTAACCAAACCGTTAAGACTCTTAACGCCAACGTGCTCACCGTGGTTAATTACAAGCAAGCCAACGTCAGCATCAGCAATATTTATCTTCCAAATATTCTCACGGGTACTAGGCATCCAGAAATATGGATTAGCATAGTTATAAGGTGAAGCATAGAAGGAAGGTTTAGCACCTTCGCCATAAGAACCGTAGGTTACGCCGGCTAAAGGCTTGAACTTGTTGGTAACTCTCCAAACACCGCCACGCTCAAATAAAACAGCGTCGCCTGGCTGAGCTAATTTCATATAGAAGAAGTCAGCATCAAGGGTTTGAATTGCAGTTTCGGGAGTTAAACCGTCGTTTGCATCGTCACCGTTTGGGGAAACATAATAAACGGTACCGGTGATTTTGTCACCGTAAATGTCCATTGTGTTAGGAGTGTTCACGATTTCTTCTCTGCGTTTTGCAGCAAGTTCATCGGAATATCCTGTTTTCTTTAAAACGTCTGCATTCCAAGCGGTTTCCAAACCGGAAAGACCACCTGTTGATGCAGGTTGGAAGTTAACGCTTTCTTCCTCAACCACGATTGCAGATTCGTATAATGTGTCACCAACTGTAACAGAGCCGTTTTTGTTAGTTGTATCCTCTTTTGAAGATTCCTCAGGAGTTTCTTCTTCCTCGGGCTCTTCCTCAGGTTCTTCCTCGGGAGTTTCTTCTTCCTCGGGTTCTTCCTCAGGTTCTTCCTCAGGTTCTTCCTCAGGAGTTTCTTCATTCTTAGAAGACTCCTCGTTCTCAGAAGATTCCTCATCCTCAGAAGACTCCTCGTCCTCAGAAGATTCCTCGTCCTCAGAAGATTCCTCATCCTCGTCCTCTGAAGGTTCCTCTTCTTCGGATTCTACCTCGGAAACGACTGAGTCGTTTCCGGTTATAGTAGAATTATTTCCGGCCGGCTTTTTTGTGTCATCTTTTTTGCCACAAGCACAGCACAAAAGAACTAACATAACAGCAAGTGCAAAAGCTAATATTTTTTTCATAATTGCACTCCTTAATGTTTAATTAGAATTTTTTGATAGCGTCATTTGCTTTCTCTACGCACATTTGGAATTTGGAAGAGAGAGAGTCAAGTTCTTTTTGAGCTTGAGCAGCTTGCAAACCACCACGGATTAACTCTTCAATACCGCAGTTTCTCTTATCGTAAGATGCAGTGATGTATCTGTCGATGGTGTGATGTTGTTTCTCTTGAGCAATACACCAGTTGTAAACCTCGAGGATTTGGTTGTTAGAGAAGAACATCTTGCTGTCATAGTTGTTAGCGTCAAGATAGTATCTTAAGAAATAGTAAACAGCCTCAGGATTCTTAGCACCCTTAGGAATACCGAATGCTTCGGACTCGGAGAAGGATTGATAATAGGTGTGGCCACTTTCTTGTGGGAAAGGTACACAGTAGAGATCGTTGTTCTTCTTTTGCTCTACATAGTGGAGAGAGTCATTTCTTCTTGCGCCGAGAATGTTATCGGAGTAGAAGAGGTAGTTACCTGCGCAGAAAGCATCGGTCTCAGAACCACCACCGGAAAGGATGTCAGAAGCTCTCCAGTTACATACTTCTTTAACTGCGTTGATAACTTCAACGTCGGTAGCTTTGTTAACATATTCTTTGCCATCATATTCAATGAAGCCAATGCCTCTGAACCACATAATGTCAATAAGTCTTGAACTCATCCAACCGCAAGAACCGTTGGTTTTCTCTTTAAAGTCAAGGCACATTTCCTTGAACTTATCAAAGTTCCATTTGCCGGATTTCCACAAGGTGTAAGGATCTTCAAGTTGATGATTTTCGATGGTAGATCTCAAATACATAACAACTGTAGGTTGTTTGTTGAAGGTGTTCTTCATGTTAACACCGTAAACCTTATTCTTGATGGTGTAAGCTTTTAAAACTGCGGGATCCCAGATGTCACCGGAGAAGTCGAAGCCGGTAGCAGACTCAACATCTTGAGTGAAGCTCATTCTTGCAGGGTTAGGACCATTGTAACGGATGATGTCAGGAGCTGCGCCTGAGTTAATCTTAGCAACGATGGTCTCGTCATACTTATCATAAGAACCTTGTTCCCACTTAACCTTGATGCCGGTCTTCTTCTCGAAGTCAGCAACAACCTTCTCAGCACCGGTTACGTCCTTAACGGGGTTCCAAGAGAACACGTGAACGGTTGAACCACGAAGGTTTGTGGGGATTTTAGCGGTAAGCTCTTTCAAAGAAAGTTCATCGGGATTCTCAATTTTGTTGTTTTTATTTGTTGTGCTTTGAGTCTTTTTGCTGCTAGTAGTTTGAGTTTTCTTACTGCTGGTAGTTTGAGTTTTCTTACTGCTAGTAGTTTGAGTTTTCTTACTGCTAGTGTTGTTTTTCTTACTGCTGGTGTTTTGAGTTTTCTTGCTGCTGGTAGTTTCAGCGTCATCATCAGCATCGGTGTCATCATCAGCATCAGCATCAGCATCAGCGTCTGCATCAGCATCAGCGTCTGCATCAGCATCAGCATCAGCATCAGCGTCATCATCAGCATCTGCATCAGCGTCATCATCAGCATCTGCATCAGCGTCTGTATCTACATCAGCATCAGCATCGGTGTCTTCGTCAACACCTTCGATTTCCCATGCTTCGTCATCGAAGTCAAGGGTTGAACCACTGTCTTCAGCCTCTCCGCAAGCTGCGAGAGAGAAAACCATTACTAATGAAAGTAGAAGACATAAAATTTTTGTTAAATTTGATTTCATAGTGAATTCTCCTTTTTTATATTTGGCTTTAGAGCCTAATTAACTTAAATTATCCTACGATACCGCAGGTTGCAATACTTTGAACGAACTTGCGTTGCATAATCAAGAAGTAAACCAGCATTGGTACGATTGTAATAAAGGATGCTGCCGTAAACAATGCACCGGCCGAAAGAGTAAACTCTTTTGAAAGACTACTACTCATATTAGCCTTAAAGTTCGCAAGCATTACGCTTAATGTATAATTGTCTGAGAAATAAAGCTGCGCTTGATAGTAGTCGTTATAATACCAAACCACGGCAAATACCAAAACCGTAATTGCTGCTGCTCCCGATGAGGGAAGAACAATTCTCAAGAAGGTTTGCCAAGGACCGGCACCATCAATCCAAGCCGCTTCCTCAAGTTCTTTGGGAAGACCTTTGAAGAACTGCATGTATATGTAAATAAACAATCCGTTCTTAAGTCCTGTGCCCAAAATAGCGGGTAACCAGAATACGAAAGGTGTGTCAATAAGATTTAATCTTATATCGTGACCTACCAACTTAGAAATCCCGCTTAGAATACCAAGAAAGTCAAAATGACGGAAGTTGTCATAACTCGCAATCATAAGCATTGGGTCCGGAACGAGAATTAACAAAATCATAATACCAATAAGGATTTTCTTTCCTCTGAAATCGAATCTTGCCAAGCCGTAACCTATAACCGCGCAAGAGAAGAAGGAAATCAGAGCCGAAATAATTCCGTTAACCACTGTGTTCATTAAGCTTGTTCCATACTTAAGTACTTGTGATGCTGCTATCATGTTGTCAAAAGTGAACTCTTTGGGTACCCATTGAACAGTAGGATCCAACCAGTCGGCCGTATTCTTAAAAGAGTTGATTATCATAAAGATAAAGGGATAAAACAAAACATAAGCAAAGGCAATTAATATTAAGTATCGGGCCAGACTGGCCACCCACGCAACACTTTGCTTTTTTAAACGATAATAATTCAACATATCGCCTCCTGATTAAAATAAATTAGATCTTTCTGTTCTCCCGTTCTTAGTACGAGTTCGTTGTCTTCGACCAAAGCGTAGGTTCCGCTTTCTCGAAGGACGATACTGCCATCGTCGCGAAGCTCCACTGTTTTCGGGGAAATAAATTTGTCAACCTTTCCGATAACGCCGTTACCGTTTTTTAAAGGTACAATAATGTACAATCGGTAGTCATCGTTATTTTCAAGTCGGACATCTATTTTTTCATGACCCTTCACAATTTGAAGTGTCCTGGAAAAATACTCATAAAGGGCAAAATCTTCGCCAACAAGTCCCTCAACATCTTTTGGAGAGACTGTACCCTCAACCTTGCCGTTTTCGGCATCTAAATTATAGAGGGCAATAACACCACTTCTATTTGCAATGTTTTGGATTTTGAAAACCTTGCCGTTTTCCACAGGGTTTTCGAGCAAACAGTCCCTTGTGGGGGCTGCCGGACGGTCACACATCAAAATCTCACCGTCACTCAAACACAACGGGTCGATGATTTCCTTTCGGCTTCGGTCCAAAGTGTCACTTACATATATAGGTCCACCACTAACAGCCCTGAGAAGACTGTTCTTACCTGCCTGACCATCATCGGTCCACCACATATCCCAGTCGGGATAATAAAACTCTCCTTGAATTAGTGTATTATAAGCGCATTGGGTAATATGCTTTGCGAACCACTCTCTATCCTCGGGGATAAAGTCATCGCTGCAACGAGAAATGGGACTATCACTTCGGTTCCACATATCCTCACTTGCCATGCCCATGCAGTTAATCATTACACTGTCAAAATATTCCTTGGCCGATTGTTCCATCGCTTGGTGAAATTCTCGCGATGTCTTACCCACAGGAGCCAAGCCCTTGTAAAAACGGCGGGTCATACTTTGATTGTCAAGTTTTATGAACTCGGCACCACATTGTTTAAGGTACCGGTGGTAAGCACTGTAAAATTTATAAGACTTTTCTTTTTCGTAAGATGGGACAAGTCTTCCGTCCGACATCTCAATGAATACGTCTTTATAGTCACGGTATATCTCACCTTCGGGGTCAACCCCCATCCAGTAGCCGGTTGTGGGGTGCCACATACCAACCTTGATACCGTATTCGTTAATTTTATGTATACAACCCTCAAGCCCACCCGGGAAACGTTTTGGGTCGGCTTTAAAAGAATAAAGTTTTGAGGCATGCATTAACTTAAACATCTCTTGGCGGCTCTCATACTTGGCCCCCCAGAAGTCTCGCACTTCGCCCCACATATCGTCTATAATAGCCCAGCGCACGGGGATTTGCTTTTCCTTGAATTCCCGACACTTCTTTACAAGGCTATCCTCATCTACACGAATTTGGAAAGCATCCCAACTGCACCAGCCAAGGTATTTAAATACCTCGGGGAAAACCCTCTCTTCACGGGGTTTACATCCATTATTTAAAAGCTTCAACGCAGTCTTCACGCATTGCTTGATTAATTTGTAAGGATCATCGCCTTCGGCGGTTACAAAGGCCAGGGCATTAATCTCCTTTAAGCCTTCGCACCAACTGTAAAGTTTTGCTTCAACAATACCGTCGGCAGCACCTTCTAAAGTGCACTTATAACTTTCTGAAACAACGGGCAAAATTACCCCGTATTTCCCATCCCCTTTTATATAAAGGAGACATTGGGTGTCATTGGGTATACTATCGGTTTCCTCCCCGCCAAAAGCAGGACAGCACCAAAACTCCTTATAGCGCCAGTCGGCCATCCATTTTTTGATACTCAAGTCGCCTATTTGGATAACTCCACCAAGGTCGCCGTTTATATTATCGCGCGCGAAAACACTGAAATAGACAGCCGTTACACCGTCTACCTCATTTTTTAGGCAAAAATCCCCCTTGGAGGTGCCCTTTTTTTCAGTTGTGTTGACATAAGATGCACTAATTACCATAAGATTTTAATCCATTTTGTACAAAATTCACAACAACAGCCAAAAGATACCTAAGGTAAGTATACAAAAAACCTCTTATAATGTAGACTATATTTTTGCGCTGTTTCGTTATATTTTTGCTCTTTTTTTATTATTTTTTTGATGGTTGCGTTACCAAACAACAAACACCACAATATATAGTACAAAATCGCCTTTCTATTGACAAATTCGGTATTTTAGGTTATTATTTCTAGGCAAGGAGGTGCTTTTATTATGCAAATTGCCGATAAAATTGGGTCTAAACCACTAAATTTCGACAAAACACAGCCCGAAACAATAGATGTTATATACAGCGCTGTTAGGCCTGCCCCTTACGATGGAATCTACCATTGCCACAGCAATCTTGAGTTAATTTACTGTGTTTCCGGTCGACTTAGAATTTTATTGGAAGATACAGAAATCTCCTTAAAATCAGGTGAATGGATATTTCTTAACAGTTATTGTAACCACCGAATTGACGGCCGTTACGGCATTAATGAGCACTACTCCATTAATCTTAACCCCGAGCTTTTAGATGTTATCTCTTTAACCCCTATTCCACAGGCAAATTTCTATACCGGACAACTTCCAAAGTATTGCCTTTTCCCTTCCAACGAAATCACCGGATATATTCACTCACGATTTAAACAAGCATATTCCAATTACACTTCGGGCGATTATGTTAAAAGACTCAGTTTACAGTCTATTGTAATGGAACTTATGGCTTATGTATTCTCAAAAAAACTGCCAACGGATAAAACCTCAAGCAAAAAAGAGAAAAACCTTGCCATCCACGGCACAAAAGAATTTATCAACAAGAATTTTGCCACCGTTACCTTGGAAACAGCAGCCGAAAACGCCTCAATGAGTTACAGTCACTTCAGCCGTGTTTTCAAACAAACCTTTAAAATGACCTTTTCAAAATACATAACCCGACTAAGAGTTGAAAAATCCATCCCTTTACTTACAAATACCGACCTAAACGTAACCGATATTGCAATGGAGTGTGGTTTTTCGAACCTTAGCCACTTTGTTAAATGTTTCAAAGAAGAAAAAGGCATCACCCCCAACAAATTCAGAATTTCCATTTTGGAAAACACATAAAAAAACCCCCAACGACAAAAATCGTTGGGGGTTTTTAAAAAAGCAAAATCATTTTGTCGCTTATGCCGCGACGAGGCACGTCCTTTCTTGTGTAGGCGAAAAGAAAGGACGCAAAGATTCGCCTTTAAGGGGGAATTTCGATTTCCCCCTTGGGCGACAACCTTAAATCTTATCAAAACGCCGACAAAAAAACTAAAGTTTTAAATTTGTCGGCAAGAAAAATTTGAATTTAAGCCATTTTCTTTGTCGCCCTAACCCCCTTAAACGACAAGGGCTTTGCCCTTGACCCATTTGATGACTCATATTTCCCTTTGACCGTAGGGGTCGATGCCCACATCGACCCGAACCCCCTACACAAAACAAAAGGATGTGCAGAAAAATCTACACATCCTTTTAAATTTAAGTTTGCTTATTCTCCTCTAACCAAACAATCTTTTTCGGTTTGGGGTCAAAACGGGCAATTCCTTCTCTGAGACCTGCCTCATCTTTAGCCATTGTGGGAACATTTTGGTGATAGGTCATAACTCTGCCGTCAAAAGTAGGTCCTTGATAATATGTATTATCGCAAACGGTCAAACCGTTATGTGGTTCGGCGAAAAGGAAGTTCTTCTCCTCATCATACCACCACCAGAAGATTATACAACCACGGCAGCAGTCGAAGATATTTCGCTGAATTTCAAAACCTTCGCAATTTTTAACATAAGCCCATTGACCACCACGGATATGAGAAGCCATCCATTTATCAGGGCGTTGCTCGTGACTCCAAGTGTAAGCCGAGAAACGAATAATATTATCGTTCAATGTGATGTTTTTATATTCGCTGTAATTTCCACCATCTTCTTTACAGGTGGTGAAATACTCAATACCATAATAGCAATATTCAATAAGGTTGGCCGAGAAATCAATATTGTGATAGTAAGACTCAATTGTACCACTGGTCCAACTTTGGAAGGTGATACCTGCATCGTAACATTGGTAAACCCAGTTGTTTCTTACAACAATATTCTGAGCGCCAAGACCAAATTCAATACCGTTTCCGTAACGTACCTGCTTAAACTGTCTTGAACCACCAATAAATCCGATTTCGCAGTTGGTAATTGTAACATTATGGGCATTGTTTACTGCGTCCACACCGTGAGCGCCACCGTGGCGTACGCAAATGTTATCAAGAACGGTGTTGTGTTCCAAAACGATAACATGGTCTCTTTGACCGATTTCAATACTTTCGAATTCCTCAAGATCACCATCGTAATAAAGGTAAATTATCTCTGTGTCGTCTTCATAATAGTAATCATAATCTTCTTTTACTTCTTCCAACGTCCACTTTTTAACACCCAAAGCGTATTTCTCATCGAAGGTGATAATTCCGGGGTTGCCACCACGCATTACTCTCTTCCAAATATGTTCATCATGTTTTTCCCACAAGGAATGGTCGGCGTAGTTATAAGCCGAGCCATAAAATCTTGGTTTTTCGCCCTCGCCGTAAGCGCCAACGATTACACCTTCGGGAATACGGTAATGGTCGTCAACGGTTACTCTCCAAAGACCACCACGCTCAAAAAGCAAAGCGTCGCCGGGTTCCAAATCTTTTGGAATTTGGTTGGCAGGTGTGCCTTTAGGAATGTAATACTTTTTACCGGTAATCTCATAAATATCCTCGGTATTGGGAGCCTCCAAAATGCCTTTACGCATTTCGGTCGCTTCTTTAGAAGAACAACCCTCTAATTGCAAGGAAGCATCATAACCCGAACTGTTTTTCAAGCTGTACATAAATATCACCTTTCCGTTATAGGGAATATTCCATCCCCAGCATTTTATATTTTGCGCCCGCCATTGTATTGTAGGGCAATTTTTCCCAAGTGCTATTTCCAATAATCTCCCCTATGGCATCAAGGTTTTCCTTGGTGTCGGTGATTTTGGGAATTAAAGGGGTTCTTATTATAAAGGGAACGCCACTGTTTTTCAAAATCTCGAAATTCTTTAAGATTTTTTCATTGTGGGCGCCGGTGTATTTTTTATGTTCTTCACCGTCAGCCAACTTAATATCCATAATCACGAGGTCCAGTTTCTCTATCACCTTTTTGAAAACCTCACTGTCGGCATAGCCACTGGTTTCAATGCAAAGGTGGTAATCCTTCAACTCGTTTATTAGTTCAAGCAAAAACTCAGGCTGTGCCAAAGGCTCCCCACCCGAAAAGGTGAAGCCACCGAAAGTATCGCCCAAAACCTCGGCCGATTTTTTAAGTTCCTCGGCAAGTTTTGAAACCTCAATTCTCTTACCTGCGATTTCAAGGCAATTTTCGGGACAAGCGTGGATGCACTGACCAAAAGGCTGACACTCTTCGTGGTCACATTTCTTTCGGCAGTTTTCACAGCCAATGCACCTCACCTGTTTATACATAAGTTGAGGCTCGAAGAACAACCCCTCGGGATTATGGCACCAACGACATCTCAAAGGGCAACCTTTAAAAAATACCGTTGTTCTAATGCCCGGTCCGTCGTGGACAGCCATTTCCTTAATATCAAAAATCGTTCCTGTCATATTTATTCCAAGCTTTGTTTTATTGCTCTGATATTATATTCGGCGATTTTCTTGGCACCGTTTACGTTTGGATGCAAACCGTCAATTAAATCTCTACCTTGGTCCCAAGGTTTTTCGTAAATACCACAAATTCCACAATTTAAAGTATCCACAAAAATCACATCGGAAATTCTTTCGCATATAGCCTTCATAAGATTTCTCTTGTGCAAAGTGTGTTTGTAAGATCTGATGGTACTTTCGGCCTGTATTGGCGAGCAAAAACATATCTTAGCATTTGGATAAAACTCTTTTAAGCTCTCATAAATAAGACGCATGGCACCGGCCCAGGTGCAACGGTTAACCTCGCTTGAAGGAACAACCTTTCCGTCCTTTGTAAACTGCTCTTCGATGGTCTCGGGGTTGCAGTTTTCTTCGAAATAGGCATCATTTGTACCTGCAGCAATGATAATCAAATCGAAATCATCATAATCGGGGTTTGCGTTTTTTCTCGCTCTCGAAACCCTTTCAATCTGATTTAGCATAACGTTTTGGGTGTAATCGGTTTTATCCCCCAAAAATACGGGGTTGCCGTCAAGTTCAATATCCTTTTCGTTGGCAAGTCGGGCGCCCGACACAGCATCAACCCTGAAAAAGGACGGTTTGAAAACCTCATTAAAATATCCAACCCAGCCACGTTCTCCTGTACCGAGGGCAGTGATACTGTCCCCCATAAAAAGAATTCTTTTGTTTGTATAATCCATTGAAAATACCTCCTATACCATATATGCCTGACGGGCAATTACGTGGTCTTGATACTCTTTATCAAGTTCAACAAAGTATGCACTCCAACCCCAAATACGAACAACCAACTGTTTGTAATTTTCGGGATGTTTTTGAGCATCAAGCATTTTTTCAAGATTTACAGTGTTAAGCTGCAACTGGTGGCCACCACGATCAATAAAGTTCTTAACAAGGAGACCCACCTTTTCAATACCGTCATCATCGGCAAAAATGCTTTGGTGGAATTCTAAAGTCAAAGGTCCACCGTTCATTGCATTTTCAAAATGTTGCTTGGTCATTGAAGCGATAACCGAAACAGGGCCCTTAACATTTGCGAAGAGAGAAATTGAATAGTTGGTGCCGAAAGGCTCTTTTTCTCTTCTGCCGTCGGCCGAAGCGCCAATTTCGTTAGCGTGCCACAAGTAGAACATAGCGCTACCGGTTCCTGCTCTGAAAATACCACCACGGCAGTTACGTCTGCCCTTAAGCGCTGCGCCGAAGGTATCAAGAAGTTCGGTTGCAATACTATCAACAAAATCATCGTTGTTGCCAAGTTTTGGTGTCTCGTATCGCAGTTTGTGTAAAAGTTCGGGAGAATTAACGAAGTTTTCGTCAATTTCCTTAATAAGTTCCGAAGCAGTAATGGACTTTTCTTCGAAAACGTATTTCTTAATAGCGGCCAAACTGTCAGCAGCAGTTGCAATACCTGTTCCGTGGATACCGAAGTTATTATACTTGCCACCATTATAAATATCGCAGTCCATTAGCACGTTCATAAAAGGAGAAGGAATAAACCAAAGGTTTTGGATTTTACCACAAATCTCGTCACAAGCCTTTTCTATTTCGGTCTTTACGAAACCGTAAAACTCGTCATAATCCTTTGCTTTTCCCAAACTGTTACGCATTGCAATATCCACAGCCTTAGGGTACGACATTGCGGCAATGTTCGCAACATCGGCGCCGATGTTGGGGATTATAAACTCCCAACAAGCCGCAACGGTGTAGTTTACTGCGTCTTCGTGGCTGTAACCCATCTTTTCAAGAGCAGGGATAACCACATCATCGTTTGAATATTGGGGGAAACCCAGGCCGGCCTTTGTAAGTTTGGTGGCCTCGGTGTATCTTTCGGCAGGGGTGTTCTTGGAAACGCGCAAATTAATCTTGGGGTCAATAAGTTTATTGTTGCAAGATGCTTTTAAGCAAAGTTCAGACAAGAGATTATAAACATCGTTGCCATCCTTGTCGATACCACCAAGCATCATACTTTGACCATTATCGCCCTGTTGAACACCAACATAAATATCGCTGTCCTTATTGAAAGAAAGGAAAAAATCTTCCAAAAGTTCCAAGGCAGTTTCTTCGGTTAAAATTCCCTTTTCTATATCTGCTTTAAGGTATTTATACATACCACGGTCGAAGCAACCAACTGTGTTGTGGTAGTTGCCTTCGAGCCACAAACTGAAATGTAAAATTCTAAAGAACTGCAAAGCCTCACGGAAGTTACGGGCAGGGTATCTCGGAACTTGGGTTAAAATTTCAACCAAATCCTCACGGCCGATTTTCTTCGCTTCCGCTAAATATTTGTCGGACAATTTAATAATGTTATCAATAGCCTGTTTGCCGTATTCGTCGGCAGTTTCTCTTTTTGCGAGTAAACCGCAGCCGATTGTATCGTAATAATTGGGAGAAAGGTTGGACATAAAGCCGAGTTCGTGGATAAAATGCTTTTTGTTGATTTCTTCCCACTCAGCCTCAGTGAAAATTGCAGGTAAATTCGCAACCGTTCTCATTAAAACAATTTGCTCACCCTCAAAAATATGGGGAACCTCCTCGTCGGTCAAACGAGTAAAACGGTCGGCCATTCTCTCCAAAGGAGAAAGACCATTTTTGGCATATTCATCGGCCAAGTTCCAGTCGACAGTATGACGGTACCGATGATGACCTTTATTTATAACATAAAAATCGTAGAGTTGTTTATTCATAAAACACACCTCCATAATAAAATTTTACACAAAATCAGGGCAACCTATACTCCCCCATTCTTACCCCCATATTACCATAATAGAAGTGATTAGGTCAAGTGTTTTTAAAAATAAAAAACTCCCTTTCGGGAGTTTTAAAATTTATTTAAGAGGCACCTTTTCAAAGCAGCTATTATTTATTATATATTTGTCCTTAAAACCGATGTCCAAAAGCATTTCTTTTGCCTCTTTAAACCAAAAATCAAGATGTTCTTTTTGGTGGGCATCGGAAGAAAGAATAATCTTGCCGTCCCCTTTTAAAAGTTCGTATAACAATTCTTCGCAAGGATAAGGTTTGGTTCTCAGTCCTCTCGAAATCGCTCCCGTATTAATTTCAAAAATAGGGTCGGCTTTAAGGGCTCGTTTAAGATATTTTTTGGCAATTTCCAAATATTCCTTGTCACCCAAAAATATGGGTGGATATTCCTCATCAAACTTGGTTATCAAATCAAAGTGACCCACAATGTCGGGCTTCTTCTTTTCAATATAACCACAAAGGGCATCAAAATAATTCTCGGCCAATTTTAAACTGCCCCCAAAAACCTCCAAAGCCTTTTGAGTGTTTTCCAAATCGTAGTCAATGGGGTAATATTCTTCGCCTTTTTTAACATAATGAGCCGAACCGATTATGTAATCAAAACCCTCCGGTCTTTCTTTGGAGAAAATATCTTCCTCTAAACCCAAATAGATTTGGATTTTGCCCTTGTATTTTTCTTTCAAACGATTTATTTCGGCCATATACCCTTTAGTGTCGGTCATACAGTAACTTAAATCGAAATCGGTATAACTGTGACCCGTAAAACCGATAGAAGAAAAACCATTTTGGATGGCATAAGCCACAATTTCTTCAGGATTTTCTTTTCCGTGGGAAAAATTTGTGTGGGTATGAAAATTAGTAAGCATATCAAACCTCTTGTCCTTTAGTTGGACCAATTATACACCATTTTACCTTCTTTTGTCAAACAGTTGGCCCTTGACTTGAGACGCGATAATTGGTACACTTAATATATCAGCTTCAAAGGAGACTTTTTTAATGAAAAGATTATTAGCAACCCTTTTATCTTTAAGTTTAATTTTCGGGTTTGGTGTAAATGTTTTTGCCGCTCCCTTACAAGAAGGCGATGGCGAAATTTTGACCGAAGAAATCGAGGAAAACCCACTTAGACCTTTGACCCAAATTGATACCAAGTTGGTGGGTGCGCCGACGGTTATTGAAAACATTGCCACAACCGAAAATTTAATAAATCTTAATGACACTCCCGTAATGCAGGGTGCTTGGCTTGATATCGGCAAGGCCAAGGACATGGATGCAGTTCCCTTAAAAGGCGACAAGGTTGCTTTATCATATTTTATGACCTGTATGGAAAAGACCATCCCAATTTTAAAGATTGATAATGCCAAAACTGCCGAATCGGCTTATTATTACCTGCTGGACGAACATGCCACCGATTACATAGTTGCTTCAAAAAGCACTGCTGTTCTTGAATTTTTTGGAAGTCAGGAGACCGAAAATGTTTTCTTGGCTTATATTGCAAAACCAAAAGAGAAAGCACAAAAAATTGCCGAAACCGCAAACTCTGTGGGCGCTAATATATGTATTCTTGAGACAGCCGACCGTGAAACGGTCGAGTATTTGCAAAGTCGTTTCTTGTCCGTAACACTTTTCAGCAAAAAATTAAACACAAGAGACGGTCTTGATGTTGCAGTAAATTGTGGCGCAAACGGTGTTGTTGTAAATAGCGCTGAAGAAACTTATAAGTTATACGAAAAGGTTAAGAAAACAACCCATATTCGCAAACCCTTTATCATTAGTAATCAAGTGGTTTTCGGTAGCGAAGAAGCAACCTTTTCTTTGAAAGATTTGAAAAAGGTGTATAAAAATGGTGCCGACTCGGTCAAGGTAAACATTAAGTTGAATTCCGAAAACAACCTTATTTGTTGGTGGAACTCAAGCGACACACAAAAAGCCACCACCTTTAAAGAAATTTGCGCCTTTCTTTCAAAACAAGAAACCACCAAAACCTTGATTTTGAAAATCGAGCAAGGAGATACCGACCTAATCAAAAAGATTAAGTCCACCGCCAAAAAAGAGGACGCGTTAGACCGAATTTTAATCGATACCACCGATGAGGCGGTTAAAACTTCCTGCCGTGAAATAATCCCCCAAGCCGGCTTTTTCAAGACCTACGGTCAGGAGGAAAACGACTATATAACCGACCTTCTCTATCGTGGAGTTTTAAAGGCCGTTTTAATCAAAGAAACCGAAAACGAAACCACCGAAAGTGAAATTACCGAGGGGGAAGAAGCAGAAGAAAATCCCCAAAAGAGCCCTTTAGATAGTCTTAAAACCACAGCCAAATCAGGCGCAGTTCTTATAGCAACCGATTATCCTAATTTAAATAACTCCTTTAAAAAGAGTATTAAACTTAAAAGCCCATTAGATATCTTCGGACCCGTGGAGGTCACCAAGATTTCCATTAACAAAATCACCTTGGAACTTCGCCCGGGAAAAACAAAAACCCTTAAGGCCACTATTGAGCCCGATAACGCCACCTACAAAACCGTAACCTTTAAGTCGGACAATCCAAAGGTTGCCTCGGTGGACAAAAACGGAGTTGTAACTGCCAACCGTGGTGGAAAGGCCGTTATCACGGCAACAGCCAAAGGCGGAAAATTTGTCACCTGTGTTGTGACGGTTAAGGGTTATCTCCCCTTGATTTTAACCATCACACTTATCCTTGTTTTAATCGGTCTTGGTATTTACTTCTTCAAAATCAAAAAGGTGAAAATTAAAATTAAAAAAATTAAATTGCCCACCTTTAAACGAAAAGAAAACGACACAAAAACAAAACCCAAGCACTTTTAAAGTGCCTGGGTTTTTAATTTAAAGTTTTTATTTGTCATCGGAACGGCACAAAAGCAAAATACCGGCAATGGTGTTTACAAACAACAAGGCACACACCTTAAGACCTACGCCAACGGGTTCTCCCTTTTTCATTTTATTACAAATCGAAATTGTGATAGGTAAGCACCAAGCAAGAGGAAGAAGTAACCAACCTTGTGCAATACAACCTATAATAAGGAAAATCTTACTTACAACGGCTAAACCATCATCTCCACCTGATTTTGCGCCCGAAACAGCACAACCACAATGAGGGCAAATTACAGCCTCTTCAACGATTTCATGACCGCATTTTTGACAAAATTTCACAAGTATCACTCCTATGTATAATTCGCCGTTAATCGACAATATTATTATATTTCTATTTCAAAAAATTGTCAACATCAAATCAAAAATCAAACCCCCGTTTGAAACGGGGGTTTTTCTTATTCTTCATCAGCGTTACAGCCGGTATCTTTATTTTTAAAGAAGATAAAGTAAACCACAACGCCCACGAGCAATAATCCGTAAGAGAAGAGGGTAATTCCAAGACCGTCTGCAGAGAACTTTCCGTCGGGGAAAATCAAAGCATATAAACCAAACACTTCAATAACGAAAATCAAAATCGGTGTTACAAACTTAACCATAAAGGAGAAGATGTTACGGAAAACTCCCATTTTGTCATCCTGCTCAATTTCATCACAAGCCTTCTTGGGTCCTAAAACCCAACCGATAGCAATACAACTAAAGAAAGCACACACAGGCATTAAAACAGTATTTGTAACGGTATCAAAGAAACTTAAAAGGTCCATACCGAAAACCTTAATAGCGTTTGGCGCTGCCATATCTTGACCTGCCGAAATGCCAACGGGAATGGAAATTGCAAAGCAAATAACTGCCAAAACAGCAACGGCTTTTCTGCGAGAAATGCGGAACTTTTGAATTACAAACTGACAAACAACCTCGAAAAGTGAAATAACCGAGGTAATAGCAGCAATAACAACCATTGCAAAGAAGCAGAAACTTACAATCTTACCAACAGTACCTAAAGACTCAAATACCAAAGGCAATGTTTGGAACATAAGTTTAGAGCCTGCAATATCCTCGGGCATAACACCCATTGTTGCCTTGTAATGATAAAGGGCAGGGAAAATTGCAAATCCTGCAAGTAAAGCCACCAATGTATCAAAAACGCAAATCATTGCTGTCGACTTAACAACATTTACCTCTTTGCCGGTATAAGAACCGTAAACCACCATAGCTCCCATACCTAAAGACAAGGAATAGAACGCTTGACCCATTGCAGCCAAAATTTCGGTTCCCGAAAGTTTGGAAAAATCGGGTTTTAAATAGAAAGCCAAACCTTCACGAACTCCTTCGCCCAAACAAAGCGCGAAAATTGCTGTTGCAATTAAAAGGAAGAAAAGTGTGGGCATAAGCACCTTAGATGCCTTCTCAATGCCACCCTTTACACCTGCCATAACAACGAAAAGTGCCATAGCGATAAAGATTGCTGTGAAAATCGTTACCAATGTTCCGTTGGAAGCAAAAGCACCAAACGTTCCCGTGTTGCCCTTAAAGGAATTAAGGGTAAAACGAACAGTGTAACCACCGAGCACCGAATAATAACAAGCAATAAATCCGGGAATTACAATGGCCAAAATACCAAACCAACCGATTTTTTTGCTTATTTTCTTAAATGCAGTAATGGGGTTTGCTTGGGCGCGTCTACCAATAAAGATTTCACAAGTCATAGTGATAACACCAATCAAAAGCACACATGCAATATACACAAGCACGAAGGCTGCGCCGCCGTATTCGTGGGTTTTATAAGGGAAACCCCAAAGATTTCCAAGGCCTACTGCCGAACCTGCCGCAGCCAAAATAAACCCGAGGCCACTGGCAAAACCGTTTCTTTTTTTCTCCATAAAAATACCTACCAAATTAAAAGATAACATATTCTACCACAAACGGCGAAAAATTACAAGATTTTATAAAAAAATACACCCCCAATTTAAAAATTGGGGTGTAAAGTTTTATCCTAAAAGCACATCGCTTACGAGCATCACGCAAAAACCAACCAAAAGGGCATACGTCGCTCCCCTTTGATGACCGTGAGCGTGGGTTTCGGGTATCATTTCATCGCTTATTACATAAAGCATTGTTCCACCTGCAAAGGCCAAGGCAAAGGGTAAAATTGCAGTAGAAACGCTGACAGCAAAGTAGCCTAATAATGTTCCAACAACTTCCACAGCGCCTGTGAGCAGTGCGCACACAAAGGTCTTTTTAGGTGAAACGCCTGCCGCCAACATGGGAGCGATAATCACCATACCCTCGGGGATGTTTTGAAGGGCGATACCACCTGCTATCATCAAAGCCTTAGAAGTGTCCCCTGCTCCGAAGCCCACACCTGCCGCAATACCTTCGGGCAAATTGTGAAGTCCGATAGCAAAAACGAAAAGCAAAACTCGGCTTAAATTCTCGTTGTTGTGCTTCTCGCTTTCGGCACCCACCAAACGATGAAGGTGTGGCACGAATTTATCAAAGGCGTTAAGGGCAACAGCACCTGCAAAAACACCGATAATTGTAATAACAAGTCCGTTTTTACCACCATACTCGACGGCAGGTAAAATAAGACCGATTATTGCAGCAGCAAGCATTATACCTGCTGCGAAGGATAAAATTATATCCGAAAAAGTGTGAGATATTTTTCTGAACACAAAACCTATTACTGCGCCAAAGACGGTTGCAAGTCCAACACCTACGGCAGTAAGCAATACCATTTCCACACTAAATCCTCCTTAAGCTTTCTGATTTTTTGCAATTAAATGCGAGTGATTTCTTTTCCTTCAAAAACCTCTTTTGCATTTCTGACAAAATCTTCAAAGGTCAATGTACGGCTACGGGTGAGACTACGGGGTATCCCAAGACCCACTTCGTACATCCAAACACCATTGTAACCTGCATTTTTAAGGCCTTCCAAAATCTCGGCCCAGTCAACCTTACCTTCACCGGGGAGCCAGTGCTTTTCATCCACAAAATCATAGTCCGAAATGTGGAGAGTAACAATTTTGTCCCCCACTTTTTTAAGGAAGTTGCCGTTTGTATCCTTTAAAAGATGGTTTGTGTCAAAACAAACACGCAACTTATCGTTGGTTTCAAGAATTCCGAGCATTTCATCGGCACAGTTGCCAAGACAGGTGCGAGGCAAATCCTCAACAGCAATAACGGCGCCTTTCAGGTCAGCAAAATCGGCCAACTCGTTAAGGCTGTTTTTTGAAGATGCCAAACGAGCAGGTCGTTCCTCGGGCATAATCGGCTCGGCACTTGGGTGGATAACAAATTTATCAATACCGATTTCGGTGGCTTTTTCAATGTATCCCTTGCAAAGGTCAACCGAAAAGTTACGAATTTCCTCGTCGGTTGAGGAAATGTCAATATCCTTAAAGGGTAAAAAGGGCAGGTGGAAAGACCAAAGTTCAATGCCGTAAAGTTTTGAAAGTCGTAAAACTTCTTTGTAATCAAAGGTTTTTAAAGCTTCGTAAGAAAGGGAAATCTCAATAGCATCGATACCACTTTCACGCAAGCCTTTAAAAGTCTCTTCGCCCAAATCTCTTCCACAAGAAAGTCCAACTTTATACATAAAGCCATCCCTTTTTTTATTTCTTAAAACCATTTTACCAAACTCTATTAAAAAGTGCAATAGAATAAAAATCCACCCCCGAAAAGAGAGTGGATTTTGGCATATTTAAATTTTAACAATTTCGCCTGTTTTTCTTGAACGCTCGGCTGCAAAAACAATCTTGTGTCCGATTGCCGAAGCAGTAACCTCGGTACAAGCGATTGAGTGTTCGCCTGTTAAAAGATGATTTACAAAATCTGCTGCCAAACGTAAATCGCCACCACCGTGAGCACCTGTCATTCCGTCAATATCGGTGGTTTCATTAACATTAAACTCTTCCACATCATACATTTTAGGAACGTTTGGATTAATGGTTTGAACAACGAATTTTTGTTGCTTAAAGTCACCAATAATTTCACCTTTAGTACCAACGATGCGTATATCACGAACGCCACTGGAGGCGCCACCCACCATATTAAGTGTACCGGTTGAGCCGTTTTTAAAGTTTACAATAACGCTTTGGTGGTCAACAACATCATGTTCTTCACAAGCCCAAACACAACGGCCATAAGGGTTATCGGTTTTAAGTGAATTGATTTTATCTTCACGTGTAGGCTCGGTATCGGCACCATCGAAACAGGTCCAAACATACTGTCCCCAAGTTCCTTGCTCAATATAATGCTTAAAGCAAGAGAAATTACACTCGCCTTCCAACTTGCAGTCGGCACAACGATCTGCACTACCCTCGGGGCGTTTATCAGGAGTGAATTGATAACTTGAACCAAAGGAAGCAACGCTGTCAGCCACAGTGTCACTGTTAAGCCAAATCATAAGGTCAACGTCGTGGCAACATTTTGCAAGAAGCATAGGAGCGAAACAAAGTTTTTCACTGCTCCACTTGCCGCGTATGTAAGAAGCTGCCATGTGGTGATAAGAAACCTCTTCAGACATTTGAATATTAATAATTTCGCCGATTTTTCCGGCCAAAACTTGTTGTTTAATAAGATTGTAGAAGGGAGCGTAACGCAAAACATGGCAAATCATTACAAAACGATTATTGCGTTTTGCAGCATCGCAAAGGTCGTCAACCTCTTTATCGCTGATAGCAAAAGGCTTTTCTAAAAGCACATCATATCCTGCATCAAGTAAAGGAACGGTGGTTTCAACGTGCATTTGGTCCATTGTACCGTTAATAACTGCATCGGCAAAACGAGGATATTTTAAAAACTCCTCAACACTGGCAAAACAATGCTCATCAGGAACATTAAAAAGTTTTTTACCAACAATAATAGCCTCGGGTCTTGGGTCAACAAGTCCCACAACCTGCATTTTTTCGGGGTACTCCAAAGCATACTGAGCATAGGTTCTTGCTCGGTCACCTGCACCCACCAAAACAACTCTTACACAATTCATAACAAAGCCTCCCATTTATACTAACCATATAATACTATAGTAGTTTTCTAATTGCAAGTGTTTTTTTAAATCCAACCCCACATTTTTGAAAGGGTGATGAAAACGAACATTGTAATAATCGAAATCAGGGTGCCAAGGCGCTTGTTGTCCTTAATAAATAAAGGAATAATAAGGAATAGTAAACCACAAATCAAACAAGCACAAAATGACACATAAATTATAAGTTTGCCGTTAAAAACCTCAAAAATATTTGCAGTTGCCACATTGTAAAACAAAAGCACGGGCAACAAACACTTAAAGCAAAGGTTGTTTGCAATCTCCAAAAAGTTTGCATCCCAAAGTTTGATTCGAGTCAGCCCATAACCAAGCATTATAAGTAAAAAAATCGGCACAACCACGTTGCACGAAAATGATAAATCCTGTAATATAAAAACTCCTGAATCTTAAAAATCTATGGCGTATTATAGCACATTAGCTACACAGGTGCAAGAAATTTATCAAAAAAC
The DNA here is from genome assembly GCA_045537355.1 of Acutalibacteraceae bacterium. Classification (GTDB taxonomy): domain Bacteria; phylum Bacillota; class Clostridia; order Oscillospirales; family Acutalibacteraceae; genus UBA737. Next base: position 21,987 of record JAZSPH010000053.1, read on the forward strand.
CCTACTAATGTACAGCCGGCATTTCGGCCATAAATACCCACAAAAACAAAAGTAAGAAAAGACCCAAAATACCGGCCAACATTGCTAACAATATCTTTATGCCTCGGGACTTCTTTTTCTCGTAAGGAACGGCTGAATTTACTTCCACAAACTGTTTGGCTTCGGCAGCCGAAACCATTTTGTTATATACCTTTGTTTTGAATCCTTTTTGTTTCACTTCAATAAGTAAAACTTCGTCTTCTTTAAATTCCAACACGCCACCTACCGTTGTGTTGGTAGCACTTTGTAAGGCAGCATTAGCAGCCGAAAGAAATCCGCCGCCACCCCAACCTTGGGTAACTCTTTCAATTTTGCTAACAGTAGTCGCCGCAATTTCGTGAACACCTGCTGTTAAAGGGAAACTGACAGGACGTTTTCCGGAAACAGTAATTTCTTTGCAATCATCAATACTGATGTAAAGAGATGAAATATCAATATCGCCGAAAACAACAATTTTTGCCATAACATAACCCCTTTTCGTTTTTTGTCAATCCTTGTCGACAATTTTATTATATTTATATCAACTACAAATATCAATATATTATCACAAAGGTTAAATCTCAAGTTGCATTTTAAGGTGTATAACCCCTTCCTCCAAAAACTCATCGGAAACGGTTTTAAAACCCAATTTTTCATAAAATCCTATGGCGCTTTTTTGAGAGTTAAGGCTTAAAATTTCGCATTTCATATTTTTCTTTATGTCGGCGATGGCCCTTTTCATAATATTCGTGCCCAACCCCACCCCGTGGGTAATTGAAAGCACCCTTCCAATTTTTACAACCGACTTGCTGTCGTCAGTGTAAAATGCTCGGAGATATGCCAAAACCTTGCCATTTTCCTCAAAGAAAAAATGCCTTGCCTCAAAGTCAATGCTATCCATATCCTGACAGTGCATATTCTGTTCTAATATAAAAATTTGTGAACGCGCCCTTAAAATCTCGTAAAGCTCCGTAAGTGAAAGCTCACCAAAATTTTTAGCAACAAAATTCATCCTTATCACCTATGGTAAGTATAGCATAAAAAGTAGCAATGTTGCAAGGAAAAGAAAAATCCCCGTTCCAAAGAACGAGGATTTTTTGGGTGTTTTGAACTTAATGACACGAATGAAATGTGCCTAAAAACTGAAGGTTTTCTAAATTATAATACTCTTTCTGAAATCATTTTGCAAATTGCAGAAACATTAGCATTTTTAACAAATTCGAATTTAACCTTTCCTAATCCAGAAAACCAAAGTTCTAATTCACTATCCAAATCAAAAACTCCAGCCGTTTCTACAGAGAATGCTTGAATTTTACTATAAGGTAAAGAAGTAAAATCCTTTTTTGTTCCTGTTAGTCCCTGAATATTTATTGCGATAATTCTCTTATTCGTAAAAACAACACCATCACGAATACCTTTAAATGTTGATATAATGGTTTCGCCTTCCACAAAAGTGGCAGATATCAAAGAAGAATATGTAGAATTATCTACTGCTTTCAATTTAAAGTAATTTGCATTTTTAAAATCAATCATTTTTATAACCCCTTTCTTTTCTTAATTATATCATTATGCAATATAAATTGCAAGGCAATGCCTTGCAAAAATACTTATTATCTTTTACTTCTTACTTATTACTTCCCAAAGCCCCAAGGACTTTTTAGGTAAGAGTGAAGAGGTAATAGGTAAGAAGTAAGCCCCAAGAACTTATCGTTCTTGGGGCTTTGTCTCTCGTGTCCGAAAAAGAACTGGGCGAAAACCGAGGATTTACTTATTTTTTAGGATAGTATTTTCCTTCTATGTAATCAAAATCTTCTTCAACTAATTTATAATATTTAGCATTAAATGCATTTATAATCATATATTTTCTTGAATTTTCTACCAACAATTTAGGATTTTTAGAAATTAAAAGATAAAACTTATCACCAGGGTTTGAAAAAAACACTGCCGAATAATCTGCATCTATTTCTTCAGGTTCCTTTTTACTAAATAATATAATTTTATATATACCATTGCGAGAAAATTTTATTTCATAATCATATTGCTCGCCATATCTTAATCTATTAAAGCGATTAGCTATTGCATTTTTCTCATGCACATTTATAAATACATCTTCAACAATAAAATTCTCAGCGTTTTTTGAAGTAACATTAAATCTTTTGCGCAGAGCATAATATACCACTACGGTCAACACGCCAAAAATTACAACACAAATAACAAGCCACCAAATACTATTAGAGTCCAAATATATCTTAATGGCACATAATATTTCAAGAATGATTATGTACATAAAAGCACTTTTCCATCTATTTTTTATAACATTGACACACATATCTTTCGTGATTTTTTCCATAACCTCACCGACCTTTAGGTGTATCATAACATAAAAACGACGAAGTCGCAAGGGATAATGAAATCGGTCGCTTATGCTCACGGTGAAATCCAAGCAAGCTTGGATGAAATCTGCTTTGCAGATGAAATTAAATCCGTCCGACAACCCGACGAAGTCGGATTTCACCACGCAAGTGATTTCATCCATCGAAGATGGATTTATCTCGTCCGATAGGACGGATTTAGTTGAAAAGGAAAAGACAAGTCTTTCGACTTGTCTTTCTTTTTCTGGGTGTTCTGAACTTAATGGCACGGATAAAATGTGCCTGAAAACTTGATTTTCTTTAATTTTCTTTAGCAGATTGTCTAACCGGAATTACAGCACAAGTAATTCGCAAAATAACATATGTGAAAAACAAAGTAAATAACAAAATTACTTCTTCGCCAAATATTTCTGATACATACTTAAATAGAAAATGTGATATAGAATCAGTAAAATACATAGTCACTAAAGTTAAATTAGCAAGAATATTAAGTATGGATTTTGCTATTGTTTTAGGTTTTATAAAAAAATAATATACCGTATAAAACAAATCTAACTCATAAAAAACAACAAATCCGCCGACCATTAAGGTTAAAACTGAGCCAAATCCTAACCACTTGTCATCAGGATTGTTTGTTATATCATAATTATACGACTGTATTGCCCCTATAATAAAAACAATCGCAGTAATTAAAATCAAAATAGAAAACACACATATGATTATTTTCTTTTTCATAAAATCACCGACCTTTACGTATATTATAGCATACATGCGGCGAAGCCGCAATACTTCTTCACTATTCACTATTACTTATTACT
>JAZSPH010000032.1:0-9561 GCA_045537355.1 Acutalibacteraceae bacterium
TGTAAATGTTATGTTAACTATTTATGTAAACCACACAATATATATGACATAACTCATTATGTTAACCCCTATCTATTGTGAAAAAAGTCTTTTACTTTTTTTAAAAATATGTTATAATATTAAAAATTAAAAAATCAAGGAGATAAAAATGAGCAAGACTGTTCTTATCACCGGCGCTTCAAAAGGTATTGGCGCCGCCACAGCAATTCTTTTTGCACAAAAGGGATATAATGTTGTAATTAACTATAACAATTCTTATGAATCCGCTTCCCTACTCGCCCGTTCCTTGGCTTCAAACGGATATTCAGTTATGACCCATAAAGCAAATGTGGCTAACAAACTCGAAGTTGACCTTATGGTAAAGGAAACTTTATATAAGTTTGGAAGTTTGGATATACTTGTTAATAATGCCGGTGTTGCATATCAAGGTTTAATAACCGATACCGACGAAATTGATTTTGACCGAATTATTGATACTAATCTTAAGGGTACATTTAACTGTTGCAAAGCTGTTACATCTTCAATGGTAAGCAAAGGTTCGGGTAAAATTATTAATATTTCATCTATGTGGGGTCAGGTTGGTGCATCTTGTGAAGTGGCTTACTCAGCTTCTAAAGCCGGTGTCATTGGTTTGACTAAAGCGTTAGCAAAGGAACTTGCGCCAAGTGGTATTACTGTTAACTGCATCGCCCCCGGTCTTATTGAAACCAGTATGAACTCAAACTTGACAGTTGAAGAACTCACCGAGTTTGTTGAAACTATCCCCCTTGGAAGAATGGGTAGCGCCGATGAAATTGCTGAAGCAATTGAATTTTTGGCAAGTGACAAAGCCGATTATATAACAGGTCAAGTGCTTGGCATAAACGGTGGATATGTAGTTTAAAAAAATTAACACCCTACGGGATTTAACCTGTAGGGTGTTTTTGTATTGATTTATTTATTTTTTAATTCAGCAAGAATTTCAGAAAGTAATTCTTCGGTTGTGGGACCTTGAGGTTCCTCAGGAGCAGGTTCTTCTTCAGTTTTCTTAATAAGCTTAGCTTCGGCAACTTCACGAACCTTGTTGATTATTTTAATCATAACAAATACCGAGAAACCAATGATGAGGAAGTTGATGATTGTTTCAAGGAACAAGCCAAACCCAATGGTTGTTTTAGTGCCGGTAATTGTCCAGTTAAGTTTTTCTGTAAAAGATGCGCCATCCTTTGTAAGTAAACCGATTGCAGGCATAATAATGTCATTAACAAGACTGGTGGTGATTTTTCCAAAAGCAGTCGCAATAATAACACCGACAGCCATATCAATAACATTGCCACGCATTATAAATTCTTTAAATTCAGCAAAAAAACCTTTCTTTTTCATTTGATTTAAACCTCCTTAAATTTACACTTCAATTTTACAAAAACTTTTACCAAATGTCAACTATTTGCCACTGCGAAGTTTTTCAATTTTATCTCTTAGCATTGCAGCATGCTCAAACTCGAGGATTTTTGCAGCCTGTTTCATTTCATAGGTCAGGCGCTTAATCTCAGCCTCTCGTTCAAGTTTGGACATTTTAGCAACCGATTTGTTTTCCTTAGGTTTAGCGCCAATTTCAATTATTTCGTGAACATTTTTGATAATTGTCTTTGGAACAATACCCTGTTTTTCGTTGTATTCTTGTTGTATTTTCCGACGGCGTTCGGTCTCGGTTATTGCCCTTTCCATTGAAGGAGTAACGCTGTCGGCGTACATGATAACCTCGCCTTCGGCATTTCTTGCAGCTCTACCAATGGTTTGCACAAGGGACGTTTCACTTCTTAAGAAACCTTCCTTATCGGCATCGAGAATTGCCACCAACGACACCTCGGGAATATCAAGTCCTTCTCGCAAAAGGTTGATTCCCACAAGAACATCGATTTCACCCAAACGCAAATCACGAATAATTTGCATTCGCTCAATCGTGTCAATATCGTAATGCATATAGGTAACCTTAATGCCAATATCTTTTAAATAATCGGTAAGGTCTTCGGCCATCTTTTTAGTTAGTGTGGTAATTAAAACTCGCTGTTGTTTAGCAGTTCTTTCCCTTATTTCGTTAACCAAATCATCAATTTGACCCTCGGTGGGTTTCACAGTAACAAGTGGGTCTAAAAGACCTGTGGGGCGAATTACCTGTTCAACAATTTGGGCTGAATGTTGCTTTTCGAAATCAGCAGGAGTAGCCGATACAAATACAGCTTGATTAATATGACTGTAAAACTCTTCAAAATTTAGAGGTCGGTTGTCAAAAGCCGAGGGCAAACGGAAACCGTATTCCACAAGATTTTCTTTTCTCGCCCTGTCCCCTGCGTACATACCACGAACTTGAGGTAATGTTACGTGGGACTCATCCACAAACAGCAAGAAATCATCGGGGAAATAATCAAGTAAGGTGGACGGAGTGCTACCCTTTGGTCTTCTTGCCATAACCCTTGAATAGTTCTCTATCCCCTTGCAAGTGCCAATTTCACGCAGCATTTCAATATCATACTCGGTACGTTGGCGAATTCGTTGCGCTTCAATCAACTTCTCGTTTTCAATAAAGAAGTTTACTCGTTCTTCCATTTCTTCTTTTATCTCGTTCAAGGCATCCTCTAATTTGTCCTGTGGAACGATATAGTGAGAAGCAGGATAAATTGCGATGTGGGACAAGAAAGCCTTAATTTCGCCCGTTAGCGTATTAATTTCGCATATTCTATCAATCTCGTCGCCAAAGAATTCAACTCTAATGGCATATTCAGCAGAATAAGCAGGGAAAATTTCAACCGTATCTCCCCTTACCCTGAATTTATTACGAACAAAATTAATGTCGTTGCGCTCGTATTGAAGGTCAACCAACTTTCTAATAAGGTCATCACGGTTCTTTTCCATACCCGTTCTAAGAGAGATTACCATATTTCGGTAATCAATGGGGTTGCCCAAAGAATAGATACAAGAAACACTGGCAACGATTATAACGTCTCGCCTTTCGGACAAAGCACAGGTTGCCGAGTGGCGCAATTTATCAATTTCATCGTTAATAGCCGAGTCTTTTTCAATATAGGTATCACTGCCAGGAATATATGCCTCGGGTTGATAGTAATCATAATAGGAAACAAAATACTCTACTGCGTTTTCGGGAAAGAATTCACGGAACTCCGAACACAGTTGTGCGGCGAGGGTTTTATTGTGAGCGAGAACGAGGGTTGGACGATTTACCTTTTCAATAATATTCGCCATTGTGAAGGTCTTACCAGAACCGGTAACGCCGAGCAAAGTTTGTTCCCTGTCTCCTCTTAAAACGCCTTCTACAAGCTTATTTATAGCCTCAGGCTGGTCGCCTGTGGGTTTATAATTTGAAACCAATTTAAATTTTTCCAATTCCCTCACCTCGCAAACCTTTTTTATTATTATACCACAAAAACTTTATAAGTAAAGAAAAAGCAGATGGGAAACCATCTGCTTTTAATTATTAATATGTTAATTCTACTGTGTGAACAGTGCCTTCAGGAGTAATTGGTAACAAATTATCCTCTAAAGCTTTGCCATCCATAACAACCGATTTTTCACCGGTCTTTTTAATTTTGATGTTATAAGTAGCACCACGATAAATTCTCGAAACCTCAACTTCATCCCACTCAGAAGGAAGACAAGGATCAACTCTAAGACCATCAAATTCGCTTCTAACACCCAAAATATACTCAGTTATACCACGATAGAGCCAACCTGCTGAGCCTGTAATCCAAGAGAAGAACGAATAACCCGGACGATCAGATTGTTGTGGTCCTAAATACATGTTAGAAACTGCATAAGGTTCAACACTTGGGTTTGGATTTTTAGGATTATCGCATCTAATTAACTTAACAGTTTCATAAGCTCGATCAGCATTTTTCAAAATACCATCAGCAACGATTTTGAAGGTTACACCGTGAATATATACTGCTCCATTCTCATATCCACCCGGTCTAAAGTAAGACAAACGGCCAATATGTGGATCTTTCTCAGAATAAGCAGGAGTTGATTGAATATAACCAAAATCACACTTAAGTTTTTCTTCCACATTGTTCATTAAGTCTTGCAAACCATCATAATCTAAAATACCAGCCATAACAGCCCAAGTTTGTGGATTAAGATAGTACTTACCTTGATAACTCTCTTCGGAACCGATTTTTTCACCCCAGTCATTAATTCCGTAAATGAAACGATCCCCTTCAAATCCGTGTTCAATAACGGCAGCCTTTAAAACTTCTTTTTCTTTTGAAATAGAGGCAATTAATTCTTCTTTACCACCCATTATTTTAAGAATCTCGCAAAATTCATTGATTGCTTTTACTGTTGCGATACTAAGCCATACGCTTTCGCCAATAAGTTTATTACCAGCATTGTCAATAGAATCGTTCCAGTCGCCAGCGCCCCAAAGAACAAGATTGTGTGGTCCACGATTATCCAAAAGGAAGCGTAAACCACGATACATATGCTCAAATACACTGTCTTCTTCATCGCTGTCAAAGTATTTGCATTTTTCATCTAAAACGCTAAGGTCAGCAGACTCATTAAGATATACTAAAATTGTAGCCGGAATCCAAGCGGCACCATCATAATATGGTGCATATCTTAATGGGTCAAACATTCTGATAGGATTACCGTTAATTCTCATATGGTCAAGACAAATCAGAATCTTCTCCCTTGCCATTTTGATATCAAAAGAAGCCATGCCTGCAATATCTTGCATAACATCACGGAATCCCTTTCCATAAACACGACCCCAGGTTTTACCAAGAGAAATTTGTCTCTTAAGCCAGGTATTGGTAGTTATGTTAAGATATTCATCAGGAGTCGTAACGGTATAAACAGAATCCATATAGTCTGCATCGTCTTTAACGGCTTTAACGCTAGCCTCGAAGAAACCTTCTTGCAAACAAGCATCGGCCACTTCTTTTGCTTCCACTCGAGAACGTACAACACCAAGCACTGTATTTACAACCTTTTCTTCGTTAGGTTCAAGGTCGATATCGAACTGCATTGCAGCGCAATAATCATGCTCAAAGGACATACCATTAGAACTGAGTTGGTCTTCATATAGTCTTTGTGGTTCTGCCCAACTGTTATAAAATCCTTTAAAATTAACGGCATTTACATCGTATGAGCTATGAGGAGTATCAGCTTTAAAGAAAATGCCTTCATATAAATATTCAACATTGTATGCATCATGTGAGAAATATAATCCACCAAGATTAGGGTCATAATCAGCATAACCATAAGCCAAGTGACAAGTCAAGTTTGCTTCAACACGAGCCATTGGTACAACACTGATTTTTTTGGCAGTGTTTGTTGTATTACGAACCTTAACCTGCCACAATTCGACACTAAAATCTTTTGGAATTGTAAAGCAAAACTCAACCTCTAAGCCTTTATATTCACTTATAATTTTATGATATCCAATACCCACGTGACATTCGTGTTTATCAAAATCATAATTTTTATAGTTACGGTTAGCATCATAAAACTCGCCGGTTTCTCTGTCTTTAATGTAAACCAAGCGACCTGCATCGCCTTCAACAATTAAAGGACGACGTTTTTCGGGACTAACTCGAAGAAAGCTTTTACCGAAACCAAAATGGCTAAATTCTCCCAAAAAAGTTTCATTCCAAAGATAGTTGAGAAGTGGTCTTCTTGGTCGCATATTAGTAATAACATACTCTTTTTTTGCATCATTAAAATAACCTGGCATATTAATTCTCCTTATGGATATATTTGCAAATATTATAACATAGTAATATTAAAATGTAAATATTTAATTTGAATTATTTAACTACATTATTCTCTTCTGCTGCGGCGGCTCTTGTAGCACTAACACTGCTAACAACGGCTGTGGTTGTGGTTGCGACAACAACTGTGGTTGCTGCTAATAGCACCAAAAAGAAAAGCACCCTTTCAAATGCATCTGCTTTTTTAAATATTTTTCTTTTTAAAAATCGGTTCGTCGTTCGAACAAAGCCATCCTCCCAAAAGCATTAAAGCTAGTGCGATAAAGTATGTATAATACGGGATCTCACGAAAAATCACAAGGGACAACAGTGTTCCAATAAAGGGTGCTACTGCATAATAAGCACTGGTACGGGCTGCACCCAGTATTCTTTGGGCATATACATAAAAGAAAATACTAAGTCCGTATGCAACAAATCCCACAAGAAGAACAGCAACCACGCTCCAAAGCACAGTAATTCTTTCTCCAAGGCCGAGACCTATGACAACCGAGCCGAATCCCGAAAAGGTACCCTTCAGAAGAACAATTTCAAGTGGGTCTTTTGAGGATAATTTTCTCGTGCAGTTATTTTCAATACCCCAACATACGCAAGCCAAGAGAATAAAGAGCGAACCCACCGAAAATTTCAAGCTTGAAATATCTTCAAAGGATAATAGAACGCACGATGCTGTAACAAAGAAAATACCAAACCAAAGGCGCAAACTAATTTTCTCTTTAAATATCATTAAAGCAATAATTGCCGTTGCCACGATTTCAAAATTATTGAGAAGCGAAGCATTTGCTGCCGAAGTGTTAGAAAGGCCAAGCAATAAAAATATTGGCGCCGCAATATCAAGCAAAATCATTGCAAGGGTGTAAGGAAAATCGGCTTTTGTGATTTTTCCCTCGGTTTGTTCGGTTTTGTTAAATCGGCGAATTATAGCAATAACACCCATGCCAAGACCTGCGCCAATATATAAAAATCCAGCCATTAAGGTTGAGGGCATATAGTCTAACAAAAGTTTTGAAAAAGGCGAATTCAAAGCATATAAAGCTGCCGCTAATATAGCTAAAAATATACCTTTTCTTATAGAACCTTTCAAAGTAATTTACATCCTTAATTATTAATCACAAACAAAGGAACAGATGATAAAATCCGTTCCTTTGCATTTTAAAAATTATCCCAAGTTAATCGAGAAAGCAAAATCAATTTCCTTATCATTCAACTTATAAGCATCAGGCAAACCGGGACCACAAGCAGCCGAGCCAACACCTGTAACCTTATAGTCAATTCTAAGGTGGGTTTTGCCATCCTTTTCAAGTTCGTCGGTATGTTCAGCCTTGGTCAAAACAGCAGTTGAATATTCGGAAACATTAAACTCAAACTCGTCATCCGACACAAACTGCATACCACCGATTTTTAGCATCTTAGCAAAATTGTGGTTACCATGCTCTTGAGGACGAACATAGTTAACATATTCCTTTTCAGCAGTACTTTCATAAAGACCAACCATTGATGCATGACAAAGGTCGCAATAACTCTCAAAAGGGCCATTTGCAAAATATGTAAATTCATTCAAACTATCAGGCAGAGCAAGTTCAAAGCCAAGTCGTGGCAAGAAGAAAGCATCTTCGCGAACTTTGCCTGATATACCAATATCAATTTTACCGTTTTCATAAATTGCAACAGTTTGGCTGTATCTGAAATATGGCACACGAGAAACACCTGCAAGTGAACAATTTGCAACAATTTTACCATCCACAATACTGCAGTCATAAACCTTGGAGAACTGACAGTCAATGTTTTCGCCCTGCCAAATGTTAACCCTTGCCCAACGAACATTAAAGCCCTTGTCGTTATCAATAGGTGCACGATAAGAAGTAAGTTCCATCTTACTTGCAAGTTGCTCAATACCATTTACAACAATGCTTGTGAATGTTGCATAGCGCTTTGAAAACACCAAACTGAAGTTATCGCCACTAGCGTAGATATTAAACTCATCTTCGGTAAGATTCGCAAGGTTTGAAGTGGGTTTTTGAGTAACATCAAATTCTAATTTGTGTTGTGTATGGGCAACTTCTTTGCCATCCTTTGTGAGATAGCAGTTCAAAAATGCTCCATAGTTACAAATTACTTTTTCGTAAGGAATTACAACATCAACAGTTGTATGAGGTTCGGCATCTAAAACAACAGTTTTTCGGGATTCAACAGCACCATCAACTGCAATTTCATATGTAAACTCATACTCATTAAGGTTAGTAAAATCAAGACGATTATATATCTTTAAAACGCCATCTTCCAACTTGGTTTTAATTGGTTGATATGCAGCCTTTGCTTCCAAAGTACCCGCTTTAAAACTGCGGTCAGCAAAAACCAAACCGTCACAACAGAAGTTTGCGTCGTGGGTAAGTTCACCTTCAAAGTCACCGCCATATTTTTCAACACCGTTTTCGGTTACAACGTGGTCAGCCCACTCCCAAATACAACCGCCTATAAGCTTGGGATATTTATCAAACATTTCGTTATAATCCCAAACATCACCAGGTCCGTTACCCATTGCGTGAGCATACTCGCATAAGAATACAGGAGCGGTAATTTCTTCGTTATTTGCTAAAACTTCAATCCAATTGGTCGAACTGTACATTCTTGAATATACATCAGCATTTTCGACCACACCCTTACGAGAAGCATCTTCACAATGAACAAGACGTGTTTTATCGCGATTTCTTGTCCATTCAACCATCTTTAAGTGGTTGGGACCGTGTCCACTTTCGTTACCTGTTGACCAGAAAATGATACTTGTATGGTTTTTAAACATTTCAACCATTCGTTCCATTCTCTCAAGATGTTCTTTTTCCCAATCAGGATTTGTACCAGGCCAAATTTCATCTTCCATATCAAACTTATATTCAACATTGGGAAGTCTTCTTAAAAATCCGTGTGTTTCAATATCAGTTTCGCATACAACATAAAAACCTAACTCATCGCACATTTCAATAAATACAGGACTTGGTGGATAATGAGCGGTACGAACACAGTTGATATTAAGCTCTTTCATTAATTCAAGGTCACGGCGAAGTTCTTCCTCGGTTTGACACCAACCGCCGAATTTACTTGTGTCGTGATGATTTATACCGTGAAGTTTAACAGCAACACCATTGATAAGTAAAGCATAATCCTTTGAAACTTCAATTTTGCGAAGACCGGCTTTAAATTCAATAACTTCCCCTGCGCACTCAACAACAATTTTATAAAGATAGGGCTTTTCAGCGTTCCAAAGAACAGGGTTTTCGGGAGCAAACTCAAACTCACCCTCAATTTCTTTTTCACACAAAACCTTTTCTTTATCAATAATCTTAATGTTAACCTTTTTGTCAACCTTGATATTAAATGCTTTATCATCCGATAAAATTTCAATATCATTTAGGTGATTTTCGGGTCGATTTAAAACGTAAACATCCCTAAAAATACCGTTATATCTAAAGGCATCTTGGTCTTCAAGGTAACTGCCAACACACCATTTTAATACTTTAACCATAACGATATTGGTACCCTCGATTACACAGTCGGTTATATCAAATTCCGCACGAAGATGGCTTCCTTGAGTAAAACCAACATATTTATCATTAATATACAAGAAAGCGCAAGAAGAAACACCTTCGAAAACAAAATAAAATTTGCCTGAAAGTTTTTCCACATTAAATTCACGCCTATAAACACCACAAGGGTTATCGTCAGGCACATACGGAGGGTCAACAGGATATGGGTAGTTGACATTAGTATAGTTAGGGTTTTCGTATCCCCTTAACTGCCA
>JAZSPH010000020.1:0-8581 GCA_045537355.1 Acutalibacteraceae bacterium
AGAGAAGATTACATTTAAAAATGCATTTGACATTGCTGATGATGTTCTTCGTCAAGGCGTTCAAAGCATTTCTGAGCTTATCAATGTTACCGCATTGGTTAACCTTGACTTTGCTGACGTATGCTCCATCATGTCTGATGCAGGTTATGCACACATGGGCGTTGGTGTTGCTACCGGTCGTGATAAGGCTGAGCAAGCAGCTCGTACTGCTATTAACAGTCCTCTCATCGAGACTTCAATGGATAATGCTCGTGGCGTAATTATCAGCATTACCGGTTCTGATGATATCGGTCTTGAAGAGGTTGAACTCGCTTCTACTATCATTTCTGATATGGCTCATCCTGATGCAACCATCATTTGGGGTGCTCAACTTGATGATACTCTTGAAGATACTATCCGTGTAACCGTTGTTGCTACAGGTTTAGGTGATGACCGTAAAGATGACAAAAACGATTTGGCTTCTTTCTTAAACACCACCAGTGCTGACGACGATGAGACCTACACTGATGCTTTAAGCTTCTTTAAGCAATAATTATATTAACAGCACATTTGTTTTATGCAAATGTGCTGTGCATTTTTATTATATTTTCGGAGAGACGGGAAACCGTTTTCTCCGTTTCTTTTTTATATAGTTGTGCGTTTTGCACAAAAGATATTAAATTATCGTGTCATATATGTACAATAAGTCGAATTATTAAAAAACACTTGCATATTTATTCATTATATGGTAATATTTATGCATAGAAAATAATGAAATATGCATAAAATATGCATAACGGAGGAATTTTTATGAATAAAAAAGAAATCAAGAAGGTTGTACTTGCTTACTCAGGAGGCTTAGACACATCTATTATCATTCCTTGGCTCAAGGAAAATTACAACAATCCTGAAATTATTGCTGTTTCGGGTAACGTTGGCCAAGCTGATGAGTTGGAAGGTCTTGAAGAGAAGGCTATTAAAACAGGTGCTTCCAAATGCTACATTGAAGATTTAACCGAAGAATTTTTAACCGACTTCGTTTTCCCTTGTGTTCAAGCCGGCGCCAAATATGAAGATTATCTTTTAGGTACTGCTTTTGCTCGTCCTCCTATTGCTAAGAGAATTGCTGAAATTGCTTTAGCTGAAGGCGCTGACGCTATTTGCCACGGTTGTACCGGTAAGGGTAACGACCAAGTTCGTTTCGAACTTGCCATCAAAGCTTTGGCTCCTGATATTACAATTATCGCCCCTTGGAGAGAGTGGGAAATTAAATCTCGTGAAGAGGAAATCGCTTACGCTGAAGCTCACAATGTTCCTCTAAAGATTAACCGTGAGACTAACTATTCCAAGGATAAGAACATTTGGCACTTATCACACGAAGGTCTTGACCTTGAAGACCCTGCAAATGAGCCTCAATATAATAAGCAAGGCTTCCTTGAGATGAGCGTTTCTCCCGAAATGGCTCCCGATAAGCCAACCTATGTTACAATTCACTTTGAGCAAGGTGTTCCTACTGCTGTTGATGGCAAGGAAATGGGTGCTGTAGAGTTGGTTGAAACCCTTAATAAATTGGGTGGCGCAAATGGTATCGGTCTTTTAGACATCGTTGAAAACCGTCTCGTTGGTATGAAGTGCCGTGGCGTTTACGAGACTCCCGGTGGTGCTATCATTTACAAGGCTCACAGTGCTCTCGAAATGCTTTGTCTTGACAAAGAAACTTCACACTACAAAGCATTAATCGCTCAAAAGTTGGGCGAACTCGTTTACAATGCTCAATGGTTCTCACCCTTGACCGAGGCTATCCTTTCTTTTGTTAAAACAACCCAAAAGACAGTTACAGGTGACGTTACCTTAAAACTTTACAAGGGTAATATGATTAATGCAAGTATCACTTCTCCTTATTCTCTCTATGACCCTGAAATTGCTACTTTTGAAGAGGATGATGTATACGATCAAACAGATGCTACCGGCTTCATTAACCTCTATGGTCTTCCTACATCTGTTTACGCTAAAATGAAGCAAAAAAATAATATTAAATAAAAGCAGGTATTTATAATGGATAAAATGTGGGCAGGAAGATTTGCCAAGGCCTTGGATAAACAGGCTGATGATTTTAACTCTTCCATTCATTTTGACTCAAGAATGTATAAGCAGGATATAATTGGCTCGATGGCTCATGCTATTATGTTAAGACGTCAAGGAATTATTTCAGAATCGGAAGAAAAGGTAATTCAAAAAGGCTTGTCGGAGATTTTGGCTGATATCGAATCGGGTAATTTACAGTTTGATATGAACGCCGAAGATATCCATATGTTTGTTGAGTCTGAGCTTACAAAACGCATTGGTGACGCAGGTAAAAAGCTTCACACAGCAAGAAGCAGAAACGACCAAGTGGCACTTGATATTCGTATGTATTTAATGACTGAGTGTGATGAAATCGGCGGACTTTTAAAGGACTTGATAAAAGCAATCCGCGATTTGGCAAGCCTTCATAAAAGTACAATAATGCCCGGATACACCCATCTTCAACGCGCACAACCAATAACCTTTGCTCACCATATTTTAGCCTATGCTATGATGTTTACTCGCGACTTTAACCGTTTGGGAGATGCTGTAAAAAGGATGTACGAGAATTGTCCTATCGGCTCTTGTGCTTTGGCGGGTACTACATATGATACTGACCGTGAATGGGAAGCTAAACGCTTGGGCTTTAGCGGAATTTCACTTAACAGTATCGACGGTGTTTCGGATAGAGATTTCTGCGTAGAGCTTTTATCCGCTTTTGCTATGATTATGATGCATCTTTCCCGTTTTTCAGAGGAAATTATCCTTTGGTCGAGTTGGGAATTTAAGTTTGTTGAGCTTGATGACAGTTACACAACAGGGTCCAGCATTATGCCTCAAAAGAAGAACCCTGATATGGCTGAACTTGTAAGGGGCAAAACAGGTAGAGTATACGGCGATTTAATGGCATTGCTCACCACCCTTAAAGGTTTGCCCTTGGCGTATAACAAGGATATGCAAGAGGATAAAGAGGCTATTTTCGATGCTGTTGATACTGTAAAGAAGTGCGTTAGCATCTTTACACCAATGCTCTCTACAATGAAGGTTTTACCCGAAAATATGCTTTCTGCCGCAGGTAAAGGCTTTATAAATGCTACCGATTTGGCTGATTACTTGGTTAAAAAGGGTAAGCCTTTCAGAACGGCTTACAAAATTGTCGGCGAAATTGTGGCTTACTGTATTCAAAACGGACTGATTTTAGAAACTGTTTCTTTGGATAAATACAAAGAGTTTGACGATAGTTTTGAAAAGGATTTATACGGCGAAATCTCCCTTAAAACATGTGTTGAAAAGAGAATTTCAGCAGGTGGTACAGGGGAAAAATCGGTAGAAAAGCAAATAGAATTTTTAACGGAGTTATTAAATGACTAAGGTTTTTATTGACGGCAGCGCCGGAACAACCGGTCTTAGAATTGCCGAAAGATTACTTTCAAGAAAAGATATTGAGCTTATCACTTTAACTGAAGAAAACCGCAAGGATATATCCGCTCGTAAAGAGGCAATAAATCAGGCAGACATCGTTTTTCTTTGTCTGCCCGATGTGGCTTCTATAGAGTCGGTTTCCCTTTGCGAAAACGAGAATACGGTTATTATTGACACCTCAACTGCTCATAGAACAAACGGCGACTGGGCATACGGTTTTCCTGAACTTTCAAAGGAGTTTGAAGAAAAAATCAAAACTTCAAAGAGAATTGCAAACCCAGGCTGTCACGCAAGCGGTTTTATTGCTCTGATTTATCCCTTGATTGAAAGTGGTATTTTAAAGGACGATGCACTCCTTTCCTGCGTTTCATTAACAGGTTACAGCGGTGGCGGCAAAAAGATGATAGCCGAGTATGAGACAGAGGAGAGAGATGAACTTTTAGATGCTCCCCGTCAATACGGACTTTCACAGTCTCATAAGCATTTACCCGAAATGACTGCTGTTACAGGCATTAAAAATGCCCCCGCTTTTATGCCGATTGTAGGAGACTTTTACAGCGGTATGGAGGTTACAATTCCTCTTTTCCCCGAAATGCTAAACAATGCAAGTGTAGAGGATATTAAAAAAATCTATAAAGAAAAATACAACGGACCTATCGTTACTTTTGTTGATAACTTTGATGAAAGCGGTTTTGTTTCCGCGAACAAACTAAAATCCATGGACAGTATGGAAATATCTGTTAGTGGAAATGATGATAGAATTTTACTTATTGCCCGTTACGATAACCTTGGTAAAGGTGCTTCGGGTGCGGCGGTAGAATGTATGAATATTGTTCTTGGTTGTGATATTACAACCGGTCTTGAAATTTAGGAGTGTTAAATTTGAATATTATCTCAGGCGGTGTTACTGCGGCAAAAGGCTTTAAGGCTAGCGGTATTCACTGCGGTATCAGAAAAAACAAACTTAAAAAGGATTTGGCATTGATTTACAGCGAGGTTAAGGCAAATGTTGCGGCGGTTTATACCACAAATGCCGTTAAAGGCGCACCTTTGACTGTTACAAAAAACCATATTGCCGACGGATACGCCAGTGCAATTATTTGTAACAGTGGAAATGCTAACACCTGTAATGCCAACGGTATTGAAATAGCCGAGCAAATGTCTGCACTTTTGGGTAATGCCTTAAACATTGACCCATCTGATGTTGTTGTAGCATCTACCGGTGTTATAGGTCAGCCTTTGGATATTGAGCCTATCAAAAACGGAATACCATCTTTGGTCGACTTGTTAGACGAAAACGGCGGACTTTCTGCCGCAGAGGGTATAATGACTACCGACACCAAAGCAAAAGAGGTTGCGGTGGAGTTTGAAATTGGTGGTAAAGTATGTAAAATAGGCGGTATTGCCAAGGGCTCTGGTATGATTCATCCCAATATGGCAACAATGCTTGTATTTATCACTACCGACTGTAAAATCAGCTCTAAAATGCTCCAAAAAGCACTTTCGACCGATATTCAAAGCACCTTTAATATGGTAAGTATAGATGGCGATACCTCCACAAACGATATGGTTTGCGTTCTTGCAAACGGCATGGCAGGAAACGAAGAAATTACCGAGGATAATGACGATTTTAAAACCTTTATGAAGGCTTTAAATACAGTAAACATTAATCTTTGCCGCAAAATTGCAGGTGACGGTGAGGGTGCTACCAAACTTTTGGAATGTAAGGTTTGGGGTGCCCAAACCGAAGAAACAGCTAAAACTGTTGCAAAATCCGTAATTTGTTCTTCTCTTACAAAGACTGCAATGTTCGGCGCTGATGCGAACTGGGGAAGGGTACTTTGCGCTATTGGTTACAGTAAAGCAAAGGTGGATGTTAATAAAATTGATGTTTCCTTTAAGTCTAATAAGGGTGAAATTCCTGTTTGTGTAAATGGTGCAGGAATTGAATTCTCCGAAGAAAAGGCGAAAGAAATTTTGCTAGAGGAAGTTATTGAAATTTTAATTAACCTAAATTCAGGTGAGGCAAGTTCCACTGCTTGGGGATGCGACCTTACCTATGATTATGTTAAAATTAACGGCGATTATAGAACATAAAGCGAAGTGATTAGTATGTATATTGATGATATTACAAATGCTCAAAGAGCAGAGGTTTTAACTGCGGCTTTGCCCTTTATCAAGATGTATTACGGCAAAATTGTTGTTGTTAAATACGGTGGAAACGCTATGATTAACGAGGCGCTTAAGCAACAGGTTATGGAAGATTTGGTTCTTCTCCACCTGGTTGGCGTTAAGGTTGTTTTGGTTCACGGTGGTGGCCCTGAAATTACCGAAATGTTAAGCAAAGTGGGTAAAGAAACCCAGTTTGTTGATGGTTTGCGTGTTACTGATGCCGAGACTGCTGAGATTGTTCAAATGGTATTGGCAGGTAAGATTAATAAGAGTCTTGTAAATCTTTTGGGAACAAAGGGTGGCAAGGCAATGGGTATTTCGGGTATCGACGCTCATATTATTGAGGCTGAGGTTAAGGATGAACGTTTAGGTTTTGTTGGTAATATTACAAAGGTGAATGTTGAGCCCATTAAAAACCTTATTGATAACGACTACATACCCGTTATTTCAACCGTTGCTTGTGATGATAAGGGAAATGTTTACAATGTAAATGCCGATACTGCTGCAGCATATATTGCAGGTGCTTTAAATGCCGAGCGTTTGATTTCTATGACCGATATTGCAGGTATATTAAAGGATAAGGATGACCCCACTTCTTTAATTCCTTGCATTGATGTTGCTGAGGCTAAGGAACTCTTTAATGATGGCACAATTTCAGGTGGTATGATACCCAAGGTTGAGTGTTGCTTGGAAGCAATCTCCAAGGGTGTTAAAAAGGTTGTTATAATGGATGGAAGAGTACCTCATTCATTACTTATCGAAACCTTGACCGATGAAGGTGCCGGTACAATGGTTATAAAGGAAAAAGGCAATGAATATTAAAGAAAAAGATAGTCTTTATCTTGCTAACACCTATGCTCGTTTTCCTTTGGTTTTAAAAGAGGGAAAAGGATCTAAAGTGGTGGATGAAGACGGTAAAGAGTATATCGATTTAGCGACAGGAATTGCAGTAAATTCTTTCGGTTTTTGTGATGATGAGTGGGTTTCGGCTGTTACAAAACAGCTTAGTACTTTACAGCATTCATCCAACCTTTATTACACCGAGCCTTGTACCGAATTGGGTGAAGTTTTATGTAAAAGAACCTCTATGAAAAAGGTTTTCTTTTCTAATTCGGGTGCTGAAGCTAACGAGTGTGCCATAAAGGTTGCTCGTAAATATGCAGCCGAAAATAAGGGTAGCGATTATTATACAATTATTACCCTTAAAAACAGTTTCCACGGCAGAACAATTACCACACTTGCTGCTACCGGTCAGGATGTTTTCCATAAGGACTTTTTGCCCTTGACTGATGGTTTTTGCTATGTTGAGGCTAACAATTGCGAAGAACTCATTAAAACAGTAGAAAAGGGTAAAATTGCGGCCATTATGTTTGAAACTGTTCAGGGTGAGGGTGGTATTAACCCCTTGACCGATGAGTTTGTTAAGACAATTTTTGAGTTGGCCGAAAAATATGATATTGTTACCATTGCCGATGAAGTTCAAACGGGCAACGGAAGAACAGGTAAACTTTACGGATTTATGAACTATGGCGTTACACCTGATATTTTCACAACTGCAAAAGGCTTAGGTGGGGGATTACCAATCGGTGCCACTGCTTTGGGTCAAAAGGTGGAAAATGTTCTTAAATTTGGAGACCACGGTTCAACCTTTGGAGGCAACCCTGTGGCCTGTGCTGGTGCTTTAAGCATTATAAATCGCATTGATGACACTCTATTAGATGAGGTTAATGCCAAGTCCAAGTATATTATTGATACTTTAAGCAAATGTGACGGTGTTAAATCGGTTACAGGTAAGGGTTTAATGCTTGGGATTGAAACCGTTAAGGATGCAGGCGAAGTAATTTCTGCAGCGGGGGAAAAGGGCGTTTTGGTAATTAAAGCAAAAAACAAGGTAAGACTTTTACCTGCGCTTAATATTCCTTTTTCTGAGCTTGAGAAGGCAATTAATATTTTGTGTGAAGTTATAGGTGAATAATTATGGATTTTAAAGGCAAAAGCTTTTTAAAACTTTTAGATTTTTCGGCCGAAGAAATTGATTGTTTGATTGATTTGGCAGGCGAACTTAAGAATAAAAAGAAAATGGGAATTCCTCATAGACTTTGTGAGGGCAAAAATATTGCCCTTATCTTTGAAAAAACAAGCACTCGTACCCGTTGTGCCTTTGAGGTTGCCGCTTATGACCTTGGAATGGGCGTGACCTATCTTGACCCAACAGGCTCTCAAATCGGCAAAAAAGAAAGCATTGCTGATACTGCAAGGGTATTGGGCAGAATGTATGACGGTATTGAATACCGTGGATTTGGTCAAGAAATTGTTGAAGATTTGGCTAAATATGCAGGAGTTCCCGTTTGGAACGGCTTGACTAATGAGTTCCATCCAACACAAATTTTGGCCGATTTTCTTACCATTAAAGAAAAGTTCGGTTACTTAAAGGGAATCAATTTTGTTTATATGGGCGATGCTCGTTATAATATGGGCAATTCCTTAATGGTCGGCTGCGCTAAAATGGGTCTTAATTTCACTGCTTGCGCACCCAAAAAGTATTTCCCCAATGAAGCTTTAATTGCCGAGTGTGAGGAAATTGCAAAACTTTCGGGTGCTACCTTGCGTTTTGAAGAAGATCCCATGAAAGCCGTCGAAAATGCCGATGTTATTTACACCGATGTTTGGGTTTCCATGGGTGAACCTGCCGAGGTTTGGAATGAGCGAATTAAAGAACTTTCTCCTTATCAAGTTAATAAAAAATTAATAGCAAATGCTAAAGAAACGGCTGTATTTATGCACTGTCTACCTGCTTTCCACGACCTTGGTACTGGCATTGGAAAAGAAATGTTCGAAAAATTCGGCATAGGGGAGATGGAGGTTACAAACGAGGTGTTCGAAAGTGAACAATCCATCGTTTTTGACGAAGCCGAAAACCGTATGCATACCATAAAAGCTGTTA
>JAZSPH010000028.1:0-4569 GCA_045537355.1 Acutalibacteraceae bacterium
CATTACAACCGATTTCACCAAGGCTGAGCGTATCGTTGCTATTAATGGACCCTTGATGCAGTTTTGCATGTACTTCAATATGATTTTCATATTGACCTTTGGTTCTTTCTTGGCTATCTCAACCAGTGGTGCCAAGTTAAAGTACGGCGAAATTTCCGCAATGCTAACTTACGGCATGCAAATTTTAATGTCTCTTATGATGCTTTCCATGATTTATGTTATGATTACTATTTCTTTGGAATCAATGAAGCGTATTTGTGAAGTGTTAGAGGAAGAACCCTCCATCGTTAACTGTGAAAATCCTTTATACAAAATTAAAGATGGCTCTGTTAGCTTTAAAAATGTTAATTTCAAGTATAGCGATACTGCAAAACGCAATGCCCTTGAAAACATCAACCTTGATATCAAATCAGGTATGACTGTTGGTATTTTAGGTGGTACAGGCGATGGTAAATCATCCTTAGTGCAATTAATACCAAGACTTTACGATGTTACCGATGGTGTTGTTGAGGTTGGTGGTGTTGATGTTAGAAATTATGACATCAAGACCCTACGTGACAGCGTTGCAATGGTATTACAAAAGAACCAATTATTCTCGGGTACGATTAAAGAAAACTTGCGTTGGGGTAATGAAAATGCTACCGATGAAGAGATAATCGAGGTTTGTAAGTTGGCTCAAGCCCACGACTTTATCCAAACTTTTCCCGATAAATATGACACATATATTGAACAGGGTGGTACCAACGTTTCGGGTGGTCAAAAGCAAAGACTTTGCATTGCTCGTGCATTGCTTAAAAATCCCAAGGTTATCATTCTTGATGACTCAACAAGCGCAGTTGATACCAAGACCGATGCCTTTATTAGAAATGGATTTAAAAACTATATCCCTAATACAACAAAAATTATAATCGCTCAAAGAATTTCTTCTGTTATGGATGCTGATTTAATTATCGTAATGGATAACGGTAAAATTACCGATATCGGTAATCACGATGAATTATTAAAAAACAGCACTATTTACCGTGAGGTATATGAGCAACAAGTTAGTGGAGGTGATTCTGATGAGGAAAAATAATCCTCCCGTTTTAGGTCCTGATGGCAAACGCAAAAAACTTAATATAAATTCCCTTAAAAGATTACTTAAAATGCTTTACGGTTATTATCCCGTTTTGTTACCTGTAATCATTGTTTGCATTATTTTTGCTTCTATTACAGCGGCTGTTCCTGCAATTTTCCAACAACAGGTTTTACAAGCCATTGAGAAATGGATTACTTCCGGCGACTGGAATTCTGCAAAGGGGGAGATTATCCCCAAAGTAACTGTCTTGGGTATTTTATATGCCTTGTCATTTATTGCCGTTATCATTCAGTCTCAGTTAATTGCAATTATGACCCAAGGTTTCTTGGGCAAAATGAGAAAGACCATGTTTGATGGTATGCAAAATTTACCCATTAAGTATTTTGACACCCACAAACATGGCGATATCATGAGTTTTTACACCAATGATATCGATACTTTAAGACAATTAGTTTCCCAGTCAATACCCACTATTTTACAAGCATCTATCGTTGTTATTAGCGTGTTTGGCATTATGTTGTGGTACAGTGTTTGGATGACATTGGTTGTTGTTGCAGGCGTTTTTGCTTTATTTATGGTTACCCGTGTTGTTGGCGGTGGCTCGGCAAAATACTTTATGAAACAGCAACAATCCATCGCTAAAACCGAAGGTTACGTTCAAGAAATAATGACAGGTCAAAAGGTTGTTAAGGTATTTTGTCACGAGGATAAAAGTCGTGAGAAATTTGATGAAATTAATAATCAATTGTTTGAAGACAGCAACCGTGCCCATGCATATGCCAACTGTTTAGGTCCTATCAATATGAACATCGGTAACATTTTATATGTTATCATTGCCACTGTCGGCGGTTTGTTCTTACTTTCCAAAACTCCAAACTTTAGCATTTCGGGCTTAGCTTTTGAAATTAGTATTGTTATTCCTTTCCTTAATATGACAAAGCAGTTTACAGGTAACGTAAACCAGGTTTCGCAACAAATTAATGCTATCGTTATGGGCGTTGCAGGTGCCGAGCGTGTATTCGCACTTATGGACGAACAGGCAGAAACCGACGAAGGTTATGTAACTTTGGTAAATGCCGAGTATGACAAAAATGGTCAACTCACAGAAACCACTAGGCGCACAGGTCTTTGGGCTTGGAAACATCCCCACAAGATTGATGGCAGTGTAACCTATACTGAACTTAAAGGCGAAGTTACCCTAAATGATGTTGACTTTGGTTATGTTGAAGGCAAACAGGTTTTACATGGTGTTAGCGTTTATGCTAATCCCGGTGAAAAAGTGGCTTTCGTTGGTGCCACGGGTGCTGGAAAAACCACCATCACAAACCTTATAAACCGTTTCTATGACATTGCTGACGGTAAGGTTAGATATGATGGTATCAACATCAACAAAATCAAAAAGAGCGACCTTAGACGCTCTTTGGGTATTGTTTTACAAGAAACCAACCTATTTACCGGTACTGTAATGGATAATATCCGTTATGGCCGACTTGAGGCGACCGATGATGAGTGTATAGAGGCAGCAAAACTTGCAGGTGCCGACGATTATATCACCCGTTTGCCTAAAGGATATGACACCGAACTTGTAAACAACGGTTCAAATCTTTCTCAAGGTCAAAGACAGTTAATTGCCATCGCTCGTGCAGCAGTTGCTGACCCTCCGGTTATGATTTTGGATGAGGCTACTTCCTCGGTTGATACCCATACCGAAGCTATTGTTCAACGTGGTATGGACAGCTTAATGCGTGGTAGAACTGTATTTGTTATTGCTCATAGACTTTCCACCGTTAAAAACTCCGATGTAATTATGGTGTTAGATAAAGGTAGAATAATTGAGCGCGGCAATCACGAGAAATTAATTGCCGAAAAAGGTCAGTATTATCAACTTTATACCGGCGCTTTTGAATTAGAATAATTTTAGAATAATCCTCTCTTTTTACGCATAGTATTTATCAGTAAACTTGCGAAAAGAGAGGATTTATTATGCAACAAAAATGTCTTAAAAGCGATATTTACATTAACGAAAACTATTTTTGCGATTCGGTAGAACAAGCAATAGATGTGGATTTCACATTGCCTGATTTTTGTCCTGATATTTCGAAAATATTCAAATGTCATGCAGTGCCTAGAATTTTATCAAAATCAATTAATGCAAACAGTATAACCATTGACGGAAATGCGATAATCACTATTCTTTACTGTGACAAGGACAATAACTTTTGCTCCTATGAATACGTTTATCCATTTTCAAAAGTGACGGAATGCGCCTCTGATATTACCGGTTGCAATGTTTCGGCGAAAATCAAGTGCGATTACATAAATTGTCGTGCTGTTACGGGCAGGAAAATTGATATTCACGGCGCCGTTGGTATATTTTTAAAAATTTTCAAGCGAAAATGCAGGGAAGTGGTTTGTGATATTGATGACCCTCAAATTGAGATTAAAAGGGTTACAGCACCTGCAACAACTCCAATGGGATATGCAGAAAAATACCTGCTTATCGAAGAAGATTTGCCTGTTGGTAACGGTCAACCCTCAATTCAAAATATAATAAAAACCAACTGTGCGGTAAGTGTTTTTGAAACTAAGATTATTAACGATAAAGCGGTTGTAAAAGGTGAAATGTCGGTTTGTGTTTTGTACTGTCCTGAGAATAACTCAGCTCCGCAAACGGTCAAATCAAAACTGCCCTTTAGTCAAATTGTTGATATCGACGGCGTTACCGATACCTGTAAATGCGAGTGCAAGGCAGAAATTTGCGCTATTGAAGTAAAACCGAAATTAACATCTAACGGCGAGGTCAGATGCTTTAGCATTAATGCAAAACTTCTGCTTTCTTGCGAGGCATATTGTAAAAACGAAATTTTAGTAATTGAAGATGCTTTTTCCAGGAAATTTGAAGCCGAAATAAGGCGAAACAAAGTGCCCTTCAATTGCATCACCGATACGCTTCAAGAAAGTTTTAATTGTAAGAAGAGCGTGGAATTAGATTTCAATATTAACAACGTGGTTGATCTTTGGTGCAGTGTCCAGAACTGTCACACAAAGTTTGAAATCGATAAAATGATAATTTACGGAACTTTACTTGCCGATATGATAATTTGCGATGAAAATAATATTCCCTTGTATGTTGAAAAATCCATCGATTTTGAATATAAATATCCCTTTAAAGCCGGCAGGGGAATCGCACATTGTGAACCAATGGTTGAGGTTGCTTCTTGTGGATTTACTATCGTTTCTTCAAACAGTATTGAACTTTTGGTGGAACTTGGCATTAATGCTTCTATTTATGAAAAACAAGAAATATCGGTTGTTTCAAATCTGGATGTTAATGAAGAAAAACTTATCAAAAGAAAAGATGATACAGCTATGGTTATCTATTATAATATCCAAAATGAGAGCATTTGGAATATTGCTCAAAAGTATTCGGCATCGGTTGAGGAAATTATGTCGGTCAATTGCATAAGTCGGATCGTAGCCATGTCGTTCTG
>JAZSPH010000095.1:0-11957 GCA_045537355.1 Acutalibacteraceae bacterium
TACAATAGCATTAATTACAGTGTCGCCTTCGCCCGAAGCTACAGCACAAACACCTTCACTGCCCGACAAAACCTTAACAGATGTATCGGCGAGTTTTATTTTGAGTTCCTTTGCCTTTTCTTCATCAAAAACGGCAACGGTTTTGGGTTTCCACTCTCGTGCTTGTTTTTCCAAAAGGTCAATATTAGAACCCGCAACCAAACCCGAAACCGAATAACCCTGTTGACGGGCTACCTCTAAACTTTGGGTACCGATTGAACCGGTGGAGCCTAAAATAACTAAATCTTTCATTAGATAATACCTATTGCCATAACCAAGGCCAATAAGGGTGAAATCATTAAAATACTGTCAAGTCGGTCAAGAATACCGCCGTGACCGGGGATTAAGTTGCCGTAATCCTTTAAATCAACACTTCTCTTAATTGCCGATGCAAAAAGGTCGCCTATCATTCCCAAAATGCAGAAAGGAACGGTTAAAAGCATTGGCAAAAGGATTGCTTTCTTAAAGCAGAGCGAAAGAATAAGGGTTACCACAATGCTTGAAAGAATACCGCCCACTGCACCCTCAACAGTTTTCTTGGGGCTGATTGCGGGGCAAAGTTTGTGTTTGCCCAAGGTCACGCCACTGAAATATGCTCCCATATCACAAACCGATGAGAAGTTAAAGAGGAGTAGTAAATAATATAAACTCTCTCTAGATATTATTACAAAGTTCAAAAATACAAACGCAGTGCTTAAAATCATAGGTCCAAAGCATGAAGCGCAAATATGACCTAATGAGAAATTTTTATTATTTTTAAGTGTGCCTACAGCCGCAAAAATAAAGTAGAGCACACCAAGCGCCAAGCTTTTATAAGAAACGCTTGGAGGTAATAAATAACTTGAAAGTATATATGTGGGTATTTCCAGTGGCAACAATGTATTTAAAAACACATAAACCACGGCGCCAATAAGTGTATATTTAGAGTCGATTTTTGCAGCATTGTGCAAAAGTTCATAAACTGCAACAGCGGCAAGTAAAGCCACGGCTACTGTAATAACGGCAGTATTCCATAAAAAGCCCACTGCTAACACTGCAGCTACAATAACGCCCATAACAATTCCTGAAATTATACGAGTTTTCATTTTTACACTCCTCCAAATCTACGATTTCTATGATTATATTCATCTATTGCTTTTTCCAGATGTTTCTCAGTGAAATCGGGCCAAAGAATATCGGAAAACCAATATTCAGCATAAGCCGACTGCCAAATTAAGTAATTGGAAAGTCGATACTCTCCACTGGGTCTTATGATAAAATCGGGGTCAGGCATACCGGCTGTGTATAAATTATCGGTTATAGTTTGCTCGGTAATGTCCTCTGCCTTAATTCCTATATTTACAATTTTTTGAACAGCCGTTTTAATTTCATCACGACCACCATAATTGATAGCGATATTAAGAGTAAGTCCTGTGGCATTTGCCGATGCCTTTTCGTTCTTTTCCATTAAAGTTTTAATATCATCATCCAAGGGAGTACGGTCACCAATGAAGTTGACACGGATGTTTTCATCCTTAAAGTTTTCGGCATCTTTGAGATAATCTCTAAGCAAATTCATTATGCCTTTAACTTCATCGGCAGGGCGCTTCCAATTTTCAGTTGAAAAAGCGTATACTGTTAAATATTTAAGACCGATTTTATTGCAATATCTTGCAATATTTTTAAAGGTTTTAGCCCCTGCAATATGGCCTGCCGTTCGCGGCATTGAGCGTTTTTTTGCCCATCTGCCGTTACCGTCCATTATAATTGCTATGTGCTGAGGTAATACTCTATTTTTGGTTTTTTTCTTAAAAATATTAATTTAAACCACCGCCTAAAATGCGAATTTAGGCTCGATGTTAACATCGAGCCTTTTTGAATAAATTAGATATCGAGAATTTCCTTTTCCTTAAATGCGCAAAGTTCGTCAATTTCTTTGCAAGCCTTGTCGGTCAAGGTTTGGATTTTCTTTTCACCGTTTGCTTGGTCATCTTCGGTGATTGTATTAGCTTTTTTGAGACCCTTCAACTTTTCCAAAGCATCTCGGCGAGTATTTCTAACAGCAACCTTGTTTTCCTCAGCAAGTTTTTTAACTTCCTTAACGATTTCCTTACGACGTTCCTCGGTAAGGGGTGGGAAAGCAAGACGAATAATACGACCGTCATTTTGAGGATTAATTCCAATATCGGAAATTAAAATTGCTTTTTCAATTTCTTTTAAAGTGGATGCATCCCAGGGTTGAACCATTAAAACTCTGGGCTCGGGAATAGAAATAGCAGCCATTTGTTGAATAGGAGTGGGGACACCATAGTAATCAACAGTAATTCTATCAAGAACCGAAGCATTGGCACGACCTGCTCTAACTGCTTTATAATCTCTTTCTAAAACCGCAATAGATTTATTCATTTTTTCTTCAGTATTCTTAATTAGCTCGTTCATAAATTTTCTCCTTACTTAACTGTTGTACCAATAGTTTCGCCAACAACAGCTGAAATAATATTCTTGGGTTTGTCAAGATTAAATACCAAAATCTCAATACCGTTATCCATGCAAAGAGAAGCAGCAGTGCTGTCCATA
Source organism: Acutalibacteraceae bacterium (assembly GCA_045537355.1). Classification (GTDB taxonomy): domain Bacteria; phylum Bacillota; class Clostridia; order Oscillospirales; family Acutalibacteraceae; genus UBA737. The sequence goes on from JAZSPH010000095.1 coordinate 2,596, forward strand.
ACATGAAGTCCTTGTTGTAAAACATCAATATGAGAAAGGGTATCATATTTTTTAGCATCAGGATTGAGTTTGGGGTCGCTATCATAAACGCCGTCAACATTGGTTGCCTTGAAGATTACATCGGCGCCGATTTCAGCAGCTCTAAGTGCTGCAGCAGTATCGGTTGAGAAGAAGGGGTTACCGGTTCCACAACCAAAAATAACAACTCTTCCCTTTTCCAAATGGCGAACGGCCTTGTTTCTGATATAAGGCTCAGCGATTTGGCGCATTTCAATAGCAGTTTGAACTCTTGCGGTAACACCCAATTGTTCCAAAGCATCAGCCAAAGCCAAAGAGTTTATAGAGGTTGCAAGCATTCCCATATGGTCGGCTCTTGTACGGTCCATTTTACCGGAACTTCTACCTCTCCAAAAATTTCCGCCTCCAACAACGATAGCAACTTGAACGCCCATATCAACGCATTCTTTAATGCTTTCGCAAACTTCAAGTACCTTTTCGAAATCGATACCAACACCTTTTTCGCCTGCAAGTACCTCGCCACTAAGTTTAAGTAATAAACGTTTATAAATAGGTTTCATAACTTTCTCCTATCACTATAATATACTATAAACATTTTACATTAATCACCGAGTAAAGTCAACCATATATCTTACAATTTTCATTAGTTATTACTTGATTACAAATAATATTAAATTTATAAGAAATTTGTTTACTAAACTCATTAAATGTATTATAATATACTTGCGAGTTTATACTCTGTAGTCTTTTTTTTAGGAGATTTTTATGGAACTTAATTCAAAAAACATAAAAAAGATTTTACTTATAATTTTCTTGGGAGCTCTTATTTTTGCCGGCTTCCAAAATTTAGGTCTGGTTTTCGAAGGTTTCAAAAAGGTAATCAGCGTTTTTTCACCCGTTATTGCTGCCCTTTGTATTGCCTTTGTTTTAAACATACCTTTAACTGCTTTTGAAACTAAAGTTTTTAAATTTTGGGACAAAGCTAAACGCAAATTTGTTCTCAAACTGAAAAGACCTGTTTGCTTATTGCTTACTTATATTTTAGCTTTGGGCATTGTTTCACTTTTGATTTTGGTTATTATACCTGACATTGTCGAAACCGTCACCCATTTAGCCGAGAAAATGCCCGGATTTATGTTGGATGTTAAAAATTGGTTAGACGACCTTCTCAACCGTTTTAATATTAAACAAACTAACATTCCTGATGTTACAATTAACTGGAAATCTGCTGCCAATACATTTATTTCCTGGATTTCAGGTTCCTCAGGCAAACTCGTTGACAGCGCGGTTAACATTACAACATCTGTTTTCCTCGGGATTTTTGATGCAGTTTTCAGCATTGTAATTTCTATCTACATTTTAGCAAGCAAAGAAAAAATCGGAAGATTTGTCAAAAATGCTCTTAACGCATTTTTAAACACTAAAACAAATTCTTTTATAAATCATGTTGCCGAAAAAACCAATGAATCCTTCTCTCGTTTTATAGGGGGCCAGTTGTTAGAATCGGTAATTTTAGGTACTCTTTGTTTTATCGGTATGATAATTTTAGGTTTCCCGAATGCCCTTATAATATCGGTTTTGGTTTGTGTTACTGCTTTAGTACCCATTGTTGGTACAACTGTCGGTGCAGTAATAGGGTTTTTGCTTATTGTAATCACAAACCCAATTAAAGCAATTTTCTTTGTTATTTTCTTTATTGTGTTACAACAAATTGAAGGTAATTTTATATACCCCAAGGTTGTAGGAAAAGCAGTAGGCCTTCCCGGTATTTTGGTGGTTAGCGCTGTTTTGGTTGGTGGAAATATTGGTGGAGTTTTAGGTGCCTTAATCGGTGTCCCCACCGTTGCTGTAATTTATACCTTACTCAAGGAAATGATAGATTTCTCTAACACCAAGAAAGCTAACGAACAACACTTGTAAAATACGCTTATTTGTGGTATTATTATTCTATTATGTTTAAGGACTTGATTTAAATGTGCGAACAAAATATTTGCGAAAATAAAAAAAGGGTTTTAAGTTGTATCCAACCTAGTGGAATGCTTACTTTGGGGAACTACTTAGGTGCCCTTAAAAACTGGATTAAAATGCAGGATGAGTTTGACTGTACCTTTGCGGTGGCTGACCTTCACGCTATTACAGTACGCCAAGAACCCGCAAAATTGAAACAACAAATTCTTTCTACCTATGCTTTGCTTTTAGCTTTGGGACTTGACCCTGAGAAAAACACCGTTTTTATTCAATCCCACGTGCCTGAACACACTGCACTTTCTTGGCTTTTGTCCTGTAACACCCAGTTTGGCGAAATGTCCAGAATGACCCAGTTTAAGGACAAATCGGCAAAACACCCGGAGAATATAAATGTTGGTCTTTTCTCCTACCCTGTTCTTATGGCAGCCGACATTTTACTTTATAATCCTGACTTTGTACCTGTTGGCGCTGACCAAAAGCAACATTTGGAAATTGCTCGTGACATTGCTGTTCGTTTCAACAACAAATACGGCGATGTATTCACCATTCCCGAGCCGTACATTCCAAAAACCGGTGCCAGAGTTATGTCTTTGCAAGACCCCGGAAAGAAAATGTCTAAATCGGATGAAAACCCCAACGCTTGGGTGGCTATTTTGGATGATAGAGACACCATTATCCGTAAGTTTAAACGTGCCGTTACCGATTCCGACGCAGTCGTTAAGATGAGTGACGACAAACCCGGAATTTCTAATCTTATAACAATTTACTCGGCAGTTACAGGAAAATCAGTTGCCGATATTGAAAAAGAGTTTGAGGGTAAAGGATATGGCGACTTTAAGTTGGCTGTAGGCGAAGCTGTGGCTGATGAACTCGCCCCCATTAAGGCTCGTTACGAAGAAATCATCAAGGACAAAAAGGCGTTAGAGGAACTTTATCGTGAAGGTTCTCGCAAAGCCGAGAAAATTGCCCGTAAAACCTATTTTAAAGCTATGAAAAAGGTTGGTTTTGTTCTATGACATTTCCCCTTGTCGGCAACAGTAAAATTAGGCCCTCACTGGAAAATGCTTTAAAAGAGCACCGTATACCCCACGCAATTTTAATCGATGGTGATGCCGGAACCGGAAAACACACATTAGCAAATTTCTTGGCTTGTGCCATGGTTTGTGGTGATGATAATATTCCTTGTGGCAGGTGTAACAACTGCCATATGGCACAAACCCGAAATCACCCCGATATTAAATTTTTGACTCCTGAAAAGGACAAGAAAAACTTTGCTGTTGACCAAATCAGAGAACTTAAAAGCGATGCTTATATTAAACCCCATCAAGCAAAGAATAAAGTTTTCATAATCGACCCTGCCCAAAGTTTAACCCCACAGTGTCAAAATGCACTTCTTAAGGTTTTGGAAGAACCCCCTGAGAACACCTTGTTTATCTTAATTGCCGAAAGCAAGGCTTCCCTTTTAGATACTATTCTTTCAAGATGTGTTGTTTTAAGCCTTAATGTTCCAAGCTTCAATGAAGCTTCGGAATATTTAGAGCAAAACAGTCAGTTTGACAAAAATGATATTGCGACTGCCCTTCAAAACTCTCGCAACAATATTGGCAGAGCGCTTATGTTTCTAAACGGAAATGCCACGCCAAAGGTCAGCGAGGCTTCCAAGGAGTTTTTGAAGTTTGCCTTGTCGGGTGACCAATGGGGAATGCTCACCTGTCTTACACCCTTTGAAAACAGTCGTATTGAAGCCGACCGACTTTTAAAGGATTTGAAAATTTTAGTTGCAGGTGAAATTAAGAAAAATCCTTCATCGGTCAGAGCGTCTTCCCTACTTAAGTTTTATAATAAACTTCCTTCCTTTGAAGAAAGTCTTGTGACAAATGTTACATTATCTTTGCTGTTTGCCGACCTTACAGCTACTGCAAAGGAATATATTAGTTAGCAATTTTCAGAATGGAGATTTATATGACAGAGGTTATATCAATCAGATTTAAAAGCGGCGGAAAAGATTATTTCTTTGACCCCGACGGTAATAAGGTTAAAATCGGCGACAAGGTTATTGTTGAAATGCAACGAGGCAAAGAACTTGCCACCGTTAGTGAAGATAACCATTTGGTGCCCGAAGATAAAATTGTGCAACCTTTAAGAAAAATGGTTCGTTTTGCCAACCAAAAGGATTTTGCCCGTCTTGAAGAAAATCGCAAAAAAGAAGCCGAGGCCTTCCAGGTTTGCGAGAAAAAAATTGCCGAGCATAATCTTGATATGAAACTTACCAAGGTTGAATATTCTTTTGATGCAAGTCAAATCGTTTTCTTCTTTACTGCCGATGGACGTGTGGATTTCCGTGAGCTTGTAAAAGATTTAGCCGCCGAATTCCACACCCGAATTGAACTTCGACAAATTGGTGTTCGTGACGAAGCAAAAATGCTTGGTGGTATTGGAATTTGTGGTCAGCCTTACTGCTGTAAGCAATTCTTAAACGATTTTGAAGCCGTTTCAATTAAAATGGCCAAAGAACAAGGCCTTTCCCTTAACCCCACAAAGGTTTCGGGCAGTTGCGGAAGACTTATGTGCTGCCTTAAATACGAGCAGGATGCTTACGAACATTTAGCTTCCTTTACTCCTCGTGTGGGCGCAATCGTTAAGACTCGTGATGGTAAGGCGACAGTTATTGACTCCAACCTTATAAGTGGAAATCTTATTGTTAAACTCACCGACACCGAGTCTATGCCCTTTAAGGTTCATCGTGATGATGTTAAACTTTTAAGTTACAAAGGAAAAAACTTCAAAAATAACAATCAAGATTAAAAATGTTATTTTTTTGCAATAGTTAATATTTTACTTGCTTTTTCGATAAATTGTGATACAATGAGAAATAAGCAGTAAGCTTAAAATTCCGTATTATGGAGGTGTTTTAGATGGCTTATAAAATTACTGACGCTTGCATCAGCTGTGGTGCATGTGCAGGTGCTTGCCCTGTAGAAGCTATTGCTGAGGGTGATACTCAATTCGAGATCAATGCAGATACTTGCATTAGCTGTGGCGCTTGTGCTGGCGGTTGCCCCGTTGAGGCTATCGTTGAGGAGTAATTAACAATCCTGTTAAGATGAAAAAGCGGTGCCTTTACCTAGAGTAACGGCACCTTTTTTTCGACACTATTTTTAAACACTTTGTGGTAAACTTTGAAAGGAGTGGTTTTGTGGAAAACATTAAGAACATTACAATAAACAAAAAAGCTTTTCATGAATATTTTGTTCTTGAAAGTTTTGAATGCGGAATCGCCCTTTCGGGTACTGAGGTTAAGTCTATCAGACAGGGTGGAGTTAACTTGAAGGACGCTTGGTGCAGTATTGATGACGGCGAAATGATTATCAAGCAAATGCACATCAGCCCTTATGACCACGGCAATAGATTTAACAAACCACCCATGAGAAATCGCAAACTTTTGCTTCACAAGAGAGAAATTATGCGACTTTTGGGCACAGTAAAACAAGAGGGTTTAGCCCTTGTTCCCCTTTCCCTTTATTTTAAAGGTTCCCTTGTTAAGGTGCAACTCGGTCTTTGCAAAGGTAAAAAACTTCACGATAAGCGTGAAACTGCTGCAAAGCGAGATGCAATGCGCACTATTGACAGGGCAATGAAGGAACAAAACCGCTAACCTCTTCCCTATTACCTCTTACTTCTTACCTCTTACTTCTTACTTCAAATATGGGGGTGTAAAGGTTTCGACGGGGATTTTGCAGTATAGGAAGCGAGTAGTGGTGCGGAACCACTTTAAAATCCGTATAAAAAATTAACTAACAACAATAAAGTTGCTTTAGCAGCCTAATTTGGCTGCTCATCCAAGTCGGCAGTACCGCGAGCCGATACGGGTGTCATTTTAGCGGTGAACGTGAACTGAGAATTGTCCCCTTCTCGGTCACGCAGTAGGGACTTTCCAATATGTTAGCCTGATGTTCGGCGAATATTGAGGGAATTTAAAAGAACATCTGCACTCGGAGATGCCTATATGAATAGATTTTCGGACGGGGGTTCAATTCCCCCCACCTCCACCAGTCGAGTGGCTCGACACCCAATCCGTCATAAAGTCTTGTCTTAATCTTAAAATAACGACTCGACTATATGGCTTATATTTAATTTATAATCTTCCAAAATCCCAAGTCTTTGACTTGGGATTTTTCACTTCTTACCTTTTCACTATTCCCTTTTTACTATTCCTTCTTCACTTTTAACTAAAAATAAAGGGCCTACCGATTTCTCGGTAAGCCCCTTTGTTATTCTTATTTAGAATATTTTTCTCTTGCTACGTAGCTTGTGTGAAGGTCGTGGTGAGCCTTATGGCCTCCAAAACCATCATACCATTCTTCGTAAAGCTTCTTAACAACAGGAGATTCATGTGACTTTCTTAAAGTCATAGCAGCATCTTGGTCATAAAGAGCCTTTGCACGAACAGCCTTAAGGTCAACGGTATCACGAACACTTTGAGGTTGAATGGGTTGGCCACCACCGTTTACACAACCACCGGGGCATCCCATAATCTCAATAAAGGTCCAACCATCGGGGTTGCCTGCCTTCATTCTATCCATAACAACCTTTGCAGCTGCAGCACCTGAAGCCACTGCAACCTTAATGTCAGCGCCGTTGATATTAACAGTAGCCTGTTTCAAGCCCTGTGTTCCACGAACAGCAGTAAAGTCAATTTCGGTATTGTCCTTACCTGTAAGCCAGTCATTAGCAGTTCTAAGTGCAGCTTCCATAACACCACCGGTAGCACCGAAGATAACAGCTGCGCCTGTATCTTCGCCCAAGGGAGAGTCAAACTCTTCATCAGGTAAAGCAGTAAAGTTAAGGCCTGCACGCATAATCATACGGGAAAGTTCACGGGTTGTGATAGCGATATCAACATCGGGAACACCCGCAGCCGACTGGTCATCTCTACCAATTTCAAACTTCTTAGCAGTACAAGGCATTACGGATACACAAACGATATCCTTGGGGTCAATGCCTGCCTTCTCGGCATAGTAGGTCTTAATTACAGCGCCTGCCATTTGTTGAGGAGACTTGCAAGAAGACAAGTGAGCCAACATATCGGGATAATAGTACTCACAGAACTTAACCCAACCGGGTGAACAAGAAGTAATCATAGGAAGAACGCCATTATTGTTGATCCGCTCAACCAATTCGTTTGCTTCTTCAACGATGGTAAGGTCAGCAGAGAAGTCGGTATCGAACACCTTGTCGAAGCCAAGTCTTCTTAAAGCTGCAACCATCTTGCCCTCAACATTGGTGCCGATAGGCATATCGAAACACTCGCCGAGTGTTGCACGAATAGAAGGTGCAGTTTGAACAACAACATGCTTACTGGGGTCAGCCAAAGCCTCCCAAATTTTAGCAGTGTCATCCTTTTCAACCAAAGCGCCTGTAGGACAAACAGCAGTACATTGACCACAAGAAATACAAGGAACTTTGGAAAGGCCAACCTCGAAAGGAGTGCCGATATTAGTATCAATACCACGATTATTAGCGCCGATAACACCAACATACTGTTCTTCACAAACAGCAACACAACGACGGCAAAGAACACACTTATTATTATCTCTTACAAGATGAGGTGTGGACTCATCAAGCTCATACTCGGGTTTGAAGCCACCGAAAGCAGACTCCTCAACGCCGTAATCACGGCAAAGTTTTTGAAGTTCACAGTTGGTTGAACGAACACAAGAAAGACATTTCTTTTCGTGGGTGGAAAGAATAAGTTCCAAGGTTGTTCTTCTTGACTTTTGAATCTTCTCGGTATTTGTTAAAACTTCCATACCTTCAGAGCAGGGGTAAACGCAGGCAGTTACCATACGGAAACCTCTTCCCTCGTTAACCTCAACCATACAAATTCTACAAGCACCGATTTCGTTCTTTTCCTTCATAAAGCAAAGGGTAGGAATTTCGATACCGGCTAAACGGGCAGCATCTAAAACAGTAGAGCCCTTGGGTACACTTACGGAAATACCGTTAATTTTTACATTTAACATATCCATTATACTAGGCTCCTTTCTTAAATCTTCTCAATTGCTTTAGGTCTACAGTTACCCATACAAACACCACATTTGATACATTTTTCAGCATCGATAGTGTAAGAAGCCAACTTGTGACCGGGAGCGATGTAATCGGTCTTAACAATAGCGTTAACGGGACAGTTTCTAGCGCACAATCCACAGCCGATACATTTATCCTTGTCAATTGTAAAGGTAAGTAAATCCTTACAAACGCCTGCAGGACACTTCTTGTCAACAACGTGAGCAACGTATTCCTCACGGAAGAACTTAAGTGTTGCAAGAACGGGGTTAGGAGCAGTTTGTCCAAGACCACAAAGTGAGTTTTGCTTAATGTAGTTGCAAAGCCACTCAAGACGGTCAATATCCTCTAATGTACCCTTACCCTTGGTAATATCATCAAGTAACTCAAGAAGTCTCTTAGTACCAACACGGCAAGGAGTACACTTACCGCAAGACTCATCAACGGTAAATTCAAGGAAGAATTTAGCCATATCAACCATACAGGTATCTTCGTCCATTACGATAAGACCACCAGAGCCCATCATACAACCGATAGCAGTAAGGTTATCGTAGTCAACTTCGGTATCGATTAAAGATGCAGGGATACATCCACCGGAAGGACCACCTGTTTGAGCAGCCTTGAATGCCTTGCCACCGGGGATACCACCACCGATATCATAAATGATATGACGAAGGGTTGTACCCATAGGAATTTCAACAAGACCGGTATTGTTAATGTTACCACCCAAAGCAAATACCTTGGTACCCTTAGATTTCTCGGTACCCATGGAAGCGAACCAATCAGCACCTCTAAGAATGATTTGGGGAATATTTGCAAAAGTTTCAACGTTGTTTTCAACAGTAGGTTTGCCAAAAAGACCCTTAACAGCAGGATAAGGAGGACGAGGTCTGGGCTCACCACGGTTACCTTCGATAGAGGTCATAAGAGCAGTTTCCTCACCACACACGAAAGCACCTGCGCCCAAACGAATGTGAAGATTGAAATCAAAGCCTGAACCGAAGATGTTTTTGCCTAAAAGACCGTACTCGCGAGCATCGTCAATAGCCTTTTGCAAACGCTTAACAGCGATAGGATACTCAGCACGAACGTAAACATAACCTTCGGTAGCACCGATAGCGTAACCTGCGATAGCCATAGCCTCAACTAAGCAGTGGGGGTCGCCTTCCAAAACGGAACGGTCCATAAATCCACCGGGGTCGCCTTCGTCGGCGTTACAAACAACATATTTTTGGTCAGCCTTATTAGGAGCGCACAAAGACCATTTAAAGCCTGTGGGGAAGCCGCCGCCTCCACGGCCTCTAAGACCT
>JAZSPH010000066.1:0-15702 GCA_045537355.1 Acutalibacteraceae bacterium
ATATGGACTTTAAGGTAGCAGGTACTCATAAGGGTATCACAGCTATCCAAATGGACCTTAAGGTTCACGGTCTTACCCCTGCTATCATTAAGGAAGCATTCGCTAAGACCCACAAAGCAAGACTCCACATTTTGGATGAAGTTATGCTCAAATGTATTCCTGAATATAGAAGTGAACTTTCCGAGTATGCTCCTAAGATGCTTACTACCGTTATCAACCCCGAGAAAATCGGTGATGTTATCGGTAAGCAAGGTAAGGTTATTCAATCCATCCAAGAGCAATGCGAATGTACCATTACCATTGAAGAAGATGGTCACGTATTCGTTGCCGGTATCGACATTGAAAAGGCTAAACAAGCAGTTTCTATTGTTGAACTTATTGCTAACGACCCCGAAATCGGTGCTGTTTACAACGGCAAAGTAACCCGTCTTATGACCTTCGGTGCTTTCGTTGAAATCGCTCCCGGTAAGGAAGGCTTAGTTCACATTTCTAAACTTGATGTTAAGCGCGTTGAAAAGGTTGAGGATGTAGTATCCGTAGGCGACCAAGTTCTTGTTAAGGTTACCGAAATTGATGACCAAGGCAGAATTAACCTTTCTCGCAGAGATGCATTGGTTGAAATTAACGGTGCTGTTGTTGAGGATGAACCCGAAGAAGACAAAAAGCCTCGCCAAAGAGACCGCAAAGGTTTTAGAAAACACTAAAACTTAAAAGCTCCCTTAAAGGGAGCTTTTTTTCTTGCCATTTCACTTGTTTTAGGGTAAAATAAATGTAAGTATATGTTTAGGTGGTAAAGTATGAAAATCAAAACCAAACTTGTCGATTTTGAAAAAATAAGCGACCTAAAAATCAATAATAGTATTAATCCCTTAAAACCCATATGGCTTTTGGGCGCACTTATATATGTTTTGGCCATTCCCGAACTTTTGGCAGTTAAATTTCGTCTTAAAAAGGAACGGATGGAAAAACTTAAAGAGCCTTGCCTTATTTTAATGAATCACTCTTGTTTTTTGGATATGAAAATTGCCTTTAAAATTTTCTTCCCCAAAAGAATTTCCATTGTTTGCACCACCGATGCTTACATTGGAAAATCCCTTTTAATGCGCCTTTTGGGTTGCATCCCCACAAACAAATTTGTGACCGACATTTCTTTAATAAGTCACATTTCTCACGCTATTAAGAAAAATAAAGCAAACGTTTTAATGTACCCTGAGGCAGGTTATTCTTTCGACGGCTGTGCCACTGCTTTGCCACCAAAAATTGGTATCTTAATCAAAAAGTTAGGTGTCCCCGTTGCTACTGTTATAACCGAAGGTGCTTACTTGCGAGACCCCTTATATAACGGTCTTAAGAAACGCAAAACCCATGTTAAAGCTACCGTTAAATACCTATTAACCCCCGAGGAAATAAAGGAAAAATCTTCTAAAGAAATAACCGACCTTATAAATAATGAATTTACATTTGACGCTTTTGCCACCCAAAAAGAAAAGGGTGTTGAGATTACCGAAGCCTTCCGTGCCGAAGGTCTTGAAAGAATTTTATACCGTTGCCCCAACTGCCAAAGTGAGAATGCTCTCAAAGGTGAAAATACATTAATTTCTTGTTCTAACTGTGGTAAAAAATACGAATTGGGTATTTTGGGCGATATTAAGGCCATCTCGGGTGAAACCGAGTTTTCCCACATCCCCGACTGGTATAATTGGGAACGTGAACGCGTTAAATCGGAAATTTTAAAGGGTGAATATAATCTTGATACCGATGTGGATATTTGCGTTATTTGTGATAATAAATGTCTTTATAAAGTCGGCGACGGTCACCTTACCCACACAACCGATGGTTTCCACCTTACAGGTTGCAACGGTAAACTTGATTATACACAAAGCCCCATCGTTTCTTATAGCCTTAATTCCGACTATTTTTGGTATGAAATCGGCGATGTTATTTGCATTGGTGATGCCTCTAAACTTTATTACTGTTTCCCAAAAACAAACATAAGTGTTGCCAAAGCCCGATTAGCTACCGAAGAAATTTATAAAATCAGAAAACAAACAAAGGAAAAAACATGAAAGAAAATTTTAAAAAAGCCCTTCAACTATTCGTGACCTTCTTTAAAATAGGTGCTTTCACCTTTGGTGGTGGATATGCAATGATTCCCCTTATTTCCAAAGAAGTTGTTGAAAACAAAAAATGGATAACCGATGATGACATTTTGGAAATTGTCGCCATTGCCGAATCCACACCAGGACCCATTGCTATCAACTCTGCAACATTTGTAGGATACAAGGTTTGTGGATTTTGGGGTTCCTTTTTCGCAACTCTCGGCACTGTTTTGCCATCCTTTTGCATTATTTTCGCAATTTCATTTTTGCTTGAGCAATTTAAGGATATCAAGGCAGTTCAATACGCTTTCCAAGGTATTCGAGCAGGTGTTTTGGCATTACTTTTAAAAGCCATTGTTACAATGTATAAAAAATGTCCCAAGAATTTGGTTTCCTATATTATAATGGCAGCTTCTTTTGTTTTGACTGCCTTGCTTGACATCCCTGTTTTAGCTGTGCTTATCGGTTGCGCCTTATTCGGTCTTATAACATCTCTTATGGCTGAAAGGAGGGCAAAATAATGATATTCTTCAAGTTGTTTTACACCTTCTTTAAAATCGGTCTTTTCACCATCGGTGGTGGTTACGCAATGCTTCCTTTAATTCAGGAAGAAGTAATCAATAACGGATGGTTGCCAAAAGAGGAAATAGTAAACTTTATTGCCGTTAGCGAATCTACCCCCGGACCCTTTGCCGTTAATATTTCCACCTATGTTGGTTCAGTAATGGGCGGAGAATTTGGAATTTTAGGTTCGCTCTTTGGTTCCTTTTGCGCCACATTAGGCGTAGTTCTCCCCTCTTTTATAATCATTTTAATCGTAGCAAGATTTTACGAGAAATTTAAAACCAATAAAATCGTTGCCGGTTGTATGACTGGTTTAAAACCTGCGGTGGTAGGTCTAATCGGGGGCGCTATTTTATCGATTTTCTTAACTGTTTTCATACCCCAAGAACAAACCATTATTGAAGTATTAAAAACGGCTCAAACCTATATTTCTTTAGGTATTTTCGCTCTTTGCAGTGTTTTAGCCTTTAAAAAGGTACACCCAATTATTATAATTTGCCTTTCTGCAGTTGCAGGAATTGTGGCAGGTTATTTACTATAGGAGTAAAATCATGGATATTATTCGCAATAAAAAAGGTTTTATATGTGATATGGACGGTGTTATATATCACGGAAATAAAATTTTAGATGGCGTTGCCGATTTTGTTAATTGGATGATTGACAATGACAAAAAGTTTGTCTTTTTAACCAATAGTCCTGAAAGAACACCCCACGAGCTTAGTATGAAGTTAGAACGAATGGGACTGAAGGTTTCGGCCGACCATTTTTATACCAGTGCTATGGCAACTGCTGCCTTTTTGAAATCCCAAGCCTCCAATTGCACTGCTTATGTTATCGGTGAAGCAGCTTTAACAAAATCCCTTTATGACCAAGGTATTTATATGAACGACATTAACCCCGATTATGTTGTTGTGGGTGAAACCCGTTCTTATAACTTTGAAAAAATCGAAAAGGCCATCGAACTTGTAAACAAGGGTGCTAAACTAATCGGCACAAACCCCGACATTACAGGTCCCACCGAAAAGGGTATTATGCCTGCCACAGGTTCACTTATTGCCCCCATTGAAATTGCCACCGGCAAAAGAGCATATTTTGTTGGCAAGCCCAACCCCTTAATGCTTCGCCACGGCCTTAAAAAAATTGGTTGCCACAGTGAAGAAATTGCCTTTATCGGCGACCGAATGGACACCGATATTATTGCAGGTATTGAGTCTAATGTGGACACTGTTTTAGTTTTGACAGGCGTTACTGCAACAACTGATATAGACAAATTCCCCTATCGCCCAAAATACATTTTAGATAGTGTTGCAGATATTGTAAAATAATAAACATAAAAAGAAGCACGATATTTCGTGCTTCTTTTTTTAAGCGTTATGATACGCATCGAAAACGGCCTTTGCCATTTTTTGCATTTCATCGGGGTCCACCTTTAAAACCTGTCGGTCATAGGTTAAAAGTCCGTTTGTTTCATCCTCAACATCGCTGACCTGCGTTAAAACGGTGGCGCAAAGATGATGTTTTTTTATTGCGGGAATAACCTCATCTAAATACAGTTTTAAAAGTGCTTTTTTAAAGTCTTCGTTGTCGCTAAAAAATCTATAACCATAGGTTTTGGTTTTATTAAAGGAATGGTCCTTGATTTTTGAAGAATATCCTCCAAATTCCGAAAGAACAAGTGGTCGAGAGTCGGGATTAAATTTCAAAGGCTTAAAATAAATATGCTCCGACAAGACATCGCTTTCACTCGTTTGGAACCAACCTGATGTGGCATCCCAAACACGTGTGGGGTCAATATCCTTCATCATTTTATAAAGGTTTTTAGCATCAAACTGTCCCCATCCTTCGTTAAACAAGGTGTAATATACCACGCTGGGATGGTTATATAAAAGTTTTAGGGTATCCTTCGAATTTTTAACAAACTGCTCCCGTCTTAAAGGTGTCGCCTTATGGGTGATACCTTTTTTCAAACCTATTGTCGGCAAGGCAGTATCAATTAGGAAACTATATTTACCACTGTTTACAAAGTCTTGAAAAACTGCCATACCCAGTTTATCACAGTAGTAATAAAACAACTCATGCTCAATTTTAATATGCTTTCTTAACATATTAAAACCACAATCCTTCATTTTAAGGATATCGTTTTGGAGTGCTTCCTCGGTTGCAGGGGTATAGATACCATCGCTAAAATAACCTTGGTCTAAAAGTCCGTGGAAGAAATAGGGCTTTTCGTTTAATAGAATTTCGTTACCCTCTACCCTTACGGTACGAAGGGCAGTATAGGAATCTACCTTATCCTCGCCACTTGTTAAAGTGAAATCGTAAAGGTGTGGGTTTTCGGGGGTCCAATTAATTGGATTTTCAATTTCAATTCGTGCTTTGTCCCCTGAAAATGTATGCTTTTTGCCGTCTATTTCAATGGTCTTTTCATCCTCGCCACCCAAAACGGTTATATCAAAACCTGTAAGGTCAGGGGTAACTTTAATGCTTTCAATGAAATTTTCGGGCACCTCTTCAAGCCATACGGTTTGCCAAATACCACTGGTTTCGGTGTACCACATACCACCACGCTTTTTACGTTGCTTGCCATAGGCTAAATCCAAATTGAGAGTATCGGTAACCTCCACCTTAATTTCGTTTTCACCCTGCTTTAAATGGGATGTAATATCAAAGGAAAAAGGAAGATAGCCCCCAAGATTTTCGCCAATAAAGTCACCGTTTATATAAACTTTACATTCTTGGTCTACTGCCCCAAAATTCAAAAGAACTCGGTCACTTGTTGGCTCAAACTCAAAGGTTTTACTGTAAATCAATAAATCGTTAGTTTCTTTTTTGAAATCAACGCCTGAAAGTCGGCTTTCAAGGGGAAAAGGCACAATAATTTCACCACCGAAAACGGAAGTGTTTTTACGCTTGATTTCCAAGTTCCAAATGCCATTTAAGTTTATAAAACTTTGGCGTTTAAACTGTGGACGAGGGTAAACATCCCAGGGTTTATCGGTATTTAAAGACTTTTCAAAGGGAGTATATAATACTGCAAATTCAGTTTTCATTTAAGTTGTTCCTTTTATTAATAATGAATACAAGAGGGATAAGAAAAATAATTGCGATTAAGGCTGCCAAGAAAATATTTTCGTTGGGCAAAAAGGATGTAGTACCATCATTATTAAGTACCGTTTCGGCATTTTTAAGGACAGCCGAGCCTACCCCGGGGCCTATTATACCCGGTATCAGCACCTGTGCGAAAATGCGAAGTCCTTGGAACATACCTGCCTTGTTTTCGGGAGTATTATCTCTTATCATTGCACCAAACACTGCCATACCCGAAAGATAACCGCACATCATAAAGAGAGATCCAATAAATACGGGAAGGGTTGTTTTGGTGAAAAATAAAATTACATAACCAAAGCAAAGTGACAAAAGCGCAATGCTGCTTGAAAACCCGAATCCTTTTTTATCGTATACCCTGCCCCAAAAGGCAGTAACAACTGCAGCGATAATAATTGCAGGAGCCATTATGAAAACATAATCCGTAAGACCTAAGGACTTTTCATAGTAAATAATAAGATATGGCATAAAAATTTGAATTGAAGTATTAAAAATCACAAATGCCGCAAGGGTAATGTAAAGCAAGGGATTATTTTTAACGGTTTTGGGTTTAAACCCATAAAAAATACAACCCAAGTAGCTTTGTTCAGGCTTTTCTACCTTGGTATCTTCAATAAGGAAAATACCCAAAACACCAATAAGGGTAACCACAATACCAATAATCGTGAAAATGAGTGTCCAACTTGTGGCTTTTTCCAAATCAAAGAACATAAAGCCACCGAAAACCACCAGAATTGCAACAAGGGGCATCATTGCGTTGATACCTTCAACTGCACCACGGTTGGTCGAGTCAGTAGAATCGGTAAGCCAAGCATTAAATGCAGCA
Organism: Acutalibacteraceae bacterium; assembly: GCA_045537355.1. Classification (GTDB taxonomy): domain Bacteria; phylum Bacillota; class Clostridia; order Oscillospirales; family Acutalibacteraceae; genus UBA737. The sequence goes on from JAZSPH010000066.1 coordinate 6,595, forward strand.
TCGTTTGCAGTGGAACCGAAAAAGGTCATTACACAGTCCATTATAATAACCAAGGTAACACAAAGTGATGAAACAGCAGTAACTGTGGGGAAAATACCCGAGATAATATCATTACGAATAAGTACAAAACTAAAAATAGAAATACCCCAAAGTATATAGCCACTGCAAATAAACAACTTGCGTTTTCCAACACGGTCGGAAAGGGCGCCCATAAAGACAGTGGTTACAGTAGCAGCAACAGCCGATGCGCCAACCATTAAGGCGATGTCACTAGCACTGGCATTAAACATTTTATAAATAAAAACGTTGAAATACATATTTTCAACAACCCATGCCACCTGTCCTATAAGACTGAATAGGGTAACTGCGCACCAAAAACGAGGTGAAAGCTTAGTTTTCATAATAACGCTCCTTCGATTTAATATATTTTATTTTATCATAAATCTTAGATTTTCTCAATAAACATTTGGCAATGGTAATATTTGATATATTCATAAAAAAACGGATACTATCACTCAAGGTGACAGTATCCGTTAATTTAAAATAAATTATTCAGCAGCTTCTTCTACTTCGGCAGGAGCGTTTTCTTCGGTTGCTTCGTAAACAACTTCGTCCTTAGCCTCGATATCTTGAGCCTCTTCCTCTTCTTTTTGGATGAGAGCACGGATAGAAAGGCTTATGCGCTTCTTATCGTTATCAACTGCAGTAATCTTAGCTTCAACCTCTTGACCAACTTGAAGTTCATCTTGGGGTTTAGCAATGTGCTTATCAGCAATTTGAGAAATATGAATAAGACCATCAATACCGGGGATAATACGAGCAAATGCACCGTAGGTGGTCATGCTAACGATGGTAACCTTAACAACATCGTTAACCTCATAGTTCTTTTGGAAGATAACCCAAGGGTTCTCCTCTTCCTTCTTGTAGCCTAAGGAAATCTTTTTCTTATCCTTATCAATAGCCTTGATGTAAACCTCAACAGTGTCGCCAACTAAAACAACCTCGCTGGGGTTCTTAATTCTGCTCCAAGAAAGCTCGGAAACGTGAATCATACCATCAACGCCGCCGATGTCAACAAATGCGCCGTAGTTGGTGAGAGACTTAACAGTACCGGTGAAACGATCACCAACTGCAATGTTCTCCCAAATCTTTGCCTCAGCAGCCTTTCTTTCTTCACGAAGAACGCTTCTGATAGAGCCGATAGCACGTCTGCCACGGCCGATTTCGATAATACGGAAAGAAACCTCTTTGCCCTTTAAATCTTCTAAAGAATCATTTCTTGAAGCTGTGGCTTGTGATGCAGGGATGAAAACGCGAACATTGTTAGTGTAAGCCACAACACCGCCCTTAATAATGTCCTTAACAAAACCTGTAACGATTTCACCGGACTCTTTAGCGGCAACTATATTGTCCCAACCGGCAATAGCATCGAAACGACGCTTAGAAAGCATTGCAGTTCCTTCCTGGTCATTGATTTTCATAATGATAAGATTTAACTTATCATTAACCTTAACTTCATCCATAAGCTTAACATCAGGGTCAGATGAATATTCTGCTTGAGAGATATATCCTGTTACTCCTCTTCCGATATCAACTGTGATTTCCGAAGGATTAACAGCAACAACAATACCCTCTACCTTTTGGTCTCCTGTTAAGCCGCTGAGTGAAGCCTCAAATGCTTCCTCATCTGTCATTTCTTCGAAGCTCTTTTGAACAGATTCTTTAACCTCCATCTGTTCTTCAACCGATTGTAAATTTTCCGACATGGTTCTAATAACCTCCTTTATAATACCCGCAGGTGTGGATGCACCTGCTACCACTCCAATTTTTTCAATACCTTTTAATCGGTCGGTAGGAAGTTCGTCTGCCGTTTCGATTAAAAAGGTATTGTGGCAATTCTTGAAACAAACATCGTAAAGCTTTGCTGTGTTAGAGCTGTGCCTTCCGCCGATAACAATGACTGCGTCACTGTCACAAGATAGCTTGTCCGCTTCGCTTTGCCTTAAAGAAGTAGCATTACATATTGTATCAAAAATTTTCGCATTTGTACATACTTTTTTTAATTTTTTTTGTATATTTCCCCAAATTTTTGCGTTAAAAGTTGTTTGGGAGACTAATATTATATCCTTTTCAACAAAAAAGTCCTCATTTTGAAGAATAGTATCCAATTCTTCCTCACTTGCGACCACAAAACACTCACCAAAACAGTGGCCCACAATACCCTTAACCTCTTGGTGGTTCTTATCCCCTGCGATAATTGTAATCGCTCCCGATAAACTATTTTCGGCAACAATTTTATGAATTTTAGCAACAAATGGACAGGTGGCATCGGCCACATTGATTCCTATATTATTAGCCAGTTCATAAACCGAACGCTCAACACCGTGGGAACGAATAACAAGGGTTTCGTCCGTCTTTACTTCCTCGGGGCTTTCCACAATTCGAACACCCTTTAGAGAGAGTTCCTCAACAAGTTGAGGATTGTGGATAATGGGACCCAAGGTGCAAACCTTTTTGCCATCGTTTAAAAGTTCATATACCATATTAACTGCACGGTTTACACCAAAACAAAACCCTGCAGTCTCGGCTTTAGTAATTTTCATTATTTACCCTCAATGCCTGTTTTAATAATATTTACCAAAAGGTCAAAAGACTCATTAAATTCCAAACCCGTTGTATCGGCAACCACAGCATCATCTGCTTGTTTTAAAGGAGCAATTTCACGATTCATATCGTTATAATCACGCTTAACCATATCATCGTAAACATCCTTAAACTCAACAGTTTGTCCCTTTTCAATAAGTTCCTTGTAACGGCGCATCGCTCTATCCTCGGCCGAAGCAGTAAGATAAATTTTAACGGTAGCATTTGGAAGCACAACAGTACCAATATCTCTACCATCCATTAGGCAATTATTGTTCTCGGCCAATTTTCTTTGGGTATCAAGCAAAAATGCTCTAACGGGTGGTTTTGCCGAAACAGCCGAAGCCATCATTGACATTTGGGGAGTTCTGATTTCATCCGACACATCAGCGCCATCCAAGAAAACCCTTTGCTCGCTTCCAACAAAACGGATATCAACCGTTGTATCAGCCAAAATGCCTTCAATATCACAATTAAGCTCAGTGTCGGCTCCCATTCTTGCAAATTTCAAACCAACTGCCCTATACATAGCGCCTGTATCAACATAGATAAAACCGAAATGCTCGGATAATCTTCTTGATAATGTGCTTTTTCCTGCTCCTGCAGGACCATCAATAGCAACTGAAATCATATTTCTTCTCCTTTATACATTTTCTCCCGCCAAAAATCCGGTAGAAAAGGCTATTTGTAAATTAAATCCACCTGTAAAGCCGTCAACATCAATTATTTCACCTGCGAAAAATAAACCACTCACAAGTTTGGACTCCATTGTTGACGGATTAATTTCCTTAACCGAAATTCCACCCGAAGTGATAATTGCCTCTTCAATAGGTCTAAACCCGGTTATATGCAGGGTAAAGTTTTTAAGTAATTTAACAAGCCCCATTCTTTGTTCACGGCTTATTTGATTAACCTTAATATGTGGGTCAATGCCTGACATTCCTATTATAACGGGAATCATACTTTTAGGCAACAAAGCATCCAAAGAATTTGCAAAATCCTTATTTTGCTGACCTTCGAAATCCCTTAAAATTCGCTTATCAAGTTGTTCTTCATCCAAAGCAGGTTTAAGGTCTATTACGGCCGTATATTCAGCCTTGCCCATTTTTCTAATATATGAAGAAGCCGAAAGCACCAAGGGACCCGAAATTCCAAAATGGGTGAAAAGCATTTCTCCCATTTCTTTATAAATCGGTTTTTTCTTACCCATTTCAAAAATGCTCAATGTAACATTTTTAAGGGATAAACCCGAAAGTTTTGTGCAAAATCCTTCGTGACAGCAAAGAGGAACAAGCGAGGGTTTAAGCTCGGTTACGGTGTGACCCAATTCCTCAGCCATACGGTAGCCGTCCCCCGTTGAACCCGTAACGGGATAGGAAACGCCACCTGTTGCCAAAATCACACTGTCGGCCTCAACAATTTCGCCGTTTTCAAGTTCCACGCCACAAACTGCACCATTGTCGGTTTTAATGCTTTTGGCAACCCCGTGTAAAAGTTTGATTTTTCTTGCCTTAATGCTATTTGCCAAGGCATCTACAATATCAACTGCCTTGTCTGACTGTGGAAAAACTCTGTTTCCACGCTCAGTTTTAAGCGGCACTCCCATAGTTTCAAAAAAAGTCATTGTATCCTGTGGCAAGAAATTCGAAAAGGCAGAATATAAAAAACGGCCGTTTTTTGGGGTATTGGCAATTAATGTGTCAAGGTCGCAATTATTGGTGACATTGCATCTACCCTTGCCTGTTATCATCAATTTTCTACCCACACGCTCATTTTTCTCGATTATTGTAATTTGTTTTTTTTCATGCTTGTACTTAAAATCGGCGCTAAGGGCAGCCTTAAGACCTGCCGGTCCACCACCGATTATTACAATATTTTTCATTAAATTTTATATTCCTTATATACTTCTTTTGTTTCCAAATTTTTCCACAAGAAGAAACCCTTTTCATAGGTCATATAACTATGAGGCGTATCCTCTTTAGGAATAGAAACCGAACCGGGATTCATATAAATAAAATCCTCATGCTCGGTGCATTTTGAAACATGGGTATGACCGTTAAGTAGAATATCACCCTTAGCAATAGGTGGAAGTTTTGTTTCATTATAATTGTGACCGTGAGTGGCATAAATCAACTTCTCACCTACAGGGATTACGGCATAATCAGCTAAAACGGGGAAATTAAGCACCATTTGGTCAACCTCAGTGTCACAATTTCCTCTGACACAAAGCAATTTTTCCTTCAAAGGGTTTAACATTTCTATTACCTTTTTAGGAGCATAATCCTTTGGCAAATCATTTCGAGGGCCGTGATACAAAATATCACCCAAAATCAAAACTCTATCAGCCTTTTCTTCCTCTATTGCCTTTAAAAGCAGGTCGCAATAAAAGGCAGAGCCATGAATATCCGAAGCAATTAAAAATTTCATTTTACAAGCACCTTTTCAATCTTTCCTATAATTATATTATGATAATCCTTGTTATACCAACGAAGTGGCTCCTCATCGGTAAAACACTCTTCTTTTAATCTGTCAACATACTGCTTTTTGCAAACGAGAACAAGCCTTGCCTCTTTGAAATAAACAGTATCGTCACTGAAAACGGGGGTAAGTCCCGTCTCGGCAGTTTTATCCACATCTCTGCCCGATTTTGAGCCACAAACCTTGTGGATATCTTTATTGTCCCCATAAAAAGAAAGGGTGAAATAATCCTCTTTTTCGATGAAATCCATTGTGTAACGCTGAGGTCTCACCATAGCAATTACGCTATCATTACCCCACATTTCACCTGCAAACCCCCAAGAGGCAGTCATCATATTATAACCCGATTCGTTACCTGCAGTAATAAGCATCCACTCATCACTTATAGCCTTGATGATGTTATCGGGTATTTCCTTTGGACTAATCTCCTTAAACATATATATCACCTATTCTTTGTTAAGTTTTTTGTAAAGTTCAATTATTTCGGCCTTTAGATTTAAGTTTTCATCCAAACTTAAATCAGGGTCTTTTTGAAGTAAAACCTTAGCCTCTTCACCTGCCAATTCCAAAATATCACGATCAGCAAAAAGGTCAGCAATTTTCATTGCGGGAAGTCCGTGTTGGCGAGAACCTAAAAAGTCACCGGGACCCCTTAATTTTAAATCTTCATCGGCAATAAGGAAACCATCGGTCGTGTTTTTAATAACTTCCAATCTTTTTTTGGTATCCTCGGAAGTATTATCGGTAATTAAGATACAATCCGATTTATACTCTCCCCTACCAATTCGCCCTCTAAGTTGGTGAAGGGCCGAAAGTCCAAATCTTTCAGCATTTTCAATAACCATTATAACGGCATTTGGAACATCAATACCAACCTCAATTACGGTGGTAGCAACAAGGAGTTGAATTTCCCCATTGCTAAACTTGGCCATAACCTGGTCCTTTTCTTTAGAGGACATTTTTCCGTGAAGTAAACCTAGGTTATAATCCTTAAATTCACCATTCTTTAGATTTACATAATATTCTTTTGCCGATATTATGTCAACTTCTTCTCCGTCGGAAACCAAGGGACAAACAATATATCCTTGTCTTCCTTCGTTTAAGAATTTCTTTATGTAATTATATATCCTTGGCCTGTAAGAAGAGTCAACCAAATATGTATCAATCTTCTGTCGCCCTGCAGGATATTCATCCACAATACTTATATCCAGGTCTCCGTACAAAATAAGTCCCAAAGTTCCCGGAATTGGAGTGGCCGACATTACAAGTGTATGGGGATTTTCGCCCTTTAATGATAAATCTCCCCTTTGATTCACACCAAAACGATGTTGCTCGTCGGTAACGACAAGACCCAATTTTTTGAATTCAACATCGCTATTTATAAGTGAGTGGGTACCCACAATAACATCTATTTCGCCATTTTTGAGGGCAGTTTTAATTTGATCTTTTTCCTTTTTCTTAACACTGCTTGTAAGTAAAGCACATTTAATTCCTGTTTTTTCGGTCAATTTCAAAAGGGTTTTATAATGTTGCACTGCCAAAATTTCTGTCGGCACCATCATTGCCGATTGAAATCCGTTTTTAGAAGCTGAATACATAAGAGCCGCTGCAATAACGGTCTTACCACTGCCAACGTCACCCTGCACCAAACGGTTCATTGAATAACCCGAAAACATATCTCGCATACATTCTTTAATAACCCGTTCTTGTGCCGAGGTTATATCAAAGGATAAAAGTTTTTTAAATTCGGACAAAAAACCTTTTTCAATAACATAACCCGTTTTTTTGCCTTCGGCAGTTTTGAGAAGACCCAAACCTGTTCTCAATACAAAAAGTTCTTCAAAAACAAGGCGTTTTTGGGCAGCCAAAAAGGCCTCTCTATTCAGTGGAAAATGTATGTTTTGAAGGGCAAATTCCAAACTGCAAAGTTTGTTGCGTTCCCTTATTTCCTCGTTTAAAGTTTCGGGAAGTTTCGTTAAACCGATGGCAGTTTTAACCAAATTTTTAATTTGCTTTGAGGACATTTCCTTACTTGCAGGATAAATAGGCTCAATTGCCTTGTTACTTACAGGGACAATTTTCGGTGAAGACATTTTTCGGAACAAAAATCCACCCGACAAGCGCCCATAAAAAAGATATTCTCTACCCTCTCTCAAACTTTCAGCCAAAAATCTTTGATTAAAAAGAACGGCTGTCATTTGGGCAGTATCATCCTCGCAAAAGACCGAATAAAGGGTCATTCCGTTTCGTTTTTGTTCGGCTTCTACTTTTAAAACCTTAGCTTTGATGCACACCTTTTCAAACAAAGGTGCCGAACTTATTTTCTTAATATCGGTCCAGTCAAGGTAATCTCTCGGATAATAACGTAAAAGGGCACCGACAGTATCGATGCCCTTATCTTTTAGGACAACAGCTCGTTTTTCCCCAACACCTTTAAGATATCGAATATCGGTGGAAGCTGTTATCATTTTAATTCACCTACTCAACAGAGATTATATAGTAGTAAATTGGCTGACCGCCGTTAATGAATGTGAGTTCTACCTTGGAACCGTATTTTTCCTCTACTGCAGCTTCGATTTGTGCTGACTGCTCCTCGGTAACATCCTCACCGGTTATAACGGTAACAAACTGGCTGTCACGCTTAATCATTTGTTTTAAAAGTTTTAAAACAGTTTTCTCAAGGTCATTATCAACAAAGGTGATTTTACCACCTGTTAGAGCCATCAAATCGCCTTTTTTGATATTGTGACCATCAGCCTGAGAATCACGAGCAGCAAAGGTAATTTGACCTGTTGCAATCTTCTCGGCTGCTTTTTGCATCTCTATAGCATTTGTATTATCATCAGCATCAGGATCAAAGGTAAGCATTGCGGTAATACCTTGAGGAATTGTTCTTGTGTGAAGAACGATTACCTTTCTTGTGCTGATGGAAATTGTTTGCTCGGCTGCCATAATGATATTTTTGTTGTTGGGAAGAACAAAAACAGTCTCAGCAGGAGTTGTTTCAATTGCCTTCAAAATATCATCGGTGCTGGGATTCATGGTTTGACCACCGCTAACAACAGTATCAACACCTAAATCCTTAAACAAATCAGCCAAACCATCACCTGCACAAACCGAAACAAAACCAAAGGGATTTGTAGGTTCAACAGGAGTGTAGGTCTCGGTTCTATCTGCACTCTTAGCAGGTTTTTTCTTGGCGTTTTGAGCATCGTGCTTTTGTCTCTCGTGTTGGTCACGCATATTCTCTATCTTAAGATGAACAAGAGAACCATGAGTCAAAGCGTTTTCAATAGCATTACCGGGATGGTCTGTATGAACATGAACCTTAATGATTTCTTCATCATCAACCACTACAACACAGTCGCCGATAGTCTCTAAATACATTCTTAAATCGTTAGGTTCTTTTTCGCACTCAGGATTACGATTTACAATAAACTCGGTACAATAGGTAAATGTGATTTCAGTTTCAAATTCACCTGCTGCATTACGGCTTGTTTCTTCTTCGGTTTCCTCAACTTGAACATTATTGCCCTTAATGATAACGCCGTCTTTAAACACCGAAAGCATACCTTTAAGTATTAAAACAAAGCCAAAACCACCGGCATCAACAACACCGGCTTTTTTGAGTTGGGGTAACAACTCAGGAGTTTCAGCCAAAGCTTTTTCAGCACCTTCAATGGCACTCTCAAAAACTTCAAGTTCGTTCTTTCCTGCTTTAAAAGCTTCATTAGCATATTCGGATGCTATTCTTGCAACTGTCAAAATTGTACCTTCGGTAGGTTTCATAACAGCCTTGTAAGCTGCAGAAACGCCCTCGTTCATTGCTGCGGCAAAAGCCTTTGTATCAGCGGTATCGGCATCCTTAAGTACTTTTGAAATACCTCTGAACAAAAGCGAAAGAATAACACCGCTGTTACCGCGGGCACCTTTTAAAAGTGCAGATGCAACCATCTGCGAGGTTTCGCCTATTGATTTATCTGAAAC
>JAZSPH010000012.1:0-16955 GCA_045537355.1 Acutalibacteraceae bacterium
AAATTTTTTCAGGACTAAGGGTGCCTGAGCGCAAAAAGCTTTTATGCCTCGCTATTGCGATGAAGTTGTCATTAGACGAGGTGCAAACCTTATTAAAGTGTGCCGGTTATTCAACACTTTATGTGAAACTTCCTTTTGATAACATTGTTTTATACGGCGTGTGCAAGAAATTATCTGTTGTAGAAATTAATGAAATTCTCTATGAATACGGGTTGGAAACCTTGGGGTAGTTAATAATGAAGAAATGTCCTAAATGTAAGGCAGAAATTGGGGAAGAAGCTCGGTTTTGCCTCTATTGCATGACCTCGTTTGAGGAAAAGCAAACTATTGAAACTGAAGAAGAAAATAACAAACGGTGGCTGATTATTATTGCCGCCGTTTTAGTGCTTGCTCTTATTGTTATCGGTATCTTCTTATTTCCTCAAAAAGAAGCACCGACAAATGGAGAAATTGATACTTCTTCAACCGCATCTATTAGCAGTGATTTATATACTTCTGACGACAACAATTTAACCTCTTCCGAACAGCAAAATAGCGAGTCGCACAGCAATGAAACATCTACCCCTACTATCAGTAATCAAACACAAACCCCCTCAAAAAACGAGGGTAGCACCAATAATAACTCCGGAAATACAACAACTAATAACAACTCAACCACGAATAACAATTTACAAAACAGCACCACAAATAATACAACAAATAGTACATCGACAAATTCCACATCAAGTAGCAATCAAACACAAACCCCCTCAAAAAACGAGGGCAACGCTACTAATAATAGCTCTGGAAACACAACGACTACTAACTCATCTACGAGTAGTAATTCACAAAACAGCAACACAAATAATACAACTACCAACAACTCAACTACGAGTAGCAATTCACAAAATAGTAACAAAAATAATACAACCAATAGTACGTCAAACAGCACATCAGCAAATTCCACATCAAGCAATAACAAAACCGAAAACGAGAGTTCTAATACTAGCTCTTCAACATCTACCACCACTACACCTTCACAGACCACAACGGTTACCTATGCTTATCGAGATGCCAAGTATGGTGATGACTTTTCTGTCAGTGCAAATCTGGAAAATTCAGTTGTTATAACAGGAGTAAAAAACGCTTCTTCAGATGGTAAATACATGATTCCCGAAACAATAGACGACAAAAAGGTAGTAGCTATCACGGCATTGGCTTTTTGTGATGATAGTATTAGCAGTACCGTCAAAACCGTTATTGTTCCGTCATCGGTAAAAACCATTTGGAATAATGCTTTTGCAAACTGTTATAATTTAACCGATATTTATTTCAAGGGCAACTCAATTTATACCGAATCAAACGCATTTCCCGAAGTATCAAAACGTAATGGCACATTAACAATTCACTGTTCCGCAAATTGTAGCGACAGGAATTATAGATACTATAAAAACAGTGCGTCATACTATGATGTCGAGTATGAAGAATGGAACGGTTAAAGCTATGACAAGAGGACAATATTTAACCGAACTGTTTGACGCCTATTCCTTAGTGTCTGTGCTCAGCGACAAAAATGATTGTAGAGTGCTAAGGGTTAGAAATAAATCAACCGAGCAGGATATGGTTGTAAGAAGTTTCCCAACAGCAGTTTCGGCGTATGAAGAACTTTATAACATAAGTGCGCAAAATTTACCGCTTATTTATGATGTTATAAACTGCGATGATGGGCAAATTGCGTTAGAAGAGTTTATAGAGGGTGTTACCATTTCCGAGGTTATGGAAAGCGGAAACTATCATTACTTAGGAACTCGCAAAGTTATTCGTGCAGTTTGCCACGCGCTTAATGTTTTGCACGAAAGAAACCTTGTCCACAGGGACATAAAGCCAGAAAATGTTGTGATAGGCAAAGATGGCAGAGTAGTTTTGATTGATTTCAATGCGGCACGGAAAATTTCTTCTGCCAGCAAGGATACCGTTATAATGGGTACGGTTGGCTATGCCTCACCCGAGCAGTTAGGAGTAGCGCAAAGCGATGCCCGAACAGATATCTACGCTCTTGGCGTTTTACTTAATGTTATGATCACCGGTAAGCACCCAAGCGAAAAAATGGCAAAAGGCAAAGCCGGCAGAATCGTTCGCAAATGCACAAACGTAAACCCCGACGAACGCTATCAATCGGCCGAAAAACTTGCAATTGTATTATAGCAATAATAAAAGATGTTTCTCTTGAACTAAGAGAAACATCTTTTATTTTATTATTCTAATTTTTCTTGGCCTTTTATGCGATTTTTTAAGTGAATTGGTGGGTTCTAAACCTATATATTCCTTGCTAATCATACGATGGCAATATGATGTTGATTAACCGTCACATCCGTCGTTTGACAAAAGAACAAAATTAATAAAAACATCATCTTTGTATCCATTCCCAACATATTGTATACCGATGAAGTAATAAGGGTTTTCTGATTTTAAAGGTATAAACTTTACAATCGATTTCATCGTGACTATCAATCAAAACCCCTTTGATTTTTTTAGAGTTAGCATTGTACTCTCCGTACAATGGTGAGATTTTTTTCTTAACATTGTTAATTTGGACGCTCTTATGCACCTTAACTTCAATTATTAAGTTTTTAACAGGGCGTTCTATATCAACAAAAAATTCTGGTGCGGTGTTTTGATCGTAATCCATTTCCGCCGTAAATGATACATTTGCACAACTGTTAAACGGGTATACAACAATGTATTTTGCACTACCAATAAACTTATTAGGGAAATCAATGTTTTTGTTTTTATATTCTACTTGATTTCCCTCAACATCTATTGTGGTACATGTCACAATAGCTTGTTCTTGGCATTCAAAAGTAAGATTGTTGACTTTTACATCATCCCAAATAAATTCACTGGTAATCTTGCTATTAAAATCTCGATTGCATTTTGACGGATAAATTTTTTCAGTTTGCTTGATCTTATTTTTAGAACAAATTTCAAAAGTATGTACATTTTTTCTGTACGTATACCACCATTTAAAATGAACAGTATTGTTCCAGCACTTTTTAACAACCCCGACACCTATTGCAACAACTGCTGCTATAATAAGTGTTTTAGGACCAATGAAAGGTGATAAAGCAACTCCAATAGCGAGGATTACTGAAACCGCAAGATTAGCAACGATGCCAGTGAAAATATCATTAATAAGTTTTTTGAAATTGATAAATTGTTAACACCCACATCTATTAAATCAGATGATGAATATTATTCGTATAAAATGGCAAATGCTTATTATGGTAAATTCCTTGATAAGTTTTATCATCTGATGAATGATGATGAAAAAACGGCTGTTAAAGAAATAATGAAAAATAAATATAATATGTGCGACAGATATATAAAAAAGAATAAGAATATTAACTTTAACAAATATTTGCAAGATTATAAAAGTGAATTTTTGAAATTAGCCTTTTATGATTAATCATAAAGATGTCTTCCAAATGTCTACCAAAGTTCTATAAAACATCAAAAACAGTGATTTTGTCAGATTGCTGATAGAATCACTGTTTTTACTGATAAAGCCTGTATTTATGCGGTTTTTAAGGAACTTTAATGGTATTGGAAGCACTGTACAGAACTATCTATTAAATGATTCAGGTCCATATTTTCGAAAGGAAGTGCAGGTTCGATTCCTGTCAGGTGCACCAAAAAAGAACCGTAATTTTGATACAAAGTTACGGTTCTTTTTCTATGTCTAAAAACACCGTATTATGGTACTTTCTCAAAAAAAGAAAAGTTCCATTGTGATTTTATCTGCGTTTATTCGGAACAAAATTATCCGTACTACGCTTTTTACAAATTCACGATGAAACTTTTCACTAAAAATTAATGCACTGCTTTTGACTTGAAATTTTGCTAAAGCGGTGCATTTGTTTTATTATTTATTATCACTTATCATTTTCTTTTGAAAACCATTACCGATATAACCAGAATGGCAATAGCATAAACAACAGATATGAAGTCCAACCGTATATTTGTTATAGGATAGATTGAATGGCCTTTGCAATTCGTGAGAGAACAGGAACAACAACGGAGTTTCCCGCTTGTTTATACAAATGTGTATTTGCTGTGTCTTGTGGCAATTTGAAGTCAAGCGGAAAGCCTTGAACATTGAAACATTCTTTTGGTGTTAGTTTTCTGATACCATTATCTGTTAAAATTAGTGGTACATTATGGCCACCTGTTCCCATATTAGCAGTAAGAGTAGGGCATACATTGTTTTTATTTTCCCTAACATAAGTCCTTCTCCACTGGTACACAGTATCTTGTGATTTCATATCACGTTTGAGTATGTCATAGAAATGGCAGGAATCAGTATAATAGTACTTACTGTCAAGTTTGTTATGGAAGTCTATAATATCAGACAGTTTGGTAGTAAGTGCAATAGGTTTAGGAAATTCAAATTGTTGGTATAGAGATTTAGACCTGAAACCTACAATATAGATTCTTTCTCTATTCTGTGGTATATTACCATACTCCATAGCATTAAGGACTTGGTATTTTACATAATATCCTGCTTTTTCTAACTTCTCTAAAATCACTCTAAACGTGTTGCCGTTGTCATGTCCTACAAGGTTTTTAACATTTTCAAGTAATATAATCTTGGGTTTTTTAGCCTTAATTATTCTCTCTAATTCAAAGAAAATAGTTCCTCTTCCTGTTTCATCATCAAAACCTTGTCTATATCCAGCGATGGAAAATGGCTGGCAGGGAAACCCTGAAATTAGAACATCAAAGTTAGGTATATCAGATGCTTTGACATCTTTGATATCTCGTGTATCTACCTTTATATCAAAGTTTTCTTCAAATGTCTTGCTTGGTATAGGGTCAATTTCATTAGCATAGATAGTTTTGAATCCATTTTGTTCAAAAGCAATGTCAATTCCACCTACACCTGCGCAGAATGAAGCCATAGTCAATTCTTTCATAGTATCCAACCCTTTCTATAAATTGCGGCACGCCGCAATTTTATGAGTGAAAAAGTAAAGGGTTAGCAACCTTTACTTTCACTCATTATTTTGTTGTATTTCAGCGCGTCTAATATTAAATATTACTGTGGGTTGTAAATTTCTTGGTTTGATGACAGTTTCAATGATTGAAATATGTGGTCTTCTCTTTTGAGCCTGTTGTTCTCCAACAGTTTGAGTTTGATTAGCAGGTAGAGACTTCAAATCTTCAGCATTCATATGTAAGTCATAGACATAGAGAAGATTGTTGTCATAGTCTAATCTTAAAAATACTAAATCATCAAAAGAACATTTTGGCCCAAAAGATGTCAAATCACTATCGAAATTACTTGTTGCTTTCATTTCAACCAATTTGCCATCGTCTGTCATACTATCTCCACCAGAGCCTTTATTCCACTTCAACCCTAAAGCGTAACATCCCATAGGTTCAGAGATGGTTTCTGGGAAGTTAATTCCCCTTGATACATAGTTTTTAATTGAATTGTTTAGGTCTTTCCACTTGAAATATGAATCACACACATCATTTATACGTGCAGCATCAATTTCAACCAAATCTACTTTTGCCATTTATCACCTATATAGAGGTTGCTAAACCCTATACATTGACAAGTATATCACAAAAAAATGAAAAATGGAAGTGTTCTTTGTAAATAAATATATTTTAATTACGATTTTTCTATTTTTTACTCTTATTTATTATGAATAATCATGCCTCAATTCTATGTGAATGTCAATTAGAAATAAAGAAAAGTTTCATCGTGAAACTTTTCTTTGAGAGCAAACGCACCGCTTAAAATTATTGTATTAAAATTAGGCGTTAGTTTTAAAAAAAGAACGAAGCGATTGCTTCGTTCTTTTTGTTTTATTTATGAGAATTGTGAATTGTAAAGGGTGCTGTAGAAACCACCGAGTTTAATCAGTTCATCGTGGTCGCCTTGTTCGGTAACGGCGCCATCTCTAACAACCAAAATTGTATCGGCATTTTGTATGGTGGATAAACGGTGGGCGATTACGAAACAGGTTCTGCCCTTCATAAGCTCGTTCATTGCCTCTTGAATTTGCATTTCGGTACGTGAGTCAACATTAGAGGTTGCCTCGTCCAAAATAAGCATTGGAGCACTTGACAGCATTGCTCGGGCAATGGTGATTAATTGTCGTTGACCTTTAGAAATGTTGACACCGTCATCTGAAATTACAGTGTTGTACCCATCAGGTAAACTTTCGATAAATGAATGGATTTTAGCGGCTTTTGCTGCCTCATAAACCTGTTCGGGGGTGGCATTTTCACGTCCGTAAATTATGTTATCATAAATAGTTCCGTTGAAAAGCCAAGTGTCCTGCAATACCATTGTATAGGCACGGCGTAGGTCGGCACGTTTGATTTTAAGGGCAGGGATAGAGTCCATTTTAATCTCACCCTTTGTGGGGTCGTAAAACCTCATAAGTAGGTTAATTATGGTGGTTTTTCCTGCACCGGTGGGACCTACAATGGCAATGGTTTGTCCCGATTTTACATTGATAGTAACATCCTTCAAGATGGTAGTTTCGGGGGTGTAACCGAAGGTTATATTGTTAAAGTCAACATTACCTTTTGAATCGGTATAAGAAACAGTATCCGGCAAATCGGCAGGTTCGGTTTCTTCATCAAGTACACGGAAAACCCTTTCGGCAGCCGAAATTGCTGACTGGAACTCGTGCAGGATGTTGGAAAATTCGTTAATGGGACCTGCAAATTTACGGGAGTATTGAACGAATTGTGCCACACCACCCAAGGTAATGAAGAATATGGAGCCTAATTTAATGGTACCGCTTTGGGAGTACATATAAAGGGCACCACCGAAAACAGCCACCAAAGAAATGGAAATGTTGTTTATAAGGTTAATGCTGGGGTATAACAACGCAGCATTGTAATCGGCGTTGTAACAGGCATCCATTGCATCGAAATTGCGCTCATTAAAACGGTCGCAAATCACTTCTTGTCGGCCATAGGCTTGAATACTTCTCGCACCCGAAAGCATTTCTTCGGCATAGCCGTTTAGTTCACCGTATTTTTTAGACCTTGCACGGAATAACGGGCGCACCTTTTTTGACCTGTATTTTGTGAAAACAAGGGACATTGGAACGGTGAAAAGAAATATCAAAATCATGGGTTTGGATATTCTCCACATAAATACAAGGGAGCCGATAACGGTGTAAAGACTGGTCATAACCTGAACCAAATCGTGGGAAAGGGTGCTGTTAATGGTATCAACATCGTAAGAAAGATGGCTAATGATATCACCGGTTGCGTGGGTATCAAAATATCCTACGGGCAGGGTGTTTAGTTTTTCAAAAAGTTGCTTTCGCATTAGATAAATAATGCGTTGGCTTAAATGAATCATAACAACTGCCAAAAGGTAGGAAAGAAGGGCTGACAGTCCGTAACAAACTATCATAATTATAACATTTTTCCAAACCTCGGGGAAATTAACCCCACCAACGGCTTCAATAGCATCAATTGCAGCACCTGAATATTTAGGGCCTAAAAGGGAAAGTTGATTTGAAAGAAGTGTAAAAACAATGGCAGGAATGAACAGGGTCCATTCTTTTAAGACATAACCACCAAGTCGAAGGATTATACCTCTTTTTTGAGCGCTTCTTTCTTTATTTTCTTTCTTAGTCAACCAAAACACCTCCCATCTGAGAATCGCTGATTTCACGGTAGGGAGCACAGGTTTCAAGAAGGTGCTCGTGGGTGCCGTAGCCGATAATATCGCCCTTTTCAAGCACGAGAATTTGTTCGCAATTTTTAACCGAACTAATTCGTTGAGCCACCGTGATAATGGTTGAATCGGACATTTCTTCACTCAAAGCCTTTCGCAAGGAAGCATCGGTTTTGTAATCTAATGCCGAAGAGGAGTCGTCCAAAATAAGAATCTCGGGTTTTCCTGCAAGTGCACGGGCAATAAGTATACGTTGGCGTTGACCTCCCGATATGTTTGTACCCTTGGAAGAGAGCATATGTTCATATCCGTATTCAAAAGATGTAATAAAATCGTGGGCTTGAGCAATTTTTGCAGCACGAATTATATCTTCTTTTGAGATATCACGGCCAAAACGGATATTTTCCTCAATTGAATCGGCACTGATAAAGTCGTTTTGTAAGGCTGTGCCAAACATTGAAGTCAGTTCTTCTCGGGTGTAAGAATTGAGTTTTCGGCCGTTTATTCTAATCTCGCCCGAATCGGCATCGTAAAAGCGAAGAAGCAGTTTAACAAAGGTGGATTTTCCGCTTCCTGTGGCACCGATTACACCAAAATGGGAGCCTTTTTTGATGGAGATGTTAATAGAATTTAGTTGATTTTTCTTGCCTAAATAGGAGAAATTAACATCATCAAAAACAATATGATAATCCTCTTTTTTCACGGTTTTGTCATCATCAACATAAAAACTGTCAGGATGATTAATAATTTCGAAAATTCGGTTTGCCGATGCAGCGCATTTTGTATACATAACAAACATACGTGACAACGACATCATCGCCATAGAAATTAAGGTGAAATATTGCATAAAAGCAATAACGGTGGCAGCTGAGGATTTGCCGTGGGATACCTGATATGCTGCCACGGCCACAACACCTGCTATACCTAAGTTCATAAGCAAGGTCATAACAGGATTTGCAATACCCATTATAACACCTGCGTGATGTTCTTTTTTGGAAAGTTCGAGATTTACCTTGTCGTAACGGCGATTTTCGTATTCGTTTTTAGAAAGTGCTTTGATAACCCTTATTCCTTGGGCATCTTCACGAACCACACGTACCATATTATCAACCGATTTTTGAACACCGATATAAAGGGGAACACCCTTGCGTGAAACATTAAATACCACAAGGAAAATTAGGGGAAGGGTGGCTATCATAACCATAGCCAATGCGCTGTCCATTATTAAGGTTATTGCAATTCCACCAAGTAAAAGAATTGGTGCTCTAACACCCATCCTTTGCATCATTCCGACAAAGTTGTGAACATTGTAAGTGTCGGTGGTGATACGGGATTCAAGGGATGGGATTGTAAACTCGTCGGTATCTTTTGCCGAAAGATAAAGGGTTTTGGAAAAGAGGTCTTTTCTTAAATGCTTGGAAAATTCGGTGGCAACCCTTGAAGCCATACGATTGGCAACAATGTTTCCAACACAAGCAAGAAGGGCAAAAAGTATCATAACAACACCATAGGTGATAACCTTACTTAATTGTAGGGTTACAATTACATTTTCCAAAATATGGGTCAAAAGATAGGGAAGAACAAGTTCGGCCAATGTTCCCACGGTTTTAAAGGTAAACCCGAGCAATATTTTGTACTTAAAGGGATTTAAATAGGATAAAATATATTTCATTTTTGCTCCTTTTCGTGGGAGTCAGTAATCGATTTTGCCTTTTGTTCCATACGTGAAAGAACCGAGAAAAATGTTTCGAGTTCTTCGGGGTTAATATCGGCAGCAAGGGAAGAGTTCCAATCTTTTGCGATTTCTCTGACCCGTGGTAAAAGGTCCAACATCTTTTGGGTTGGGAAAACCAAAGTGCTGCGTTTATCATCTTTATTTGTTTCGCGAAGGACATAACCGCGGTTTTCGAGGTGGGTCAAGGTGCGAGCAACAGTACTTTTGTTAAGGCAAATTTCCTTTGCTAATTCTTCTTGTGTACTGCCGGGTGCACCACACACAGCAAAAATAAAGGTGTGGTGGGCGGCGCAGATATCATCAACGTTTAATTTTTGGGAACGAAAAACCGACTGGGAGCGGCTGATGTTATTAAGTGTTTTCATAAATTTAGGCATAATTTTTCTCCTTTTGAAGAATGGTTGCAATAACAACCGTTGCGTATGCAACTATTATAAGGTTTTTAAAAGAAAATGTCAATAATGCAGTTATATAAATTACTTTGTTTTCATACAATTAAATAGTCCTTTTAGGGGTTGATTGTATGAGAGAAGAGATAAACTCGCGACCTGTTGTGTTGGGTGAATATATTTTAGAAACAGGGGCCACTGTTCGTGCCACGGCAAAGGTTTTTAAAATAAGTAAATCAACGGTACATAAAGATGTTACGGAAAAACTAAAATATAAAAACCCGGCGCTTTTTAAACAAGTGAAATTGGTGCTTGAAAAAAACAAACAGGAACGGCATATCAGAGGTGGTTTGGCCACCAAAAAAAAATACTCGAAAAAATACGATAAAAACATTGACAATTAAATATTTGAGTGGTATAATTATCATAATTTTCAAAGGCTTTGACGAAGACGGTTGAGGTTTTATGTTTTTTAGAGAGTCGGTGTTTGGTGCAAACCGATAGCAGTATTCCTCCTTTAACCTATCACTTCCGAGCCGGAGGGCTGAACAGTTTATTATTAGGTCCTCCCGTGATTACTGCGTAAAGGTATACGGGTTGATAGACCCTGAGTGGCAGTTTACTGCAATTTGAGTGGTACCGCGGATGTATTTTTCACATTCGTCTCAAAGAAATTTGAGGCGAATGTTTTTTTGTTTTAAGGAGGAAAAAGAAATGAACACAAACAATGCGTTATTACAATTGTCGGAGGTGGCTTCCCGAATTAAAGAACTTAGAGAAATTATGGGTTACTCTATTGCTCAAATGGCTGAAAAAACCGACATTACAGAAAACGATTATGTTACTTTCGAAAGTGGTAGCGTTGACATTCCTTTTACTTTTATTCATAAATGCGCTTTGGTTTTCGGCGTTGAAATGACCGAACTTTTGGAAGGTAAAACTGCAAAACTTACCAGTTATACCGTGACCCGTAAAGGTCAAGGTCAAGGCACTGCAAAGGAAGATGGAATTGATATTGCTAACTTGGCTCCTAAATTTAAGGATAAATTAGCCGAGCCTTATTGGGTTAAGTATGAATATTCTGCTTCTCAACAAAACAAACCTATTAAACTTACAACCCACTCAGGTCAAGAGTTTGACTTGGTTTTAAGTGGCAAATTAAAGGTTCAAGTTGGTAGCCACACCGAAATTCTTGAAGAGGGCGACAGTATTTATTACAATTCTTCAACACCCCACGGAATGATTGCTGTTGATGGCAAGGACTGCGTTTTTTGCGCTGTCGTTATGTCGGGTGAAGAAACCGAAGAACCGGTCGTTCGCAAGAGCGTTATGTCGGCTAAAAAATCCGAGAATTTGATTTGCGAAAAATTCGTTGAAACTGTTGAAGATGAAAACGGAGCATTGAAGGATATTAAGTTTAAAAATACCGATACCTTTAACTTTGGCTTTGATATTGTTGATGAAATTGCCGATAAATATCCTGATAAACTTGCTATGCTTCACTTGGATGTGCATCGCAATGAGCGTCGTTTCACCTTTAAGGATATCAAACGTCATTCTAATCAGGCTGCAAACTACTTCAAGTCTTTAGGAATTAAAAAAGGCGACAAGGTAATGCTTGTTTTAAAACGTCATTATCAGTTCTGGTTCTGTATGGTAGCACTCCACAAATTGGGTGCTGTTGCAATTCCTGCAACAAATCAGCTTAAGGAACACGATTTTGAATATCGTTATAATTCAGCGGGTGTTTCGGCTATCGTTTGTACTGCCGATGGTGATACTGCTGAAATTGCCAAGGCTGCTGCCGAAAAATGTCCCCAGGTTAAAAACCTTATAATGGTTGGTGGCTGTCGTGAAGGATGGCATGATTTTGATAAGGAATATTCCCTCTTTACAAGAAAGTTTGTTAGAACCGAGGATACTTCGGCAGGTGATGACACTGCCCTTATGTTCTTCACATCGGGTACAACAGGTAACCCCAAAATGGCTGCTCATAAGCACACTTATGCTTTAGGTCATTTTGTTACTGCTAAATATTGGCATTGTTGTGAGCGTGACGGTTTACACCTCACCATCTCCGATACAGGTTGGGGTAAATCTTTATGGGGTAAACTTTATGGCCAATGGCTTTGCGAAGGCGCAGTTTTCGTTTATGACTTTGATAAGTTTGATGAAAATGATATTTTGCCAATGTTTGCAAAATACAATATCACTACCTTCTGCGCACCTCCTACCATGCTTCGTATGTTAATCAGAGGCGACCTTAAAAAGTTCGACCTTTCTTCCATCCACCATATGACTACTGCAGGTGAGGCCCTTAATCCCGAAGTATTTAAGCAATTTAAAGAGGCAACCGGTCTTGAAATAATGGAGGGCTTCGGTCAAACCGAAACAACCCTTGCTATTGCTAACCTTTACGGTACAACACCTAAAATCGGTGCAATGGGTAAGGCTTCTCCTCAATTTGATATCGATATAGTTGATCCTGACGGCAACCCTGTTCCTACAGGTGAAGTTGGCGAAATCGTAATTCATACCGAAAAGCAAATTCCTTGCGGACTCTTTAAAGAATACTATCTTGATGATGTTAAGACCAAGGATGCTTGGTATGATGGAATGTATCATACAGGCGATACTGCTTGGCGTGATGAGGATGGGTACTTCTGGTATGTTGGCCGTGTGGATGATGGAATTAAGTCTTCGGGTTATAGCATTGGACCTTTTGAAATTGAAAGTGTTATTATGGAACTCCCTTATGTTCTTGAATGTGGTGTTTCGGCTGTGCCCGATGAAATGCGTGGTCAGGTTGTAAAGGCAAGTATTGTGCTTACAAAGGGAACCGAGCCTACCGAAGAACTCAAAAAGGAAATTCAAAATTACGTTAAATCACACACTGCACCTTACAAGTATCCAAGAGTAATTGTTTTCCGTGATGAGCTTCCAAAAACTATCAGTGGAAAAATTCAAAGAAATAAGTTGTAATTTGTAGTATTTCGTTGATTTTTACAAGTTTTTCTTATATAATAAATTGGTTAAGGAAAAAAACTGAGGTGTTTTAAAATGAAAAAATTAATGCTTGGAAACGAAGCACTTGCTCGTGGTCTTTTTGAGGGTGGATGTAGTTTCGTTTCTAGTTATCCCGGCACTCCCAGTACCGAGATAACCGAATTTGCTGCTAAATATGAAGAAATTTATGCCGAATGGGCTCCCAACGAGAAGGTTGCAATGGAGTCGGCTTTTGGCGCTTGTCTTTCGGGCAAACGCAGTTTTTGTGGTATGAAGCATGTAGGTCTTAATGTGGCTGCTGACCCCTTGTTTACCATTAGTTACACAGGTGTTAACGGCGGTTTTGTTATCGGTGTTGCCGATGACCCTGCAATGCACAGTTCTCAAAACGAGCAGGATTCTCGCCATTATGCAAAGGCTTCCAAAATCCCCATGCTTGAGCCTTCGGACTCCATGGAAACTTTGGAAATGACCAAATTGGCTTTCGAACTTTCCGAAAAGTTTGACACACCTTTCTTTGTAAAGATGTGTACCCGTATTGCCCACTCACAAAGTGTTGTCGAGACGGGGGATAGAATTGAGGTTCAAAAGACCTATTCTAAAAATCCTCAAAAGTACATAATGATGCCCGGAAATGCTAAACTTCGCCATCCTGTGGTTGAAGAAAGAACCCGTGCGTTAGTTGAGTATGCTGAAACTGCCCCAATCAACCGTGTTGAAGAGGGTAGTGATAATTCTATAGGTTTTATCACTTCTTCAACATCCTATCAATATCTTAAAGAGGTTTTCGGTGATAAATATCCCGTTTTGAAACTTGGTATGATTTATCCCATGCCCGAAAAACTCATAAAAGATTTTGCAAGTAAGGTTGACCGTATTGTTGTTGTTGAGGAACTTGATGGCTTTATTGAGGAACATTGCAATAATTTAAGGTTAAAGGTTGAGGGTAAGGAAATATTCTCCCTTATTGGTGAACTCAGCCAAAATACAGTTGCTGACAAATTTGGAATTGCTACCACTTGTGGCGCTGTTTTAGAGGACAATATTCCAAATCGTCCTCCCGTTATGTGTGCAGGTTGCCCTCATAGAGGTCTTTTCTACACACTTTCCAAGAACAAGTTAACCGTTATGGGTGACATTGGTTGCTACACTTTAGGTGCAGTTCAACCCTTATCTGCTATTGATACCACTATTTGTATGGGTGCTTCAATTTCGGGACTTCACGGTTTTAATAAAGCAAACGGTGGCGAGACCGACGGTAAGACCGTTGCAGTTATCGGTGATTCAACCTTTATGCATTCGGGTATGACAGGTCTTGTAAATATTGCTTACAACAGTTCTAACTCTACCGTAATTATTCTTGACAATTCAATTACAGGTATGACAGGACATCAACAAAACCCCACAACAGGCTTTAACCTTAAAGGTGACCCTGCTTCCAAAATTAATCTTGAGGCTTTGTGCCATGCAGTAGGTATTGAGCGCGTTCGTGTTGTTGACCCTTATAATTTAGCTGAGTGCGATGCAGTTATTAAGGAAGAATTGGCCGTTAGTGAACCTTCGGTAATCATTTCACGCCGTCCTTGTGCATTGCTTAAATATGTTAAATATAACAAACCTCTTAAGGTTGATGCTGATAAATGTAAGAGTTGCAAAATGTGTATGAAAATCGGCTGTCCTGCTATCAGCATGAAGGATGGCAAGGCTGTTGTTGACAATACCCTTTGCACAGGTTGTGGTGTTTGCGGTCAACTTTGTAAATTTGATGCATTAAAGGCACAGGAGGACTAAACAATGGAAACTAAAAATGTAATGATTGTTGGCGTTGGTGGTCAAGGTAGCCTTTTAGCCTCTAAACTTCTTGGTAAACTTTTGCTTACCAAAGGATATGACATTAAGGTATCTGAGGTTCACGGTATGAGCCAAAGAGGTGGTAGTGTTGTTACCTATGTTCGTTTTGGTGACAAGGTATATTCTCCTGTAATAGATAAAGGTGAGGCTGATTTTATCATTTCTTTTGAGATGTTAGAAGCTGCTCGTTATACCGAGTTTTTAAAACCTGACGGTAAAATTATTGCTAACACCCAACAAATTAATCCTATGCCTGTAATAACCGGTGTGGCAGAATATCCTGAAAACTTGGCCGAGAAAATTAAGGCTAAGGGAATTGATTTAATCGCTTTTGACGCCTTGAAATTGGCCGAAGAAGCAGGTTCTTCAAAGGCAGTTAACATTGTGTTAATGGGTATGCTTTCTAAATTCTTTGATTTTACCGAGGAAGAATGGCAAAATGCCATTGAGACCAGTGTTCCCGCTAAATTTTTAGAACTTAACAAAAAAGCATTCCAGTTAGGTGCCAATGCATAAAGGAGATTTCAAAATGAGCAATTATTATCAACCGGAAATCGAAACTGCTTCGTATGAAGAGATTCGTGCTTTGCAAAATGAGAGACTTGTAAATCAAGTTAAGCGTGTTTGGGAGAATGTACCTTACTATCGTAAAAAGATGGAGGATAAGGGTGTTACTCCCGATGATATTAAGAGTGTTGATGATTTATATAAATTACCCTTTTTAACCAAGGATGATTTGCGTCAGGCTTATCCTTACGGTCTTATGGGTACCGATTTAAAAAATTGTATAAGAATTCAGTCCACATCGGGTACAACAGGTAAAAGAGTAGTGGCTTTCTATACTAAAGAAGATGTTTCGTTATGGGAAGACTGCTGTGCAAGAGCTCTTGCTGCTGTTGGTTGTACCAAAGAGGATGTTGTGCAGGTAGCTTATGGTTACGGTTTGTTTACCGGTGGTGCAGGTCTTCACGGTGGCTCCCATAAGGTTGGTTCTTTAACCCTTCCTATGTCTTCGGGTAATACTGATAGACAACTTCAATTTATGACCGACTTGCAGTCCACAATTCTTTGTTGCACACCTTCTTATGCAGCATACCTTTCCGAGTCTATTCACGAGCGTGGTTTAAGAGACCAAATCAAGCTTAAAGCAGGTATTTTCGGCGCTGAAGCTTGGAGTGAAAATATGCGCCGTGATATTGAGGAAGGTTTGGGAATTAAGGCTTATGATATTTACGGTTTGACCGAAATTTCAGGACCGGGTGTTGCTTTTGAGTGTGAGGAACAAACCGGAATGCACGTTAACGAGGACCACTTTATTCCTGAAATTATCGACCCCGATACCGAGGAGGTTCTTCCTATCGGTTCTAAAGGTGAACTTGTTTTCTCCTGCATTACCAAAGAAGGTTTCCCACTTCTCCGTTATCGTACTCGTGATATTTGCGTTCTTTCCCGTGAGAAATGTTCTTGTGGCAGAACCTTTATTAAAATGAGCAAACCTATGGGTAGAAGTGATGATATGCTTATTGTTAAGGGTGTTAATGTATTCCCATCACAAATCGAAACCGTATTGTTAGAGCAAGGTTATCATCCTAACTATCAAATTATCGTTGACCGTGTTAATAATTCCGATACTTTGGAAGTTCAGGTTGAAATGACTCCTGAATTGTTCTCCGATAATTTAGGTAAGATTACAACAATGGAAAAAGAACTTGTTGCTGCTTTAAAAACAATGCTTGGCATTTACGCTAAGGTTACACTTGTTGCACCTAAGACTATTGCACGTAGTGAAGGCAAGGCAGTAAGAATTATTGATAAGAGAAAGATTTAGAGGTGGGTAAAATGGCAGTTAATCAAATTTCAGTTTTTCTTGAAAACCGTACAGGTAAATTGGCCGAAATCACCGGTCTTTTGGCTGAAAACAAAATTAATTTAAGAGCGATTTCCATTGCCGAAACTGCTGATTACGGCGTTTTGCGTATTATTGCCGATGATAGCGAAAAGGCTACCAATGTATTGCTTAACAGTGGTAACATTATTAATATGAACCCTGTTACCGTTGTTGCAGTGCCTGATAAACCGGCTGGTCTTTCGGAACTTCTTAATATGTTAGCGAAAAGCAATGTTTCTATTGAATATATGTATTCTCTCTTTACTCATCAAAACGATAAGGCATATATGGTATTCCGTGTTACCGATTATGAAAACTTTATTGCGCTTTTGAATGCCAACGGTTTAACACCCGTATCGGCCGATGAGTTAGGGTTAAAATAATGGAAAGAAT
>JAZSPH010000056.1:0-7667 GCA_045537355.1 Acutalibacteraceae bacterium
TGGTATTGCAGTGTTAATATGTCTAAATATATTGCACTCTTAATCGACACCTTGAACTATGATAACTCTATCAGTCATCTTCTTGACCCCGCAGATAGAATTAAAAATGTTGTTGCAAAATACGAGGAAGCTCAAGGTAAATAAACCTTAAAATTCAACACCCGATAAACGAAATTAACACCCGTTTATCGGGTGTTTTTTTTATGCTTTAAAAAAGTTTTCATATTTTTAAAAAAATACTTGATTTTTTCAAAAATAGGGTATATAATTCAGTTAAGTGGTGAAAAGTGCATCGAAATACCATTAAAGTGTTTAATTGTGGTGAATTTGGAGGTGAGAACTGTGCTTTTCGGAGGATACGACCATAAAATAGATAAGAAGGGCAGAGTTTTTATTCCTTCTACTTTTAGAGATGAACTTGGCGAGAGCTTCATTATTTGTAAGGGTATATTCGGAAAAGGTTGCCTTTGCGTTTACTCGATGGATGAATGGAAAAAGTTTGTTGACCGTTTGGGCAGTATGCCTGCTGCTAAGTCAAGTAATGTAAAACGTTTTTTATATGACGGTGCATTTAATGTTGAGTTTGACACTCAAGGAAGAATTTTAGTTCCCAACTCTCTTCGCGAATATGCTGACCTTGATAGCGAGGTTCATATCATTGGTATGGATACCAACCTTGAAATTTGGGATAGTAAGGCTTGGGAGAAAGAAAAAGAAACAACAACATTTGAGTCGATAGCCTCATCCCTTGAGGAGTTTGATTTCTAAAATGGAGTTTAATCATATTTCAGTTTTACTGAACGAATGTATTGAATCTTTAAATATTAAGCCTGAGGGCATTTATATTGATGGCACTGCCGGCGGTGCAGGTCATTCCAAAGAAATTGCCAAAAGATTAAAAGGTGGTTTGCTTTTAGCACTTGACCAAGACCCTGATGCTGTTGAGGTTGCAACCGAAAGACTAAAAGATTTACCTGCAAAGGTTATAAGAGCAAACTTCAGTCAAATGGATACGGTGGCTTCGGGCGAAGGCATCGAAAAGGTTGACGGTATTCTTTTGGACTTGGGAGTTTCATCCCATCAGTTAGATACAGCCGAGCGTGGCTTTTCATATCACAAGGATGCACCTTTGGATATGAGAATGAGTCAAAAAGGAATATCTGCCAAAGATATTGTCAATAATTTTTCCGAAAAGGAATTAAGTGACATTTTAATCCGTTTCGGCGAAGAAAAGTTTTCAAGGCGAATTGCTTCAAGAATTGTGGAAGAGAGAAATAGAAAAGAAATCTCCACCACGTTGGAATTGGCCGAAATAATTGCAAATGCTGTTCCGGCGAGGGAAAGAAGGGATGGACATCCTGCGAGAAAATCTTTCCAAGCTTTGAGAATTGCAGTCAACAGTGAACTTGATGTTTTAAATGAGGTTTTGGATAAAGCCTTTGATTTGTTAAAACCCGATGGTGTTTTGGCAATTATAACCTTCCATTCTTTAGAGGATAGAATGGTGAAACTTAAATATAAGGAGTTTACAACAGGTTGCACCTGTCCTCCTGATTTTCCGGTTTGTGTTTGTGGCAAGACTCCTCGTGGCCGATTACTCACAAAGAAACCGATTGAACCTTCTCAAACCGAGCTGAATATAAACCCAAGAAGCAGAAGTGCAAAACTCAGGGTAATTGTTAAAAACTAGAATATAAATATAAAGGAGCATTACAAGTGAATAATATTAAGTATTATAACGATAGTCTTGCATATGACTTTGCCATGTTCGCGCCAAGACCTGCAAGAACCGAAAGAAATAATGATAACATTGTTGTAATGCCCAAGGTGAGAAAAAACCAAGCAAAGCGCAGAAGGGCAGCAACAAAAGCAATTTCGGCACCAACCTTGTTTATTATGAGTGCTATAATTGTTTTGGCTGGTTTTTGCGGTAATATCGCTCTTAGTCTTAAAATCAATGAAGTTAATTCCCAAATCAATGATGTTAAGGCAGTTATTGCCGAACTTGATAGTGAAAAGACCGAACTTGAAATAGAAATGCAAAGAAGAATTTCTTTTGCAAATTTAGAGCTTGAAGCCACCGAACTTGGTATGACCAAGCCCGAAAAAGATAACGTGGTTTACATTAGAGTAAACGATAAAGATGCAGCTAAAACTGCCGATGGCACATTAATGGTGTCGGAGTAATAATAAAACAAAGATAGGTAATATATTAGTATACGAGAGTGGATTTTTCCAACTCTCGTATTCGACTTTAAATTGGAGGTGCAGAAATGACGATAAAACCCAGCAAACAGATGACCAGACGCATTTCATGGGTAATGATTATTATGATTATTATCTTTAGCGGAATTTCTGCATTGAGATTGATTAACATAATGATTGTTGATGGCGAGAAATATCAAAGTGAAGCCTCCGAACAACAATTATATGATAGTCTTGTAACTGCACCAAGAGGGGATATTTACGATAAAAATATGCAGGTGTTGGCAAAATCCACTACTGCTTGGACAGTTTACATAACACCTAACGGGATTTTGAAAATTGATGACGAAGGCGATAGGGAATTGGTTAGAAAAACCATTGCTGAAAACCTGTCAAAAATATTAGATGTTGAGTATGACAAGATTTACGAGCAAACTGCTAAGAATTCCTATTACGTTATCGTTAAAAAGAAGATTGAGAAGAGTATTGCCGATAAGGTTCGCCGGTTTTTAAGTGATAAAAAATATGAGGATTTAGAACTCGTCAAATATGTTGGCCTTGATGAAACCACCAAAAGATACTATCCAAACGATAGTTTGGCTTCGGTAGTATTGGGATTTGTTGGTTCGGATGACCAAGGTTTGAGCGGACTTGAAAGTTATTATGACAATGAATTAACCGGAATTGCAGGAAGAGTAGTTGCTGCTAAAAGTGCGGCAGGTACCGATATGAGTTGGACCTACGAAAGGGTAGAAGAGGCAACAAAGGGCAGTTCTTTGGTTCTTACATTGGACACCTATATTCAGTACACTGCCGAAAAGTATTTGGAAGCAGCAATTGCTGAAAACCAAATTGCCGAACGTGGTGCAGCTATTGTAATGAATGTAAAAACCGGTGGAATTTTAGCTATGGCCGTAAAGGGAGACTTTAATCCAAACGATCCTTTTACTCTTTCTGAGGCTGACCAAAAAATCGTTGAAGCCCTTGAGACTGATGAAGAAAAAAACAAAAAAACCACTGAACTTTTAAATCGTCAGTGGCGTAACAAAGCCGTTTCGGATACCTATGAACCCGGCTCGGTATTTAAGGTTATAACTGCTGCAATTGGTTTAGAGGAAAATTTAATTAATGTGAATAATACTTTTTACTGCGATGGTCACACTACCATTGCTGGTAGAAATTATAATTGTCACAAACTTGCAGGCCACGGAACTCAAAGTTTGGCTCAGTCAATGTCTAATTCCTGCAACCCTGCCTTTATTACAATTGGTCAGCAAATCGGTATTAACACATTTTCAAAGTATTTCAAAGCATTTGGTTTAACCGAAAAAACAGGAATTGACCTTCCGGGTGAAGCAAATTCCACCTACCATAAACAAACAAATATGGGCCCTGTTGAATTGGCTTCATCTTCCTTCGGCCAAACCTTTAATACAACTCCGATACAGTTAATGTCTGCAGTTGCTACTTGTGTTAACGGCGGATATTTGGTTAGACCTCATCTTGTTGAAAAGATGATAGATGAGGATGGCAAGGTGGTTAAAACCACCGACACCGGATACAAACGTCAGGTAATTTCAAAAAGCACATCGGATACCTTGCGCACCCTTATGGAGTTTGTTGCTCAAAATGGTGCTAAAAATGCCTTGGTTCCGGGTTATAGAATAGGCGCCAAGACCGGTACATCAGAAAAAGTGTCTGAAATTTTATCTACCGGAGATACTTATCTTTATGTAGGTTCTTGTATTTCTGTGGCTCCTGCCGATGACCCCGAAATTGCAGTTTTGGTATTACTTGATGAGCCTAAGGGTGATAAATATTACGGTGGTGTTATTTCGGCTCCTGTTAACGGAAAAATTATGACCGATATTTTACCTTACTTGGGTTACGAACCCAGTTACAGCGAAGAAGAACTTAAAAATCTCGCCCTTTCAGTACCTGAAATGGTGGGCGATACAGTTGAAAATGCTAAGGCAAAGCTTTCTTCGGCTAAGTTACAGTATCAAATTCAAGGCAATGGCGATAAAATTGTTCGTCAAATCCCTGAAGGTGGCAACCGTATTTTAAGTGGTGGCGTGGTTATACTTTATACCGAGGATACAGGTGATAAAACAGTTACAGTTCCAAATCTCGTGGGACTTACTGCAAATGAAGTTAACGCAGTTTCCGCTAGTAGCGGAATTAATATCGAATTTTCCGGAAACACATCATCCGGAGGTTTGAAATCATATCGTCAAAGCATTGACCCCGGAACAACGGTTAATGCAGGAACGATCGTAACGGTTTATTTCAGAGATGAATCGGCAGTAGATGGTTGATTAGAGGTAACTTAAATGAAACTCAATGATTTGATTAAATGCCCTGAAAATTTAAAAAATTTGGAGATTACAGGCGTGACTTGTGACTCTCGCAAGGTTGAAAAGGGTTTTGCTTTTGTTTGCATTAACGGTGCTTTAAGTGATGGCCATGATTTTGCAGAAATGGCTTTGGAAAAGGGTGCCAGTGTAATTATTGCTGAAAGGGATTTAGGGCTCGAAACCCAAGTAGTGGTTGAGGATACCCACAAAGCCTTCGCAACAATGAGTGCAAATTGGTTTTCAAATCCTGCAAAAGATTTGAAGTTGATTGGTGTTACGGGTACTAATGGTAAAACATCGGTTACCTATATGTTAAAACAAATTCTTGAGTTTTTCGGCGAAAAGGTGGGTCTTGTCGGTACTATTCAAAATATGATAGGCGATGAGATTATTCCCACAAGCAATACAACTCCAAATGCTTATGACCTTAACGCCTTGTTTGCTTCGATGAAGGAAAAGGGTTGCACCTACGTGGTTATGGAGGTTTCGTCCCACGCTCTTGACCAATGTCGTGTTTATGATTTAAATTTTGAAACTGCAATTTTCACAAACCTTACCCAAGACCATTTGGATTACCATATTACGATGGATAATTACTTGGATGCCAAGAAAAAGCTGTTTGAGATGTGCAAAACTGCAATTATCAATTCCGATGATGAATATGCTGAGAAGGTTATGGAAGATCTCGGTTGTGAGATTATAACCTATTCGACCAAAAACGACTCCACCTTTAGCGCAAAGGCAATAAATTATCGCCCTGCCAGTGTTGAATATGAACTTGTTAGTGATAGTGTTTTACAACATGTGAAGGTTAACACGGGTGGAAAATTCACCGTGTACAATTCTCTCGCTGCGATGTGTTGTGCATTAAAACTTGGATTCAATGCAGGTGAAGTTGCCAAGGCTTTGGAAAGTCTTCACGGTGTGAAGGGTAGAGCAGAGGTTGTTGAAAACGATAAAGACTTCACCATTATTATTGACTATGCTCATACTCCCGATGGATTAAAGAATATTCTTTCGACCTTTAGAGAGTGTAAGAAAAATCGTGTTATTGCCCTTTTTGGATGTGGTGGTGACCGTGACAAAACAAAGCGTCCGATTATGGGTAGTATTGCTTCAAGATATGCAGACTTTGTTATTGTTACAAGCGATAATCCAAGAAAAGAAAATCCTACAGATATTATAAATGATATCCTGGTGGGTCTTGATGGCAGTCCAACCCCTTATAAGGTTATCGAAAACCGAATTGAGGCAATAAAATATGCTGTTAAAATTGCTCAGCCTGATGATATTGTTGTTTTGGCCGGCAAAGGTCATGAAACCTATCAAATTTTGGCCGATGGCACAATTCATCTTGATGAGAGAGAAGTTGTTGCTGAGGCTTTGAAAGAAATCTAAAAAAGGGGAAATCAAAATGGGAGATTACACTTCGGCTATTAGCGCTGTAGTAGCATTTATTGTAACGGTTCTTTTAGGATTTATAGTTATTCCTTATTTAAGAAAACTTAAATTTGGGCAAACTATTTTAGAAGAAGGTCCTACCTGGCATAAAGGTAAACAAGGTACTCCGACAATGGGTGGCGTTATGATTATTGCCGGTGTGCTTATTGCATTGGCAGTAGGTTTTGGTGTTTCCTCTATAACAGGTTCCAACTTTGCAAAAGAATTTTATAATTCTTACCGATGCACAAACTTTATTGCAGGAATTTTTATGGCACTTAGTATGGCAGGTATTGGCTTTTTTGATGACTATATCAAGGTTGTAAAAAAACGCAATTTAGGTCTTACTGCTCGTCAAAAAACATTGTTGCAACTTTTGGTTTCGGCTATCTATTTAGCCGCTCTTTGCATTGGCGGAATGCACACAACATATATTCCTTTCGTCGGGGATGTTAACATTGTAAGTGGAGCAGGACTTTTGTTTTGGCCTGTTGCTTTAATGTTTATTTATGGATTTACAAATGCTGTTAACCTTACCGATGGTATTGATGGTTTGGCTTCTTCGGTAACGGTTATTGTGGCTTGTTGCTTTATGTTAGGAGCTGCCTGGCTTAATATTGCAACCATTAATGTTCTTTCGGCTGCTTTGGCCGGTGCTTGTGTGGGCTTCGTTTTTTGGAACGGCCACCCTGCTAAGGTGTTTATGGGAGATACAGGTTCCATGTTTTTAGGTGGTATGGTTGTTGCTGTTTCATTTGGCATCGGAAGACCGATTTTGTTGATTTTTGCAGGTGTAACATACTTCTTGGAAGCTCTTTCTGATATAATTCAGGTGGCATATTACAAAAAAACAAAAAAGCGTGTTTTCAAAATGGCTCCCTTGCATCACCACTTTGAAATGTGTGGCTGGAGTGAGCAAAAGGTTGTTTTGGTTTTCTCATTAATCACCTTTGTGGGTTGCGTTATCGCACTTTTACCAATTTTATTAGCGTTATAATTTTTACTATCGGTTAAAATGTTTTTGTTTTGACAACTACAATTATTTAAAAAGGAGGAATAAACAATGGCTGAGGCAAAAAAACAATTAAAACCCAAGGGTGGAAAAATTGATATATTCTTTTTGGGTATTGTTTTAATTCTTTTGACAATTGGCCTTGTTATGTTGTTTTCAGCCAGTTATGCTTATTCCTTAGAATATTACAATAACAGTTATCGTTTTATCTCTCGTCAAGCAATTTTTGCCGTTATTGGAGTGGCAATAATGCTCGGACTTTCAAAAATTCCTTACCATTTTTGGCGCAGGTTTGCTTGGATTATTTTTGGAATTTCCATTGGCCTTTTAGGGATTTTGCTCGTTTTGCCCCCAATGGTACAGGGGATGGATGTTAAACGATGGTTTGTTATTGGTCCAATAAACTTCCAGCCTTCCGAAATTGCAAAGTTTGCAATAATCTTGCTGTTTTCTT
This sequence comes from Acutalibacteraceae bacterium, assembly GCA_045537355.1. Taxonomy (GTDB): domain Bacteria; phylum Bacillota; class Clostridia; order Oscillospirales; family Acutalibacteraceae; genus UBA737. The sequence continues at coordinate 7,469 of JAZSPH010000056.1, forward strand.
CTTTGATTGCCGGCAATTATAAGGAAATGAAAAAATTGGGATTTATTGGTTTCCTTGCGGGAATTTTGTTTTTGACTGCCGGTTTAATTGTTGCTGAACCACATTTATCGGCCACATTGCTTGTTGTGGCAATCGGTGTTATCTTGATGATAATCGGTGGAATGTCGGGCAAGTTGATTTTTGGTGGCGCTTTGGTTGG
>JAZSPH010000049.1:0-6397 GCA_045537355.1 Acutalibacteraceae bacterium
AGACTTCCCTATTTTTGATTCTTTTTCAAAATTAAATGCCCCGGCCGATGTTATTATTGACTTTTCCAACCCTGCTTTACTTGATGATATTTTAGAGTACTCAGTTTCCACCAAGACACCCGTTGTTCTTGCAACGACAGGATACAGTCAGGCTCAAATTGAGCAAATCAACACTGCTTCTAAAGAAATACCGGTTTTCTTCACCTTTAATATGTCATTGGGTGTTAACCTAATTTGCAGTCTCGCTAAGAAAGCTGCTGACATTTTGGGAGATAGTTTTGATATTGAAATTATCGAAAAACACCACAACCAAAAGATTGACGCTCCTTCAGGTACTGCTATTATGCTCGCAAATGCCGTAAATAGCAGTTTTGGAGATGAAAAGGTATTCGAATATGACCGTCACTCAAAACGCCAAAAACGCTCCAAAAAGGAAATTGGCATACATTCCATCAGAGGTGGCACAATCGTTGGTGAGCATGATGTGATTTTTGCAGGTCACGATGAAACCGTAACCATTTCCCACTCAGCAGGTTCAAAAGAGGTTTTTGCAGTGGGTTCAGTTAAAGCTGCGAAATTCATTTTTGGCAAAGATGCCGGAATGTACGATATGAATTCAATAATGAATTTTGATTAAAAAAGATAAGCACCCAAAATTGGGTGCTGTTTTTTTGTATAATTTTTGAAATTCCATAAATAATATAAGCGTACTTTATATCTTAAAGGAGTGAAAAAGTATGTTTGATAGAATTTGTTTGATTTTAAGCATTATCGGTTGTCTTAACTGGGGTCTTGTTGGTCTATTTGAATTTGACCTTGTTGCTTGGGCTTTCGGTGGACCCACAGCCATTATCAGCCGAATTGTTTACACAGTCATCGCCTTAGCAGGTGTATGGTGCATTTCCCTTTTATTTAGAAATAACGGAATTGTAGAAGACTAAAAAAAACACCTAACTTTAATTAGTTAGGTGTTTTACATATTATGTATTAATCATCAATTGATGTATCGGTTGCGCTAGCGTAAATAGCCTCAACTTCCTTAGAAGGAGCCTTTGTAACAAGAGATACTAAGACAGCAACAACGGTATTTACAACGAAACCGGGAAGGATTTCGTAAATGCCTGTATTAGCGATAACAGCGGGCATCATGGTATTGGTAAACAACAACAACCAAGCAATATCAACAACTGCGCCTGCAACTATACCTGCGCAAGCACCTGCATAGTTAAAGCGTTTCCAGAAGAGAGAAAGAATAACAACGGGACCAAAGGATGCACCAAAAAGACCCCAAGCGTTCTCAACCATGCTCATAATGCTGTTAGCCCAACTGTTAGCATTGGAAACACCGGAAGCCGCAATCAAGAAAGCAACACCTGATAAAATCAATACAACAATTCTACCAATCCATAAAACTTCCTTTTCGGATGCTTTATCTTTTCTAAGAAGTGGCTTATAAATATCACTTGTAAAGGAAGATGAAGCAACAAGGAGTTGTGAGTCAGCAGTAGACATTGCAGCAGCAACAATAGCGGCAAGTAAGAGACCTGCAATTATACCCGGGAACATATCTTGAACAACGGTAATAAATATGTTTTGTTGTGCACCTTCAGGGATAAGTAAAGCAGCGAGTGAAGTGCCATCGTTTAAAAGGAAGGTTCTACCCAAAATTGCAATAGCAATTGCAGCAGCAAGAGTAATAACAACCCAAACAATAGCAACAATAGCCGATGTTTTAATCATAGAAGGCTTTTTGATGGACATAAAGCGAACAATGATGTGAGGCATTCCGAAGTAACCAAGACCCCAAGAAAGACCTGTAACGATTTCTCTCCAATCGGCCGCAAAAGGATTAGTTCCAAAAGGAGTAACACCCTCTGCAAATGCACCTGCAAAGGAAGCATCAAAATTACCTGTTGCCATAATAATCGGCACAGCAAGAAGAGCTACAAGCATAAGTAAACCTTGGAAGAAATCGGTCCAGCAAACTGCTCTATAACCACCTAAGAAGGTATAAATTATAATAATTACTGCAAATATTCCCATTGCAAGCATTTCTTTTCCTTGCAAAGCAGGAATAACCGCACACATAACATTTTTACCTGCAACAAATGCCGATGAAACATAAACAGTAAAGCTGATTAAGAAAATAACGGCACAAACAATTTTAAGTATAGGACTAGAGGAAGCAAAACGATTTGTTAAGTACTGAGGTAATGTGATGGAGTCGTTAGCAGCACGAGAAAATCTGCGTAAACGCTTTGCAACGATAATCCAGTTAAGAGCAGTACCAAGACCCAAACCTATACCAATCCAAACCTTGCCTAAACCAAAAGCCAAGATGCTTCCGGGGAAGCCCATTAAAAGCCAACCCGACATATCGGAAGCCTGTGCGCTCATAGCAGTAACCCAAGGGCCCATCGAACGATTTCCTAAAAAGTATTCCTTTTCGCTATTTAGTGATGCTTTGGCCTTAAAGAAAAAGAACAAACCAATACTAAGCATAGCAAAGAAATAAAACGCAAATGCAAATATTTCCATTTTTATTCACTCCTAATTTAATTTAAAACGATAAAGTTATAACTCTTTAAAATTTCAAAATACTTGACCAATTTTTCATATAACGGTTCGGCTTTTTCGCCAAAATGTTCCTTAACCGAAACACCCATATCACTGATATTTGTTTTACCGTCAATCAAAAGCCAAACGAAACTGCCAAGTTCATCTAAATGAACATAACTGATTTTTGGCTTTTTGAAAATCTTTTGAGCAATTCGGTTAAAAAGCCCTGTATTTTCAATTTCTAAGGTTACAATACCGTTTTCATCTTTATTCCAATTTAGCCCCTCGTTAATTTGAGGGACTAAATCTAAATAATTTTTACTACCCATATCTTACTTCGCGCGTTTTTTCCAAACGGTAAATTTCATAAGGGTTAAAATAATTATTGCAAAAAGAACTAAACCACCTATATTTGAAGCAGTAGCAGGAATATATTTAGAAAGGTCAATAACTTCACCTAAACCAAATACTGCCAACAAAGCAAGTGCAATACCAACTAAACCTTCACCTGCAATCATACCGGAACAGAATAAGATACCATCATTTACAATTCTGTCTTTTTCTTCCTTTTCCTTCTTCATCTTATCAAAGAATAAACGAACAAGACCGCCAACCATAATGCAAGCATTAAGTTGAACAGGTAAATAAACACCGATAGCAAAGGGTAATACGGGGATGCCGATGATTTCAACCACAACGGCGATGAACACACCGGTAAATACCAAAGCCCAAGGCAAGTCGCCACCCATAACACCTTCGGTAATAAGTTTCATAAGGGTTGCTTGAGGAGCAGCAAGTTCGTCCGAGCCAAAGCCCCAAGCACTATTTAATAGATACAATGTTCCACCAATAGCCAATGCGGAAGCAACAACACCGAAACATTCACCGATTTGTTGTTTTTTAGGTGTAGCGCCTAAAAGGAAACCTGTTTTAAGGTCTTGTGAAGTATCACCTGCAATAGCCGATACAATACAAATAATTGAACCGATAGCAATTGCGCTGCACATACCTTTAATGCCGGTCATACCTGTAAATTTCAAAATTAAGGTTGAAATTAAAAGTGTTGCAATAGCCATACCCGAAACAGGGTTGTTACTGCTACCAACAAGACCTACCATACGAGAAGAAACGGTTGCAAAGAAGAAACCGAAAACAACAATTAAAACTGCGCCAATAGGATTAACGGGAATTGCGGGAACAAGCCAAATTAATAATGCTAAAACAGCAATTACAATTAAAACTACCTTCATATTAATATCTTTGTCAGTACGAAGAGTTCCGGCTTTAGCGCCACTAATACTCTTCATCGCACCACCAAAGGTTTTAACAATTAAAGGTAAGGATTTAACAAGGCTTATGATACCACCGGCAGCAAGAGCGCCTGCACCGATGTAACGAATGTAACTTCCCCAAATTCCACCTGCGCCACTTTGAGCATAAATTTCGCCGATAGTAGCATCAACACTAGGATATAGAACACTGTTTTCACCAAAAAGCACAATTAAGGGAATAATTACAAGCCAGGCCAAAACGCCACCTGCAAACATAAAGGAAGCAATTCGAGCGCCACAAATGTAACCAACACTCATTACAGCAGGATAAATTTGGGTTCCGATTTCACCTGCAAAACCTTTAACACGTCCTGAAACTTCACCTGAAACTACCTTTAGGCCATCAATTATAAACTTAAATAATGCAGCGAAGCCCATACCTGCGAATACGGTTGAAGCATTTGCTCCACCCTCTTCGCCTGCCAAAAGAACCTCAGCACAAGCTGTTCCTTCGGGATAAGGTAATACGTTGTGTTCCTTAACAATCAAGGCATTTCTAAGGGGTATCATAAAGAATACACCCAAAAGACCTCCGATTAAAGCAATAAGAGTGATTTCCAAAAGACTTGGATTTTCGGTTTTTCCCTCAGCAGCCCAAATAAACAATGTGGGCAAGGTGAAGATTGCACCTGCAGCCAAGGATTCACCTGCCGAACCGATGGTTTGCACCATATTGCTTTCCAAAATTGAGTTTCTACGCAATAAAATGCGAATAACACCCATAGCAATTACAGCAGCAGGAATTGAAGCCGAAACGGTCATACCAACACGAAGACCGAGGTAAGCATTTGCTGCGCCAAATACAACGGCTAAAATAACACCCATAATAATTGAAGTAAGTGTAAGTTCGGGGGTTACCTTTTCGGCCGGAATATATGGTTTAAATTCATTTTTGTTTTCCATAATATCTCCATTCCTTTAAAGCGATAAAGTTAACCTATATATAATACAATAAATTACTCATTAAATCAAGAAAAAATTCTAATTATCCAAGGTTTGCTAAAACATTTATTAATAATTCCACAAATTTCTCGGTGGAACTAATACTTAATCTTTCATTTACTGTGTGCACATCATACATTTGAGGTCCAACCGAAATGGCGGTTAAACCTTCAATTTTTGAAGCGAAAACTCCACACTCAAGACCTGCGTGAATAGCCGAAATTTTAGGGTTAATTCCGAAAAAATCTTTGTAACATTCGGTATATATTTTCTCCAATTCAGAATTAGCCGAGTATTCCCAAGGCGGATAAAAACTACCCTTTTCAACCCTTGCTTCGACCTTTTTGCCCAAAGAAGCAAATTCTTCTTCCAAATTGTGCAATTTTAAAGCCTTGTTACTGCGTATAGAAAAATCAAAAAACACATCTGTTTCTCTTGTTTGTAAAACACCAATATTAGAAGATGTTTCAACCAAACCTTCAATTTCTTTACTCATTTCAATAACTCCGTCAGGTGCGCTGTTAAGCAAGAAAATTATCTTTTCACAAAGGGATTTTGAAAAAACAGTTTGGGTCTTGCCTACCTCTTTAATTTGAAACGAAAAATCGGGTTCTTTAACCGAAATTTCAGATTTGATTTTGGTCAAAAACGCTTCGGCTTCTTCTTTAAAACTTTCGCAATTTGTTGCTAAATTAAAAGAACATTCCAAACAAATGGCATTACTCTTATCGCCACCGTTAATGCCATTAATTCTGATATCTGAATTTTCGGAAAAATGTTTTAAAAATCTTCCTGCCAAAACATTTGCATTGGTTCTTCCCTTGTGAATTTCAACGCCACTATGACCACCTTGCAAACCACTAAGAGTGATATTGTATTCTCTTGCTGAAAACTCTTCTTTCTCGAGAGGTAGTGTCATCATAATATCATTGCCACCGGCGCAAGAAACAGTAACAGTGTCATCCTCTTCAGAGTCAATATTAATCATAATCTTTGATTTTAAACAGCTCGTATCAAGCGCGCCGGCACCCACCATACCAATCTCTTCATCCGAGGTGAAAACAGCCTCGATAGGAGGATGAGAAATATCTTTGCTTTCCAAAATCGCCAGAATAATCGCAACTGCAATACCATTGTCGGCTCCAAGGGTTGTCTTGTTTGCCTTTAAAAAATCACCATCTTTGATAATTTCGGGGCCATAAATGGAAAAATCATGATTACTATCAGCGGTTTGCTGACAAACCATATCTGTATGACCCTGTAAAATCACAGGTTCTTTATCTTCTCCACCAAGCATACCATCTTTAAAAATGATAACATTATTGGCATCATCTCTTACAAATTTCAAAGAATTTTGCTTTGCGAACCGAACTAAAAAATCAGATATTTTTTCGGTGTCACTCGAGCCTCTTGGAATAGCTGTAACCTTATTGAAATATTCGAAAACTTTGTTTTTCATTTTAACACCTAAATAGAAAAAAATTAACCAGTATATAATATACTATATATTTTATTATTTTTCAATATTTATTTAAAAATACCCTTGACTGAAGTTTGTAATTATG
>JAZSPH010000079.1:0-21099 GCA_045537355.1 Acutalibacteraceae bacterium
GCGTTTCGACAAACTACAATCATTATAATCTACAAAAATTAAAACCACCCAAAAGGGTGGTTTTTTAATTAGTCAATTTCAACCGAAACTGTCTCATTTTTTCTGTTGGCGGCGGCACGCATTACCACACGGATAGCATTAGCAATTCTGCCTTGCTTACCGATAACGCGACCCATATCGCCTTCAGCAACGTGAAGATGGTAAACTGTAACACCGGCCTCGTTGGGCTCGTCAACAGTTACCTCTACTGCCTCGGGATTTTCAACTAAACCCGAAGCCAAAGATACTAAAAGTTCTTTCATTGTTAAATCCTCTGTAAAAATTAAAGAACGCCGTTCTTCTTGAGTAATGCCTTAACGGTATCAGTAGGTTGAGCACCGTTAGAAATCCACTTTTTAGCCTTCTCGCTGTCGATATTTACGATAGCGGGATCCTTAGTGGGATCGTAGGTACCGATTTCCTCGATGAAACGACCATCTCTGGGGTAACGGGAATCAGCAACAACTACACGGTAGAAAGGAGCACGCTTAGCACCCATTCTGCGAAGTCTGATTTTAACTGCCATTGTTTTTCCACCTCCGTTTGTGAAATTTATTATATATTTAAGATTTTAAACCTTAAAAACCAAAATTACCAAAGCCACCGGGCATATTCATACCCCTTAGCATTTTCTTTTTGCCACCCTTTGAATTCATTTGTTTGAACATTTTTTTCATTTGTTCATACTGCCTCATAAGGCGGTTTACATCCTCAACCTTTACGCCTGCACCTGCAGCAATTCGTTTGCGGCGAGAAGCATTTATAATATCAGGTTTTGCTCTTTCTTTTTTGGTCATCGAGGTTATAACAGCCTCAATGCGAAGCAACTGCCTGTCATCGATATCAACATCTCTAATTTGTTTTTCCATTCCCGGCATCATTGAAAGGATGCTCTTTAAGGAGCCCATTTTCTTGATTTGATGGAACTGGTCTAACAAATCGTTCATATCAAACTTGTTTTCGGCCAAACGTTTTGCAGTTTCCTCGGCCTTTTTCTCATCAAGCCTAGTTTCAGCCTTTTCAATAAGGGACAAAACGACACCCATACCGAGAATTCTTGAAGCCATACGGACAGGGTGGAACTCATCCAACTGGTCAAGTTTTTCGCCCACACCTGCAAACATAATGGGTTTGCCTGTAACTGCTTTAACCGAAAGGGCTGAACCACCACGGGTATCACCATCAAGCTTGGTTAAAATAATACCGTCAATTTCCAAAATATCATTGAAAGCCTTGGCGATATTAACGGCATCCTGACCTACCATTGAGTCAACAACTAATAAAATATTGTCAACCTCAACCGTTTGTGTGATGCGTTTTAGTTCATCCATAAGCTCGGTGTCAACATGAAGTCGACCGGCAGTATCTATAATAAGGTAATCGTGGCCGTAGTCTCTGGCGTAAGCCACTGCCTTTTTGACAATTTTCTCAGGTTTTTCGGTGCCCATTTCAAAAACGGGAGTATCAACAGCCTTACCCACAACCTTTAACTGCTCAATAGCGGCAGGACGGTAAATATCACAGGCAGCAAGTAGAGGCCTATGACCTTGAGATTTTAAATATTTTGCAAGTTTTGCCGAGTGGGTAGTTTTACCCGAACCCTGCAAACCACACATCATAATAATTGTGGGGATTTTGTTAGCTGTTTTAAGGCGAGTGTGCTCACTACCCATTAAAGCAGTAAGTTCTTCCTTAACAATTTTAACAACCATTTGTGGGGCTGTAAGACTTTCCATAACATTTGCGCCGATACATTTTTCGGCAACAGCGTTGGTAAAATCTTTGGCTACCTTGTAGTTGACATCGGCCTCAAGCAAAGCCAAACGCACTTCACGCATGGCTGTTTTAACATCCGACTCGGTAAGTTTACCCTTAGAACGCAGTCTTTTAAACACGCCTGCCAATTTATCGGATAAATTTTCAAATGCCACTACTTGTCACCCCTTTTACAACTTTTCTATGATTTCAAGAATTTCTTTAATAGCCTTCTTTTCGCCCTTTTCGGCATCATCGCTTAGTTCTTTTAGTCTTAAAAAACTTTCGCAAAAGCCACAATCCTTTTCCCAAGAAAGCATTTTGTTTTCGGCACGGCGAATATTATCGCTAACACCCTGCCTTGTGATGCCCTCATTTTCGGCAATTTCCGAAAGGGAAAGGTCTTCGTTATAATAATGTTCCGTAAGACTTTTTTGCTTTTGACTTAAAAATCTTCCGTAAACATCCAAAAGTGCGGAAAATGCTAAATCTTTTCCCATATAATCTCACCGAGTATGGATTATAACACATTCTTTTCTTGCTGTCAAGTTTTTTTCTTTACAGCGTTTCGTTGTTGACATTTACTTTGAAACTTTATATAATTAATAATATAAATAAACAGTGAGGTTAGAACAATGAAGAAATTTATTACACTTTTATTGGTTATATTTTTACTCATAACCACTTTTGCTGCCTGTTCAAAAGAAACCGGTTCCGAGAGCAGCGTTCCAACAGAAAACAATTCCTCCGTTGCCCCCGTCAAACTGGACAAATTGCCTGAATTTGAAACCGAAACGGGCGAAGTTACCACCTATAAACAAGAAAACAGGCGTATAACAAAAGCCACAATGACAACGGTGGATGATTACAATGCATACCTCCAAAAATTGCTTGATGACGGTTTTACAAAGTACGCCGAAAACCAAATTGGCGACTGTTTATTCACAACCCTTACCGGTAAACTTACAACCGTAACCCTTGAATTTTTAAAGGCTGACGGTGTTACACTTGTTATTGCCGAGCCAAAGGGTGATTTATATCCACGTGAGCAGGACAATAATTACGAAAGCAAAAACATAAAATCTTTGGTTACCGGTTTGTGTACCTCTCCCTTTGACGAAAACAAGGTTGCCAAGGAAGGTATGTGTTTTATAATTCGCCTTAATGACGGAAGTTTTATCATAATAGACGGTGGTATTGGCGGCGAGTCGGATTATGACGCCAACAATATTTTAAACACCTTGAAGGCTCAATCCCCCGAAGGCACCGAAAAATTCACCATCGCTGCTTGGATATTCACCCATTGCCACGGCGACCACATTGGTGGTTTTGACACCTTCTCCATGCTTTATCACGATAAGGTTGATATTGAAGCCTTTTATTATAACTTCCCCACCGATGAGGGTATCCGTTATTCAGCACCATATATGTTTGACGGTTCAAAATTCCGATACGACCAATTCAAAATTTGTATGAATGATTACTACTCCGATGTTCCAAAAATCAGACCACACACCGGAGATAAAATGTATATCCGAAATGCCGTTTTGGAAACCATGTTCTCTTATGAAAATCATTTCCCAAAATCCTTAGAAGAAGGTCATTTTGGTCAAGAACTAAACGACACTTCCATAATATTCAAAATTATCATTGAAGGTCAAACCTTAATGTTCACAGGCGATGCCGATTACGGTGGTATGAACTTTGCCGCCAAGAACTTTGGCCTTAATTTAAAGAGCGACATTTTCCAATTACCCCATCACGGAATGAACGGGTCCATTGCTTTCTTTAGAAATGTAAACCCTCTTTACGCCTTCTTACCCTATTCCACTTCTCCCGACTATTACAGCCGTTTTATCGACAGCGCTTCGGCTGATACCAAGAGTTTTGAAGCAAACAACTGGTTGTATAAAAAATCCACCGAGTTTAAACAATTAATTGATATGGCTCACGGAAATATTACTATTCCTTTGCCATATAATCCACAAGCCAGCGAAATATATCAAAAAATCCCCGATTTGGATAATCACAAATATATGGATTACTCATCATTGTATTAAAAAAAGCACCCCTTCGGGTGCTTTTTTAACACTATTATTCTTCAGGCATTTCCCAGTTGTGCCATACTGCTTGAACATCATCGTTTTCTTCAAGCATATCAATAAGTTTTTCCATCTTCTTAATAGACTCTTCATCATCAAGAGTGGACATGGTTTGGGGAATATACTCAACCTCAGCCGAGAGGAATTTATAACCCTGACCCTCCAAGCCATCACGAACTGTACCTAAATCATTGGGTTCACAGGTAATGCAGAAAACATCGCCATCGAACTCAAAATCTTCGGCGCCACACTCAAGGGCTGCTTCCATAACGGTATCTTCATCAAGACCTTCAGCCTCAATGTTGATAATTCCCTTACGGTCAAACATAAACATAACCGAGCCCGACTGACCGAGGTTACCACCACATTTGTCAAAATAGTGGCGCATTTCACCTGCAGTTCTGTTGCGGTTATCCGACAAGGTTTCAACCACAACGGCAATGCCGTTGGGACCGTAACCCTCATAAATTAACTCTTCGTAGTTGTTAGCCTCACCGTCACCCGCAGCCTTTTTGATGATACGCTCAATATTCTCGTTAGGAACATTGTTGGCCTTAGCCTTGGCAATAGCATCCTTTAACTTGCTGTTTTCGTTGGGGTTTGCACCACCGGTTTTAACGATAACTGCAATTTCTCTACCAATTTTGGTAAAGATTTTAGCCTTGGCAGCATCGGTTTTTTCCTTTTTCTTTTTTATATTGTTCCATTTAGAATGTCCTGACATAATACTACTTCCTTTCAACCTAAATATCTTACCACATATCACGATTTAGTTCAAGTGCCTTTTGGCACACATTTTCAATATCGTTCCAAGAACTGACTGCCCCTGCAAGTCTTCTCAGTTCGGCAGCACCCTTTAAGCCCTGCATATACCAAGCAGTGTGCTTTCTTGCTTCCAAAAATGCACGGTGGTCGGCCTTGTATTCCACCATTCTTCGTACCTGTTCCATTAAAACCTCAAAACGTTTTTCCAAACTTGGTGGAGCAAAATCCTTATTTTCCATAAAGGCATTAATTTCTTCGAAAACAAAAGGGTTTCCTCTGGCTGCTCTGCCCACCATTACAAAATCGCAACCTGTGGTTTCGTACATAAATTTAGCGCTTTTGCCATCGCAAATATCACCGTTTGCAATAACGGGAATTTTAACTGCCTTAACCGTTTCGGTAATGGTTTTAAAGTCTATCCCTTCGGCATACATTTGCTTTTTTGTTCGGCCGTGGATGGTAATAGCCTTGGCTCCGGCGCTTTCACACATTCTCGCTAATTCGGGGGATACCAAACTGTCATCATCCCAACCCGTTCGCATTTTAACCGTAACGGGAATATCCACAGCATCCACCACAGCCTTGACAATTTTCTCGGCCAGACTTAAGTCCTTTAAAAGGGCACTTCCGCCGCCATTACCCGAAACCTTGGGGGCGGGGCAACCCATATTTATATCAATAAAATCGGGGTTAAATTCCAAGGCTTTTTTTGCCGCTTCAGCCATAGTTTCAGGCTCACGGCCGAAAAGCTGAGAAGCCATCGGGCGTTCTTTATCACCGCAAAAAAGAAGGGTGTGGGACTTTTTATCCCCAACACTTATACCCTTAGAGCTTGTGAGTTCGCCCACGCTGAAAGCCGAGCCGTGCTCTTTACATATTTCCCTCATAGCCCTGTCGGCGACACCCGCCATAGGAGCCAGAGCAGCATAACCTTTAATTTCAATATTTCCTATCTTCATAATAAGAAAATTATACTCAAACTATAAAGAAAAGTCAAATATTTATGCCTGTTTTTGACATAATAAGGTAAAAGGAGTGATTTTATGTGTAAAACAGAAATTATAAAGGTGGAGGGCTTTGAACTTTTAGACTCAAGAAGCCGACCCACAGTGGGGGCTAGAGTTACACTTAAGGATTCTAGCATCGGCTTTGCAACAGTGCCATCGGGCGCATCAACCGGTGAGTTTGAAGCTTATGAAAAGCGAGACGGTGGCAGTCGTTACGGCGGCGCAGGTGTTTTAAATGCAGTGGAAAGCGTTAACACCGAAATTGCCAATGCCCTTTTGGGTCTTAACGCTTGTAACCAACGCCTTATCGACCAAACTATGATAGACCTTGACGGCACGAAAAACAAATCCCGTTTGGGCGCAAACGCAATTTTGGCAGTTTCTTTGGCAACAGCCAAGGCAGCAGCAGTCTCCCAAAACTTACCACTTTACAAATATTTAGGTGGCGACAACGCAAAAGTAATGCCCCGACCTATGATGAATATCCTAAACGGTGGCGCCCACGCAAGTAACAACATTGATATTCAGGAGTTTATGATAATCCCCGTAAAAACCGAAACCTTTGCCGAGTCCCTTCGTGTTTGCAGTGAAATTTATATGAGTCTCGGCAAACTTTTAAAGAGCGAGGGTCTTGCCTCGGGGGTTGGAGATGAGGGTGGTTTCGCTCCCAATCTTGCTTCCGATGAAGCGGCACTTGACTATATAATGAAGGCTGTTAAAAACGCAGGGTATGATGAAACCCAAATTAAAATTGCCCTTGATATTGCTTCCAGCGAGTGGTATGAAAACGGCAAATACACCCTTCCAAAAAGGAAAAAAACCTTGACTGCCGATGAGCTTATTGTTTACTATGAGGTCCTTTGCGAAAAATACCCCATAATCTCCATTGAAGACGGTGTTGCCGAGGAGGACTGGGAGGCTTGGAAGATACTGACCGCCAAGCTCGGCAAATCCTTACAACTTGTAGGCGATGACCTTTTTGTTACCAATACGAGCCGACTCAGAACAGGAATTGAAAGAAAATGCGCCAACGCAATTTTAATAAAGCCAAACCAAATAGGCACTCTGACTGAGACCCTTGATGTTATAAATTTAGCCCACGAAAACGGCTATAAAACAATAATTTCCCACCGTTCGGAAGAGACCGAGGACACCACTATTGCTGACATTGCCGTAGCCGTAAATTCGGGACAGATTAAAACGGGCGCCCCCTGCCGAAGCGACAGAGTTGCCAAATACAACCGACTGCTTATAATAGAAAAAGAAAGTCTATGCCGTTAATGGCATAGACTTTTTGTTTTTTAATCTTTACTGAAATCCTCTAAAATGAGACCTTCATTGCGCTCAAGCGCCCAGTTAATATTCCACTCACTTGTGAAAATAAGCAGGTTATTACCCTTAAAGTCTTGCACCCATTTGGTATCGGAGGTAAGATTTAGTTTCTTAATGTCAATATCCTTATTCTTAACCCAACGGATATAACTATAAGGCAGGTCATTACGGATAACGTCAACATTGTATTCATTTTTAAGACGATATTCAAGCACCTCAAACTGAAGCACACCAACAACGCCCACAATTACCCTTTCCATACCTGTTCCGGGGTCGTGGAAAATTTGGATTGCACCCTCTTGGGCGATTTGCTCAACACCCTTTACAAACTGCTTTCTCTTCAAAGAGTCCTTTTGCTCAATCTGGCAAAAATGCTCGGGAGCAAAGGTAGGAATACCCTCAAAGGTAACCTTTCTTTTGGCGGAACAAACAGTGTCGCCAATGGAATAAATACCGGGGTCAAAAACACCGATAATATCACCCGCATAGGCTTCGTTGATAATTTGTCGGTCATCGGCCATCATTTGTTGGGGTTGAGAAAGCCTGACAGGTTTGCCTGCTTGCATATGGAAATAGTCAGCGCCACGCTCAAACTTACCCGAACAAATACGGAAAAATGTTATTCTGTCACGGTGGTTTTTATTCATATTCGCCTGAATTTTGAAAGCGAAAGCCGAGAAGGTTTCCTCAAAGGGACTTACCTCCTCATCCCCCGATTTACGAGCCAAGGGAGAGGTGGTCATTTTAAGGAAGTTTTCCAAAAATGGCTCAATACCAAAGTTTGTAAGTGCCGAGCCAAAGAAAACGGGGGTAAGTTTTCCACATCTGACCTTTTCAAGGTCAAATTCGAAACTTGCACCATCCAAAAGTTCAATTTGGTCAACCAATTCTTCCCTTTGATAAGGTCCAATTAACTCATCGAGCTTCTCTATATCGGTAATGTCGCACTGGATGGGTTTGATTTTATTTTGACCTTTATGGAATTCGTTAAAGGTTAAAATTTCACGCTTCTCTCGGTCAAAAACACCCTTAAAACTAACGCCACAGCCGATGGGCCAGTTAATAGGATAGGTGCCGATGCCAAATTCCTTTTCAACCTCATCCAAAAGTTCAAAGGGGTCACGAGCCTCACGGTCGAGTTTGTTGATAAAGGTGAAAATGGGGATATTTCGCATAGCGCAAACCTTGAAAAGCTTACGGGTTTGTGCCTCAATACCCTTTGCAGCGTCGATTACCATTACAACGCTGTCGGCTGCCATAAGGGTACGATAGGTATCTTCCGAGAAGTCTTGGTGTCCCGGAGTGTCAAGAATATTAATGCAATAACCCTCATACTCAAACTGCATAACCGAAGATGTAATTGAAATACCTCTTTGTTTTTCAAGTTCCATCCAGTCGCTTACTGCGTGTTTAGCAGTCGCCTTTCCCTTTACCGAACCTGCAGTTTGAATTGCGCCACCGTAAAGCAAAAACTTTTCGGTCAAGGTTGTTTTACCTGCATCAGGGTGGGAAATTATTGCAAAAGTCCTGCGCCTTTCAATTTCTTTTCTTAGGTCTGCCACTTAAAAATTCTCCTCGTAAATAATCTTAAAATCATTAGGGTTCTCGCCTGCAACCGACAATATAAACCCATTTTCTTCAAAGGTTTTAATCTCGTTGTTTTCTAAAACGTCGGCCCCCCGAATACCCTTTAGCCCTTCCCCTGTTCTTTTCAGAAGGGCTTCTTTTCTTGTCCAAACATAAAGAAAATCTCGGCTGGTTTGGGTAGTCCGAGTTTCCTTAACGCTAAAAAATCGCCCTGCAATTTTCAAATTAACATCCCTTAAAATTTCAATATCCACACCCACAGGTTTTTTAGATACTGCCACTGCAACCAAATCTTCGCAGTGGGAAATATTAAAATAAAAATCGGGGTAATCCTCAAAAAAAGGCTTGCCGTTACTTTCATAGGTAAGCCTTGGTTTTGTTTTTATATTAAGCCTTTCTTGCGCCAACGAAAAAAGAAAATCATAAGCGCATTTTGAAACGGCTTTTTTAGTTTTATCCCTTGATTTTAAAAGGTATATGGCGTTTTCCATATTACTTTAAATCCTTAAGTACGGAAAAGTCCCCGGTGCCACCCTTATTGTCCTCTAAATATTTTAAAAGAGTGGTTTCATTATCATAAAAGGGGGATAATTTTATCATTTCATCGTTCATAAATCCACCCTCGAAGGCAGTTTGAAGCATGGCCTTTAAATTGTCATAATAACCGTTAACATTAAAAACTGCTATGGGTTTATTGTGTTGTCCGATTTGTCTTAAACACAAGGTTTCAAAATATTCATCCAAAGTTCCGGGACCACCGGGCATAACGATAAAGGCTTCGGCCATATCCTCTAAAAGTTGTTTTCTTTCTCGCATGGTTTCGGTGTAGATAAACTCGGTGCATTTGTCATACAAAACACCGTCAACATCGAAAAATTTGGGGGAAATTCCGATGATTTTACCCTCACCCTTGGTCATACCTCTCGCCACTGCGCCCATAAGTCCGTTGGCGCCACCGCCGAAAACCAAGGTATGACCCCTTTTGGCCATTTCGCACCCTAAGTTTTCCATGGCTTCAATATAACTTTTATCAATATTATTGCTTGAAGCTCCGTAAACACAAATATTCATTAAACTTCACCTAAATTTAGATTTTCTCGGTTTAAAACTGCCTTTATTAATTTTTCGCCCTCATAAACTAATTTAAGGGAGAAAAAGGGAATATCTTTTTCCAAAAGTTTTAAGAAAATTTTATCCCCTGCCCACAGTGGCAAATTATAAACATCGGATTTTTTCACCCATTCCAAATTACCTTCATCACATTCTTTCAAATTGCCTTCAAAAGAATTGCTGTGGAAAAGGTGCATATATTCGGTTCCCCATTCGTCCGACACAAAGGTAACCAAGCCACGATAACTTAAATTTTTAAGGGTAAGTCCCGTTTCTTCAAAACTTTCTCTAAGGCAAGCCTCTTCGGGGGTTTCGCCCTTTTCGAACTTGCCCCCAATACCAACCCATTTATCGTGGTTCAGGTCGTTTTCCTTCTTGACCCGATGAAGCATTAAATATTTACCCTCTTTTTCAATATAGCAAAGACAGGTATTAATCATTTGTTACTTCCTCGGTTTCTTCCGGTTGTTCGGGAATTTCTCCGTCAATATAGAAAATATCAAGATTTACATTTTCACGGTCGAAAATGTTGTTATACTGAATTTTCTCGTACTTATCAAGGATGTTGGAGTAAGGAGACTCATCGCTCCACTTATAATAATTTCCATCCTTGTCAATATAACCTGCGTTATTAATAACAGGCAAGGTTTCCGCAAGCTTTAAGAGATACTGATTATACTTTGTAAGTTTAACACCTGCAGTTTCAAGCACCAAAGAAGAAAGGTAGTTGGAGCTGAGTCTCTCAACCGTTTTTTCTTCAATATCGTAGTTTGCCCAGATATAGAAAGGTGTGCAATAACGACTTTGTTCTTGCTCAGGAGTAAGGTCGGCAATTTTAGTGCCGATAATTTCTTCCACAAACTTAGTTTCAATGGAAGGTTGATGGTCACCGAACATACAAATGACGGTAGGCTCTTTAACCCTTGAGAAATATCCGATCAATTCTTTAAAAGCATCATCGGTTCGCTTAATAAGGGATAGATATTTATTAGCCTTGGGGAATGCTTTTGATGTATTTGTTGCATAAACTTCCTCAGGGAAGTTTTGAGCCGCAATGGTGTATCCACCATGGTTTTGCATGGTAACATTAAATGCAAAATAAGGCTTGGATTTATCTCGGTTTTCGAAATCTTTTATAAGCAAATCGTAATTATACTTATCGCTTACATATTGGCGAAGAAGCATATTGCTTCCCGGGAAATGTTGGTCAATAAGTTGTTGCAAATAATCGGGGTTACTGCCGTTTGCTCTAAACTCAGCAGTCAAGGTTTCTCCCAAAATATCCTCAAGAGCAAAGAAACTGTTAAAGCCTAAGTTCTTATAAACTTCGGGACGCTTCCAACCATCACGATAGTAAGGATGAAGTGCCCAAGAAGAATAACCTTGAGACTCCATAGTCGATACTAATGAAGCAATATGATTTTTAATATAAAGCATATATGCGTTACTACCCGAAGGCAAGAAAGCAGTTGTATGACCGGTCAAAAATTCAAACTCGGTGTTAGAAGTACCTGCGCCGATAACCGGAACATAAAGATTACCCCTGACAGTATTTTCGGTCAAACTGTCCAAATAAGGCATAAACTCTTGATTGGTTTGCAAATCGCCCAAAACCCTTAAATCGGATAAGGTTTCGTTCATAATGCAAATGATGTTCGGAGTCTTTTTGGTCGGTACCTTTTCGGTATCTTCATCAATAGTTTGGTCAACATCATCCTGAACCGAATCAGGGTCATACTCATTAGGCTCAGACATATATAGATACTTTGTATTCGAGAAGAAACTGAAAACAAAGCCATAGTTTTTGTAACCTCTGGTTTGGTTCCAGAAGTCGGGTTTTACGCCCATATCAGCAAAAAAGCTTGTGGCGAAGAAAATGGTTAAAAGCACGGTGCTGAACGCAGCAGTGAAGGTTCTTGAAATAATCTTGGTTGCAATATGAAAATTTGGGGTTTTGGTTTTAAAGGCCAATGTCATAATAAATATGAAGACAAATGTGCCCATTATAACCTTATAATTAGGAACGAAATTATATGTGCTGGCAACACCTGCCGCAGTGGTAACGCTTAAAAAGTCCATGGGAATAAAGGGAGTACCTCTGAAATCCATAATATAACTATGGGCTAATGCAAAACCGTAAAGTATAGGCGGAACAACAATATATGCCACCTTTAAACTTCCTGTTAATGCAAAAAAGATAAAGTACATTATAAGAATTACCAAATAGTTGCCCCAAAAGCCTAAATAGGTCATATCATAAATAAATATATTATTTAGGGCTTCGGTCATAACGATGGTTAAAATCGGCAAAAGGAATAAGGAAAGTAAATGCCAAATTTTGTTAATTATATCGTTTTTTATTCTAATGGTAAAGGTAATGTTCAAACCAATTATAAAGGGACAAGCAAGAGCAGTGGCCAAAAGAACCCACTTGCCGGAACTCTCCATTGAAGTAAAGGTTTTAACACTCAAAACAACCCAAATAAGGGTGACAAAGAGAAAAACGATACCTGTAATTTTGCTCTTTTTGGATGAGGTTATGATAAAGGATTTCTTAATAAATTTTATAACCCAGTCCTTAAGTTGATGAGCCTTCTCATCGACCACAGGAATCATGTCCTTCACAAATTTTACTATTATATTTTTAAGTGCAATAGCTTTTTCTTTTATCTTGTTTAAAAAAGCCACTTCGTCACTCTCCTTTAAACGGCATTATCCAGTATGTATTTTACCACAAATAACCTAAATTTTCAATAAAAAACATAAAACCTTTAAAGAAACTTCATAATTTTGGAAAAAATTATCCCCCCAACATATAAAGCGTGCCTTTAACCTTTTAATAATCTTTACTCGTAATCGGGTCAAGGGCGTAGCCCTTGTCGTTTAAGGGGGTTAGGGCGACAAAGAAGATGCTATAAAAAATATATAGCCCACCGACAAATTTAAAACTTTAGTTTTTGTCGGCAATTTTTATATTAACCCCAAGTTGTCGCCCAAGGGGGAAATCGAAATTCCCCCTTAAAGGCGAATCTTTCCGCCATTTCTTTTCGCCCACACAAGAAATGGCGTGCCCTGTCGCGGCATGAGCGACGATGCTAAAAAATTCAACAATCATAATATGTTTTTTACAAAAAATAAACCCCCAACAAGTGGGGGTCTAAATTTAAAGGTTAATTATTTTGCCATTGCGGCAACTTCAGCAGCGAAGTCGTCAACACGCTTCTCAATGCCCTCGCCCTTCTCGAAACGAACGAAAGAGGTAAGAGTAATGTTAGCGCCAAGGTCCTTAGCAGTGTTAGCAATGTACTTACCAACGGTTAAATCACCATCGATAACGTATTGTTGCTCAACAAGGCAGTTCTCCTTGTAGTATTTGCCGATTTTACCTTCAACGATTTTAGCAAGAACCATCTCAGGCTTGTTAGCCATTTTGGGGTCTTCCTTCATTTGAGCAATGAGAATTTCCTTCTCCTTAGCCAAAACTTCTGCAGGAACAGAAGCCTCATCAAGATAAGCAGGGTTCATAGCAGCAACCTGCATTGCAACGTTTTTACCCATAGCAATAAGGTCTGCATTATCAGCAGCCAAATCGGTGTCAAAGTTTACAAGAACACCGATTTTACCGCCGGCGTGAACGTAGGAAACAACCTTTCCTTCCATTCTTGCAAATCTGCGGATTTTAATGTTTTCACGAATAGCAAGGAACAACTCTTGAACCTTTGCCTCAACGGTCATACCATCTTTTTCGCAAGCAAGTAAAGCGTCAACGTCAGCAGGATTTTGTTCAGCAACAACTTCAGCAACCTCAGCAGCCAAAGCCTTGAAACCATCGCCGTTAGCAACGAAGTCGGTCTCACTGTTTAATTCTACAACAACGCCAACACTATCTTTTGTGTAAGCACAAACTGTACCTTCGGCAGCAATTCTGCCAGCCTTCTTAGCTTGAGAAGCTAAGCCTTTTTCACGAAGGTAATCGGTAGCAGCGTCCATATCACCGTTTGTCTCGGTAAGAGCCTTTTTACAGTCCATCATACCACAACCGGTTTTCTCTCTTAAAGCCTGTACATCTTTAGCGGTAAAAGCCATTTTAGTTTCCTCCGTAAATTTAATTATTCAGCAGCTTCTTCAGCTACTTCTTCTGCTTCTTCAGCAGCAGTACCCATTTCGGTACCTTGTCTGCCCTCGATTACAGCAGCAGCCATAGTCTCAGCGATAAGTTTTACAGCACGGATAGCGTCATCGTTACCGGGGATAACTGCGTCGATTTCATCAGGATCACAGTTGGTGTCAACGATAGCGATAATCGGGATGCCGAGCTTCTTAGCTTCAGCAACAGCGATTCTTTCCTTGCGAGGGTCAACGATAAACATAGCGGCAGGAGTCTTTTTCATCTCTTGGATACCGCCTAAGAACTTCTCAAGTTTCTCGATTTCAAGGTTAAGTTTAATAACTTCCTTCTTGGGGAGAAGCTCGAATGTTCCGTCATCACGCATTGCGCGAAGTTGATTTAAACGAGCAATACGGGTTTTGATTGTTGTGAAGTTTGTGAGCATACCACCAAGCCAACGAGCGTTAACATAGGGCATACCGCAATGCTCAGCTTCCTCTTTGATAGAGTCTTGAGCTTGTTTCTTGGTACCTACGAAGAGAATGTCTCCACCTTCAGCTGCGATGTCGCGAACAAACATGTAAGCGTCGTTAAGTTTCTTAACGGTCTTTTGAAGGTCGATAATGTAAATACCGTTTCTTTCTGTGAAAATGTACTCAGCCATTTTCGGGTTCCAACGTCTTGTTTGATGTCCAAAATGAACGCCGGCTTCAAGAAGTTGTTTCATTGATACTACTGCCATTTCTTTTTCCTCCTAAGAATTTTCCTCCATCTTGCCCGTTCGAAAACACCCGACAGTTTGGGTGACAGCAAAAAGCCGTTAAAGAGCAAAATGTGTGTTATTTATTTGCTAATTTCCATTAGCCGATATAGTATATCACAACTGTTGTAAAAAAGCAAGTGTTTTTTGATTTTAAAATATTCGTGTAATTTTGTTAACGAGAATAAATCTGCAATAGTTATATTTATATGTCGCTCGTGCCGCGACAGGGCACTTCCTTTCTTGCGAAAAGAAAGGAAGCAAAGATTCGTTTTAAGGGGGATTCCGATTCCCCCTTTGAGGCGCCGGTAATCCACCTTTTTTTAAAAGTCTTTCATAGAACGCTACGCTCAAATGAAAGACAAGTCTTACTAAAACCTAAATTTTTTCTCCGACTCCTCCAACCCCCTAAACGGTTTTAACGTGTGCCTTTGGCACAGTTATTTATCTTGACTTTAGCGCTTTTATGTGTTAAACTGAGAAAGTATCTAAAGGAGGATTTTTTATGGCAAAAATGGATTTTACTACCGATTTTTACGATGCTATTTTAACCCTTAAAACCCGTGAGGAATTAGAGCAATTCTTTGCTGATGCTTGTACCCCTAAAGAAATAAATACAATAGCTCAACGCTTTGTTGTTGCTAAGTTATTAAACGAAAAAAAAGTTTACAGCGAGATTATCGAAGCTACCGGTGCCTCAACTGCCACCATAAGCCGTGTTTCTCGAGCCATTAATCAAGGTTTTCAAACCGTTTTCAGGAGACTAAAATAATGGCATATAACGATTTCGCCTATTTTTACGATGCTTTAATGGGTGATGTTAATTACCCTACCCGTGCCAAATACCTTTTAAAACTTTTCGAAAAGTTCGACCGAAAGCCCACCCTTTTATTGGATGTTGCCTGTGGGACCGGAGAATTTTCCCTTGAACTGGCAAAAAAGGGAATTGAGGTTATCGGAACCGATATATCGGAAGATATGTTGGCTGTGGCAAGGGAGAAAACGGCCGAGGAAGGCTTAGATATTCTCTACCTTTGCCAAAGCGCAGAAGAACTTGACCTTTACGGAACGGTTGATGGTGCCGTTTGTTGTATGGACAGTATAAACCATATAACCGACCCCAAAGTTCTCCTGACTGCTTTTAAAAAAATCTCTCTTTTCCTTGAACCGGAAAGACTTTTCATCTTTGACGTTAATACCGTATATAAACAAGAAAAGGTTCTCGGAAATAATACTTTCGTTCTTGAACAGGACGATATTTATTGTGTTTGGCAAAACGAATTTGACCCCAAAAACAATATGACAAACATTTCGCTCGACTTCTTCGCAAAAGAAGATGATATATATACAAGGAGTAGCGAAAATTTCAGCGAAAAGGCATATACAAATGAGGAACTCACCGAACTTTTAGAGAAGTCGGGTTTCAAAATTGAAGCTATTTTCGGCGATATGACCCAAAAAGCCCCCACCGAAACTGAAGAACGATTATTTTACATCTGCCGAAAAATTTAAACCTCCACAGGTTTTAAAAAACGACGGTAATCCTCTTTAAAATTTTTATAATATTTACGGCTTGGATGAATTTCCTTGCCGTTTTTTAATTTTATTGTATCATTGTTATACCTGCTTATATGCCTTAAATTAACCACAAAGGCCCGATTGGTTTTGCAAAAATGACCTTTAGGCAAAGCCTCAAATACCTGCGCCATTGTCTTGCGGCAATAAAGAGTTTCCTTTGAAAGATGGATATAACAATATTTATTATCTGCTTCCAAATAGTATATATTTTCCGTGTTTATACAAACAATATCGCCGCCGTCTCTAACGAAAATAGGATAATTTTCTCCCCTTTTTTCAAAAATATCTTCTAACAAAGGAAAAAGTCTTTCTTTCCATTCTCTTTTTAAAAGAAAAGCGTAAGGATTGACCCTGAACGAATCGAAAATAAAACCTGTATAATCGCTCACAAATATTATTGGCGTATTGTCCCCTCTATCCCTTAAATTAACTGCCGTTTCGAAACCGTTTATATCGTCTAAATAATATCCGAGAAAAATCAGATTATAGTTATTTTTAGACCTTAAAAGTTCCTCTCCCGAAACAAAACATTCCACTAAAATTTCAAGTTTATTTTCCCTTGCAAACAGGTAAACCGCTTTTTTGAATTGCAATAAAAATGTTTCATCCCCATCACAAACAGCCACCCTCATTTTAAAATCATACCTTTTTTATAATTTTATTCACTATTCCTTTCGGAGCGTATTGACATATTTTGTAAATTTCTTTATAAAACAGTCTGCTTTTCACAGTAGATTGTTTATTTTTTTGCTATGATTATATAATAATGTGCAAAAATTGTCAATAGTTGTATGTAAAATTATGCTTTTTTTGTAATTTGTTCCCTTTTTTCTACCTTTTACTCCTTTTTTTAACAAAATTTTCCAATCTTTGTAAATATGGTCTTTTGAAAGAGGAATTTTTTAAAAATTCAAAGGTTTACAAAACAAAAACCTCCCTCTTTCTAAAGTTGAAAGGAAGGTTGGAAAAAATGGAAAACAGTTGTCTTTTATCCCTTTTAGAGAAATTCAGGAAGGGCGATATGTCGGTCTTTCCTGTTGTTTTCTCGGAATTTGAAGGACTAATTCACCACTACTCAGAAAAAAGCGATGCCGAGGACACTGCCGAAGAACTTTCGGTATTTCTTCTTGAACTTTTATACAAAATTGACCTTTCTCCCTTTGTGAGAGTGTGTGGTGATGGGCTTTCGAGATATATTGCCGTGTCGCTTCGAAACAAATATATTGCCTATTCCACTAAAAACTCAAACTATAAAAAATCAAAATTTTTAAATCAGACTGAGGATATTTATTACACCGAAGACTTTTCAAAACGCACCTATTTAAAGGATGCTTTTAAGTTTTTGACTCCAAAGCAAAAGGCAGTTATTTCTCTTAAATACATATATAATTACAGCGACAGCGAAATTTCCTCCAAATTAAATATCAGCCGTCAAGCCGTAAATCGCATTAAAAACCGAGCAATAGAAGTTTTGAGGGGGTATTTGTTATGAAGGAAATTACAATTTACAGGGTTAGAAAAAGTTTCCAAAATTTAAAATCCCAAAAAGGAGCCTATTTTCTTTTTGAAACTGCTGTGAAAATAGCAAAGAAACACCACCTTAATGTTTACGATAATGAGGGTAACGTTTTATACCAATATAAAAAATAAAAAAAGACTGCACAAAAAAGTGCAGTCTTTTAAATTTGGCAAATATTAGTATGCAACACCTTGAGCGATCATTGCTTCAGCAACCTTTTCGAAACCTGCAATGTTAGCACCTGCAACAAGGTCTCCATCCATGCCGTATTTTTTGGCAGCATCATAGGAGTTCTTAACAATGTTAGCCATAATTTGATAAAGTTTAGCATCAACTTCTTCAGCAGTCCAGCTGTATCTCATAGAGTTTTGGCTCATTTCGAGACCGGAAACAGCAACACCACCGGCATTAACAGCCTTGGAAGGAGCAACGGGGATACCACTGTTTCTGAGGTAAGCCATAGCCTCTTCAGTGGTAGGCATGTTAGCAACCTCAACATAATATTTAACGCCGTTTGCAACTATGTACTTAGCATCTTCAATGCCAACTTCGTTTTGAGTAGCGCAAGGCATTACGATGTCAACCTTGGTGTTCCAAGGACGCTGACCTGGGAAGTACTCAACGCCGAACTTATCAGCGTAATCCTTAACCATATCGTGGCCGGAAGCACGCATCTCAAGTAAGTAGTTGATTTTCTCTTCGGTGCTGATGCCATCTTTATCGTAAACATAACCGTCAGGACCGGAAATTGTTACAACCTTACCACCAAGTTCGGTAAGCTTTTTAACGGTGCCCCAAGCAACGTTACCGAAACCGGAAACTGCAAAGGTTTTGCCCTTAATGTCTTCACCGAAGTGCTTGAGCATTTCAACGGTGTAGTAAACAGCACCGAAACCGGTAGCCTCGGGACGGATAAGAGAACCACCGTAAGGAAGACCCTTACCGGTTAAAACGCCAACGAACTCGTTGCGAAGTCTCTTATATTGGCCGAAAAGGTAACCAACCTCACGAGCACCAACGCCGATATCACCTGCAGGAACGTCGGTATCAGCACCGATGTGCTTAGCAAGCTCGGTCATAAAGCTTTGGCAGAAACGCATAATTTCACCATCGGAACGACCTCTGGGATCGAAGTCAGAGCCACCTTTACCACCACCCATGGGAAGGCTGGTAAGGCTGTTTTTAAAGGTTTGCTCGAAACCTAAGAACTTCATGATAGAAGCGTTAACTGTGGGATGGAAACGGAGACCACCCTTGTAAGGACCGATAGCAGAGTTGAATTGTACACGGTAACCACGGTTAACCTGTACTTGACCCTTATCGTCTACCCAAGAAACTCTGAAAGAAATCATTCTCTCAGGCTCAACCATTCTTTCAATAACACCATTTGCTTCATATTTAGGATTTGCTTCAACAACTGGCTCAATAGATTCTAAAACCTCTTTAACGGCTTGTAAAAACTCGCTTTCGCCGGCACTTCTCTTGGCAGCGTCTTCGTAAACCCTGTTTAAATAAGCAGATTTAAACATTTTCATTACCTCCATTAAAATAATAAATTATTCACCTATATAGAATACTACTATTTTTTTTATGAGTCAACAAAAAATTGCAAATTTTTCTCAATTTTTACCTTTTTAACAGTTGTTTGGGTATAATAAGAATTGACCTTTGTACTATTTACTGATATAATTATAATAATATTTTGAAAGGTTTTATGCCAATGGAAAAAGTGTTAGTCGGAATGAGTGGAGGGGTTGATTCCTCTGCCTGCGCTTTGATTTTAAAAGAGATGGGTTTTTCGGTTACAGGTCTTACCTTATCCCTTTGCGAAAAGGATATGGAAAGAGATTTAGCCGATGCTAAATCGGTGTGCCAAAAACTTGCTGTTCCACACATAAGTATGGACCTTTCAAGCGATTTCAAGGAAAAGGTTATTGACAATTTTATCTCCGAATACAAATTGGGTCTTACCCCCAACCCTTGCCTTGAGTGTAACAAATACATTAAGTTTGGCAAGATGCTGGATATCGCCTTGGAAAACGGGTTTGATAAAATTGCCACAGGCCATTACTCAAGGGTTGAAAAACAGGGTGATAGATACATCCTTAAAAAGGCCAAAGATTTATCCAAAGACCAGTCTTATGTCCTTTACTGTTTAACCCAACACCAATTAAAACATTTGGAATTGCCTTTGGGCGACCTTTCCAAACCCGAAATCAGAGAAAAAGCCGAAAAGGGTGGCCTTGTAAATGCCAACCGACCTGACTCTCAGGATATTTGCTTTGTGCCCGATGGAGATTACGCTTCATTTATTGAAAAAACCGATGGATTTATAAGCCAAAAGGGTGACTATATTGACCTTGAAGGCAATGTTTTGGGCAAACATCAAGGGGTTATTAATTACACTATCGGCCAACGAAAAGGCCTTGGAATTGCCCTTGGCAAACCCCGGTTTGTAATTGATAAAAATGCCCGGGATAATATCGTTATTTTAGGTGACGAAGAACACCTTTTTAAATCTGAAGTCCAGGTTTGTGACCTTAATTTTATTCCCTTTGACAAATTGGAAAAGGAAATGCGTGTTAAGGCAAAACTCCGTTATCGCCAAATCGAACAACCTGCCATTATTTATCCATTAGAAAACGGCAATGTTAAAATCATTTTTGATGAGCCTCAAAGGGCACCTTCCCCCGGTCAAGCAGCCGTTTTTTATGATGGGGACATTGTGGTCGGTGGAGGAAAAATTATTTGACCTTTTAAATAAATATAAATAACAACCCCCAACAATAGCAAAACTGTTGGGGGTTGTGGTTTTAGTTATTTTGTTTTGCAGTATTGAGAGATGATACTAAAAGTTTTTTCACCTCAACACATTTATCCAAAACCGATTTATCAGCGTAATATCCACTCTCAATAAGCAATTCAAGCCAATATTCGCTCTCACTACATTCTTTTAAAGCAATGTGAAGTTTTGCAATAAAATCAGCCTTTGAACTTGCATAAAAAGCTTCCCTGATATTAGCGCCTATACTTGTTCCACTTCGAATAAGTTGATTTGTCAACACAGTTTCCTTTTTGGTCTGTTTAACACTGTTGCAAACTTTAATTATTTCAAGTGCAAATTCTTTTGATTTTATAACTAAAGGACTATTATTCATAACAAATCTCCTTTTATATAATTTGTCGGCAAAGCCGACACCGAACTTATTCACTTTTACTTTTAACTTATTACTTTCCAAAAATCCTTTGTTTTAAGTGAAGAGTTAAAAGTGAAGAGTTAAAAGGTAAGAAGTAAAAATCCCTCAGACTAAAAAGTCTAAGGGATTTTTGGAGCGGGTGATGGGAATCGAACCCACACAACCAGCTTGGAAGGCTGGGATTCTAGCCGTTGAACTACACCCGCATTTGAACAAATGATATGATATCACACTTTTTAA
>JAZSPH010000061.1:0-3242 GCA_045537355.1 Acutalibacteraceae bacterium
CCTAGTATCTCCCTTTAGCACCATACGGAAAACCGATGGTGCTAATTCGAAGTTAAAAAGAATCTCGTAAATTCCTTGTTTCATCATAAGTTATTTCACCTTAAGAATCTATTGTAGAAATTGTGATAGTGTTTTCATCTAAAACATCCAAGAGAACTCTTACAGTATCAAGTGATGTAAAGATGGTAACGTTGTTTTCGGTTGAAAGTCTGCGAATTTCATAACCGTCGGTCAAATCACCTGTGGAGTTAATATCCTTTGTATTGATAACATAAGCAATATGACCTTGGCGAATAGCTTCGGGAATTTCATCACTGCCTTCGCCGATTTTACCGAGTACGTGGGTGCGAATTCCGTTAGATTTAAGGAATTCGGCAGTGCCCTTGGTAGCTTGAATGTTAAATCCAAGGTTGTAGAAACGGCGAATTAAGGGGAGGGCCTCTTCCTTATCATCATCGGCAATTGTTGCAAATACAGTGCCGTAGTTTTGAAGTTTCATACCACTTGCCTGTAAAGCCTTGTATAAAGCGCGATTAAGTTTATCATCATAACCGATTGCTTCACCGGTAGACTTCATTTCAGGTGAGAGGTAAGCATCAAGACCGTGGATTTTATTGAAGGAGAATACAGGAACCTTAACATAGAAACGTTTCTTCTCTTCGGCATAGATATCGAAGATGCCTTGTTCTTTAAGTGATTTGCCCAAAATTACTTCGGTAGCAATATCAGCCAAACTGTAACCTGTTGCCTTGGAAAGGAAGGGAACGGTACGGGAAGAACGGGGATTAACCTCGATAATGAATACATTGTCATCCTTATCAACGATGAATTGGATGTTGTAAAGGCCGATGATGCCGATGCCAAGACCTAATTTTTTAGCGTATTGCAAAATTGTGCCCTTAACCTTGTTTGAAATACTGAAGGTGGGGTATACGCTTATTGAGTCGCCCGAGTGAATACCTGTGCGCTCAACAAGTTCCATAATACCGGGAACAAATACATCTCTGACAACGCAAATAGCATCGATTTCAACCTCTTTACCGAAGATGTATTTATCAACCAAAACAGGTTTGTCTTCGTCGATTTCAACGGCAGTTTTTAGGTAGTTGCGAAGTTGCGCTTCGTCGGCAACGATTTGCATTGCACGACCACCAAGAACGAAGGAAGGACGAACAAGAACAGGGTAGCCAATTTCGTTTGCTGCTGCAACACCGGCTTCGATGTTGGTAACAGCTTTACCTTGAGGTTGGGGAATATCAAGGGCTTTAAGAACCTTTTCGAAACTGTCACGGTTTTCAGCACGTTCGATAGCTTCGCAGTCAGTACCAATAATCTTAACGCCGTGTTTCATTAAAGGCTCGGCTAAGTTAATGGCAGTTTGACCACCAAGAGATGCGATAACACCTTCAGGTTTCTCAAACTCAATAATATTCATAACATCCTCAGTTGTAAGAGGTTCGAAATAAAGTTTATCCGAGCAAGTGTAGTCGGTAGAAACGGTTTCGGGGTTGTTATTGATAATAATTGCTTCGTAACCTGAGTTTTTAATGGTTGTTACAGCGTGAACAGTTGAATAGTCAAACTCAACACCTTGACCGATACGGATAGGACCTGCGCCCAAAACAACAATTTTCTTTCTATCGGTTAAAATTGAAGCATTTTCTCCTTGATAGGATGAGTAGAAATAGGGGATATATGCATTTGTGTGGCAGGTATCAACCATTTTGTAAATTGGGAAGATGTTGTTTGCTTTTCTTGTGTCAAATACCTCACGCTCGGTTACATTCCAAAGACTTGCAATAATCTTATCGCTAAAGCCCATAACCTTTGCGTCTTTAAGAACCTTAACATCACCCTTGTTGTTGGTAACAACAGTTTCCATATCAACGATTTTCTTAAGGCAGATAAGGAAGTATTCGGTGATTTTGGTTGCTTCGTGCAATTGGGCAGTAGTAATGCCCAAACGCATAAGTTGAGCCACTGCGAAAATGGTATCATCCTTAAATTGTTTGATATAATCGAACAATTCTTCTTTGGTCATATCTTTGAATTTGGGCAAGTAGAAGTGGTTTGCGCCAATTTCTAAAGAACGAACCGATTTAAGCAAACATTCCTCTAAGGTGGAACCGATGCCCATAACCTCACCGGTAGCCTTCATTTGGGTACCTAAAGTGTTGGGAGCTTTTGCAAATTTATCGAAGGGGAAACGGGGCATTTTAGCCACGATATAGTCAAGTCTTGGCTCAAAAGCAGCTGTGGTGTTGGCAATTTCAATATCTTCAAGCGCCATACCAACTGCTATTTTAGCAGTAACACGGGCAATGGGGTAACCACTTGCCTTAGATGCCAAAGCAGAAGAACGGGAAACACGGGGGTTAACTTCGATTAGATAGTATTCGGAAGTTTCGGGGTTGAGAGCAAACTGAACATTGCAACCACCTTCAATTTTGAGTTCTTTAATCAAGCGAATTGCACTGTCATTAAGCATCTTAAGGTCTTTATCGTTTAAGGTAAGGATAGGTGCAACAACCAAAGAGTCACCGGTATGAACGCCAACAGGGTCGATGTTTTCCATGCCACAAATGGTAATAGCATGGTCGTTAGAGTCACGCATAACTTCAAACTCGATTTCCTTGTATCCTTTAACACTCTTTTCAATTAAAACTTGGTTAACGGGAGAAAGTTTAAATGCGTTGAGACCAACTTCAACGAGTTCTTCTTCGTTATAAGCAAAGCCACCGCCTGTACCACCCAAAGTAAATGCAGGGCGAAGAACAACGGGGTAACCAATACGCTTAGCAGCCTCTTTTGCTTCTTCAATATTATATGTGATTTCAGAGGGAATGGTAGGTTCGCCGATAGATTGGCAAAGTTCTTTAAAGAGTTCACGGTCTTCGGCTCTTTCGATACTTTCACTGCTTGTACCTAAAAGTTCAACACCACACTCTTTCAAAATACCTTTTTTCTCAAGTTGCATTGCAAGGTTAAGACCTGTTTGTCCACCAATGCCGGGAACAATTGCATCGGGACGCTCGTAGCGTAAAATCTTTGCAATATACTCAAGGGTTAATGGTTCCATATAAACCTTGTCAGCAACGGTGGTATCGGTCATAATTGTTGCAGGGTTGGAGTTGCAAAGTACAACCTCGTAACCTTCCTCTTTAAGTGCTAAACAAGCTTGGGTACCTGCATAGTCAAATTCGGCAGCTTGGCCGATAACAATAGGACCTGAGCCTATAATC
>JAZSPH010000078.1:0-26836 GCA_045537355.1 Acutalibacteraceae bacterium
CCGTTAACAACAACTGCCACCCTACCTTCAAGCAACCTTGCAGCCACCACATCGGGACGCTCGGTTGTCCCCGTCGTTTTAAAAACCGAAAATTTATTTTCCTTGATATTTTCGGCAATGTAATTAGTATCCAAAATTCCATCAATATTAATTTTCGAAATTTTTTTCTTTAAATCCCTAATTAAATTAGTATCGGCAAGACTTTCCAAGTAACAAATAAAAACTTGGGTGTTGCTTCGTTTTCCAACCCTCATAATCTCGCAACAGAGGTCAGGAGTTTGAAGTTTACGACGAATAAGCGCAATGTTGGAAAGTCCGTTTTCCACAAAACCTTCACGAGGTCCCTGCAAAACCCTTTCATCCTGTGGCTCGTTAATGCCTCGCATACTAAAGCCCTTTGTATCAATGCTCAGCGCCTCTTTGCTTTTATCAATCAGTAAAACTGTTTCGCCAAACATTATGCCGTTTAAAATATCCGATACCTTTGTTTGCTTTTTTGTGTCCCTTGAAAACAAAATTTGGGTCTCAACAAAATCGGCTAACGAGATACACTCGTTTTCTCGGTCAACCGTTATAAGTGGTTTTATAATTCCCTCGTTTAACTGTTGTGAGTTAACCATACCGTCAAAATAAATCATAGCACAGTCAAAGGCCACAGTATTTCTAACCTTTATTCGTTTAACCCTGAAAATAGCCTCTTTTTTGAAGATATTTTTAAAAAGGGTAATATCTTTTTCCAAATCACCCGACAGCTTTACATTTTCAAATTCTTTTACACTAGCGTACATTTTATCACCTAAGGCTATTATTCCCATAAAACAGACAAGTATTGATTTTTTAAAGATTTGCGATATAATTATAAATAGAAAGGTTTTGATAATATGATTTACAATTCAGTTTTAGAATTAGTGGGAAACACTCCCCTTTTAAGACTTAATAATATTGAGAAAAAGTTCGGACTCAAGGCCACTCTTTTGGCTAAACTCGAATTTTTTAACCCCGCAGGAAGCGTTAAAGACCGAGTAGGGCTTGCCCTTATTGAAGAGGCCGAAAAAAAAGGACTCCTAAATAAAGAGTCGGTAATAATCGAGCCTACATCGGGTAATACAGGTATCGGTCTTGCCATGGCAGCAGCCGTTAAGGGTTACAAGGCAATTATTGTAATGCCCGAAACTATGTCGGAAGAACGCAAAAAATTAATGGTTGCCCACGGCGCCGAATTGGTGCTCACCGATGGTGCAAAGGGTATGGCAGGAGCCATCGAAAAGGCCGAAGAACTAGCCAAAGAAATCCCAAACAGCTTTATTCCCGACCAATTCTCCAACCCCGACAATGCTTTGGCCCACTATAAAACCACAGGTCCCGAAATTTTAAAGGACACCGAAGGCAAAGCCGATATATTTGTTGCCGGCATCGGCACAGGCGGAACCATTACAGGAACCGGAAAATTCTTAAAAGAAAATGTTACCAATATTAAAATAGTTGGTGCCGAACCTTTGTCTTCCCCCGTTTTAACCAAAGGCACATCGGGTGCCCACAAAATTCAAGGTATTGGCGCAGGATTTATTCCAAAAGTATTAGAAAGGGAAATTTTAGATGAAGTTATCGCAGTAAACGATGAGGACGCCCTTTTAACTGCTCGTGATTTTGGAAAGCTTGAAGGTTTTTTAATTGGCATTTCAGGTGGCGCCGCACTTCATACTGCAATAGAATTGGCAAAAAGAAAAGAGAATGAAGGCAAAACCATTGTCCTTGTCCTCCCCGATAACGGAAGCCGTTATTTATCATCTGATTTATATTAAAACAAAAAGAGAGAAGTTTAAACTTCTCTCTTTTTTATTATGCTTTTGTTTTTATTTGTTTATATGTTTTAGTGGGAAAAAAGAATATATTCAAAATCTTTATTTTCTTCGCAATAACTGCTGCTAAAACAGAGAATACTATTCCGCAAACAGTTCCTGCAATTACATGTATCACCCAAGAAGTAATACTTAAACGCATTAAAATAACCCTTATTCCTGCAGTGAAAATGGTGTGCAACAAGTAAGTTTGGAAGGAATATTTATTCATAAACAAGAGAAAACTCGAAACAACACTTAGTTTTTGAAGCAAGAAAATAAACATTATACTTGCATATATTCCAAATAAACTCATTACTTCTTTGAAAATTGGTGACTCGATTTTGCCCAAAACGATGAGCCAAATACTCACAGCCAAATGAGCCACAATAACGGCTATTTTAACAATAATATTAGGCTTGGAAAGTTTTGAGAAATCCACAAATGTTCCTATTCCAAAACTCAAAGCAGAATAAAACACAACATCGAAACTACCAAAACCTATTCCAAAGACAGGCAGCAAGTAACCAAGAGCCACCACAACAAGGGTAATCATACAATTTTTCAAAATACCGGAAAGGAAACCCCAAATGCAGAACAAAAAGAACAGGGCATATAAAAACCAGTACTGAGCAACAGGGGTTTTCCAAATATTCAAAATATCCAAAACGGAAGATTTAGTATTCGCCTCACCGACAAAACTATTTATTATTATATAAACTGCCGAAAAAACGACGTAAGGAATACCAAGATTTAAAAGTTTATGTATCACAAATCCGTGTTTTGTTTTTTTAGATTTCCACTCGCCTGTTTCTTTATAAACAACGCCACTCAAGAACATAAAAAGTGCAACATGGAAAGACCACAAAAACTTCTCCATTCCCTCAAAAACTTGGGGAATATTAATTCCTGCCACTCTAATTCCCATAATCACGTGTCCGAAAAGCACAAGAAAACAAGCATATCCTTTTAGTTTATCAACAAGGACATTTCTCTCCATACTATACCTTCCCATAGATTAATCTTTTTTACTCTTGCAAGAAGCCGAAACAATATACTTTGGTCTACCCTTTATTTCTTCATAAATACGAGCAACATAATAACCTATAATACCAAGGCTTATCATCATTATACTACCAATAAAAATCAAAATAATGATAACGGTGGTTATACCTTCGAGGGCACGACCCGAAATTTTATCAACAAGGGCCCAAACACCGAAAACAGCAGTAATAAACAGCATTATGAAACCTAACACCGTTACGATTTGCATCGGCGCTGTTGAGTAGGCCGAAATGTTTGAAATGGCATACTTAACAAGGGCTATTGCGCTCCACTTGGAAGTACCTTCCATTCTCTCTGCAACATCAAACTCAACGGTTGCTTTTTTGTAACCAACCCAAAAGGAAATTGCCCTGAAAAAGCCCTTCTTTTCAGGAATTCGGTTTAAAATATCCACAACCTTGCGGTCCAAAAGTTTAAAATCCGAAGCGTTTGACATATCAAATCCAACCATAGAACTGATAAGCGAATAAAAACTTTTTGCTGCCAAACCATGAACTTTTTTCTCTTTACCCCTTGTGGTTTTAATTCCTTCAACAATTTCAAAACCCTGTTCCCACAAGCGATACATCTCGACAATTTTTTCGGGTGGATGTTGCAAATCGCAATCGATTACAACAACGCAGTCACCTGTGGCACTGGCAAGTCCTGCAGAAATTGCCGCTTCTTTTCCGAAATTTCTTGAAAAGGTAAGTCCACTAATGTTCTTTTCCTTTGAAGCTAAATCTTTAATTTTTTCATAAGTTGTATCGGACGAGCCGTCATCTATAAAGATGATTTCATTATCAATATTAGCATCCTTTAAAATGCCCGATATTGTATAGTATGCTCTTTCAATGGATAATTCCTCATTGTAAGCAGGAATTATTACAGACAACATTTAAATCTCTCCTAACCTTCCTTATGGTTACCAAACAACTTCTCAAGCATTGCAACCGACATGGGTTTGTAATAATAAAAACCTTGAAGCAGGTCGCATCCTGCTTTAATTGCTACTTCTTCATGCTCTTTGGTTTCAACACCCTCACAAAGGGTTTTAAAACCAATATCCCTTGCTGTGTTAATAATATTTTTAAGGATTATAAATCCTGTTTCGCTGGTTGCACCTTGTGTTATTACTTTATCAATTTTAACAATAGACACATTAAGGTTTTGCAAATCCCCAAAGGTTGTAAAACCACTACCAAAGTCATCAAGTAAAACCGAAATGCCTTTTTCTTTAAGGGTTGACAAATTGTCAATCATTTGTTGTTTTGCTTCACCCGTCAAGTTCTTATCTTCCAAAATTTCCACTGCCAAACAAGAGGTTTTAAGGTCATATTTTTCGGCAATGCCAATAATTTTTTCAACAAATTCAGGTTCGCTCAAGGTGGACCTTGAAAAGTTTATGGTATATTTATAACCTTCGCGTTGTTTCTTATCGTTAGAAATCCATTTGCAGTTTTTCTCAAAAATATAATAATCAAATTTTTCGTTAATTCCCACCGAGTCAACAGCCGATAAAAAACTACCCGGTGTTAAAACACCATCGTTTTCCGAGTTCAGACGAGACAAAACTTCAGCACCGATAATTTTTCCTGTTTTCGCTTCTATAACAGGATGATATTCAAGGAAGAAACGATTATTGTCAATTTCTTTTTCAATATTATTTTCAATTTTAATCTTTTTCTCAAGGGCTTTTCCGCTTGTGGCATCCCATTGGGCGTAAGACAGTTTTTCATTTTTAGCAAGTAGACAAGCCTGTTTCGCACGACTAATTGCCTCATCAAATGTAACGCTTGTGCCAACGGCAAAATAAGAACCGATTCTAATACTAATAACATTTAAAGCGCCATAATCCAAAAGGCATTTATTAAACTCGGCTTGACAAAATTCAGCTTTTTCTCTTGCTTCATCCTCATCCAAATATGCAAGAATAATAAAATCTTCCTCATCATAAACAGAAATAACACTATCTTCTCTTGAAAAAGCGCCAAGAAGAATTTGTTTAATTCTAGCCAAAACATCCTTATCGGAAATCAAATCCTTTGGGATATCCGAAGATACATTAACATACATCACGCATCTATTGGAAGAATGTCTTTTAAGAATCTTAAACTCTTTTTCAACTTTGCTTATGCTAACAAAATCGTTTTCAATGTGTCCCTCGGCAGTTTTAACGCCTTTTATGGCAAAATACACGCCAATTGTCGCAAGCACAACAACGCAAAGGGCAAAAAACGATATAATAATATAGGGGTACTCAAAAATTGGCATATTATAATCTCCTGAATTTATTGTTTTGAAAATATGGGGAATTCCAAGCTACCTGCAGACTGCACATAGCCAATTTTTTTTGCAGCCTCAACGCAACTGAGTCCGTCTCTTTTAGCACGTTTTTTACGAGCAGGCAATTCCTTTACAAGAAACAAAATCCCAAAGGAAAGCATGGCTTTTATAAGGTCCGGTTTGGACATTCCTTTTCTTTTATGCTCGGCCAAAATTTCAAACAAAGCATAATTCAAACTTTCTTTATCTAACATTTTATTTTTACGGTTGACAGCCTTCGCCCAACGGTAAAACTCGCAAAATCGTTTAACATCGGTAGTTTTTCTGAAATAAATTCCATTAATATAAAACTCTTCCGCTTCCTCATTCATAGGTTCCAAAAGTTTTGCAAGATAGTTCTTTTGAACAGCAATAATCTCCGTTCTTTGTTTTTCCAAAGTAGTTTCGGTGATTTGTTTATCATGAAGTCGATAAATCATAAGATACTCAGGCAAAATTTGGACCTTTTCGCCAGCCAAAACAAATCTGGTCCACAACTCCATATCTTCGGTACAGGTGAAGTTTTTATCGTATCCTAATTTTTTTATCACTTCTGATTTGGCAATAATACCGGGATGTAAAATCGGATTTGTGACCAAAAGCAATGCCTTTATAGACTCAAAATCCACCTTGCCTCCACATCCACCCGAAGAGACAACCCCATTTTTAAGGGTCATAAATCGGCAGGAAGACAATGAAACATCCCCATTTTTCTCCATAAAATCAAACTGTTTTTGAAGTCGGTCGGGTAAGCAAATATCATCGGCATCCATTCTTGCAATATACTTACCTTTAGCCAATTCCAAAGCCTTGTTCAAGGAAGAAGGAAGTCGCAAATTAACTTCATTTGTATGTACCTTTACCCTGGCATCCAGGGATTCGTATTTAGTGAGAATTTTCCCTGTGCTATCGGTGGAACAATCGTTTATCACAATAAGTTCCCAATCGGTAAAACTTTGATTTATAACGCTTTCAATGGCTTCGGCCAAGTAGTCTTCGCCGTTATAAACACTCATAATCAAAGAAATCATAGGTGATTTATTCACTTTTCTCACCCTTTCTGATGCGCTTTATTTCCTTGCACAAATACAAGAAATAAAACGCCATTCTTATACACTGTTTTTTCATCAAAAATATTGCAATACGGCTTTTGATGGTAATATTTTCAAATTTAGCCTTTTTAATTTCTTCATTATTTAAAGAATTTTTTATAAGTTCTTTAATGGTTTTAATCAAAGAAAAATGATTTCCCTGGGCTGCTGCTGCCAAAATCGCAAAACACATAAAACAAGAATACCGGGAAATTTGGTCTTCAAAGTCTTGGGGTTTTATAACATCCAATTTGCGAAGACCCTTAACCACGTTGGCAAGTTGAGTTATTTGGCTGGTCTTAAAATCGTTTGTGAGAGAATCATTTCTAATGGTATAAAGATAAATCGTTTTTTTGCTCATATAAACGGTCTTAGCGTCCAAAAAGCAAGGCACAATACAACTTACATCTTCACCCAGAGAAATCTTGGTAGTTACATTGAGTTGATGTTGAATAGTAAGTTCGCGTTTTATTGCCCTTCCCCACAAGAAGTAAAATATGTGTTTCATATTTTTGTCGGACAAAAGGCAGGGATAAATTTTCTCTTTCATAAGAGCTTTATCGTATAATCCTTCTTCGACAAGGTCATGGACCACTTCCCCAACCTTGCCGTCAACAAAAGTTTTATAAGAAAAGGAAACAATATCAGGACTGTGTTCCTTTATAATTTCATAGGCACTCTGGAGAGCATCTTCGCAAATGGCATCATCACCGTCAAGGTGAAAAATATAATCTCCTGATGCTACTTTAATTCCTGCTTGTCTTGCACTAACAAGACCACCGTTTTCTTTATGGATAACCTTAATTCTTTTATCCTTTAAGGCATATTCATCACAAATTTTAGGACAATTATCAGGTGAGCCGTCATCGACCAATATTACTTCAAAATCAGTAAAAGATTGCGCAAGTATACTCTCTATACATCTTGAAAGATATTTTTCAATTTTGTAAATTGGAACGATTACTGAAAAAAGCATCCTTTTAACTCCTATCTTGCTCTGATTATCACCATAAGTTTTTGCAAAAAATACAATTTGTACTTCATTGCAAAGGCAAAAGCGGCCTGTTTTTTAGGTAGTTTATACCATGGGTAATTTTTTAGTGCACCCACCACTTTTTCATTTGTGCAAATTCCTTTAAGTCGTCTGCGCAAAGAGAAGTAACCTAAATTTTTGTCCTTTGCGTGGACAATTTCTTGAGAGGCCACCACTCGGCCATAACCTTGAGTTAATCGATTTAAATATAACTCGTATTCTTCCCTTTTTACTACATCCTTTATATGCTCTTCAAGGCAAGATAAGAAGATTAATACCTTTTCGAAACGGTCGGGCATATAGGATTTTGAAAAGGATTCGTCATTTCTTCGATAACAATAAAACGCTCCGTGAATTCCCACTGCTCTTTTGCAACATTTAATAAAATCAACCATGAAAAGCGTATCCTCACTCATAATTTTACGCTCGGATAAAAATTCAATTTTTTTATCCTTTAACACGGAGGTTTTAAAAATATTTTTACAAACGCTAACTCCATATCGACTGTCATCAGGTTCATTGGGCAATGCACCGATTACACCTAAAAGAAGTTCTTTAACACCCTCGTTTTCAAAGATGGTATCATTTTGAAAATAATGTTTCTCGGCATAATCTCCCGATTTACTAAAGGTATTTCCACCAACAAAACTAATTCCTGACAAGCATAAGTCAGCATCATTTTTTACGGCCGCATCGTAAAGAGATTTATACATTTTCAAATCAACATAGTCATCCGAGTCCACAAAACCTATGTATTCGCCTGTTGCCGCTTCAATACCTGTATTTCGGGCTAACCCGGAACCGCCGTTTTGTTTGTGAATAACCTTAATTCTATCGTCGGTTTTAGAAAGCTCGTCGCAAAGATTGGCGCACTCTTCTTTAGAACCGTCATCAACAATGACAATCTCAATTTCCTCAAGGGTTTGGGAAATCAAAGACTCAACACATTGTTTAAGATATTTTTCGGTATTATACACAGGTACAACAATGCTAACCTTTGGCAACGACACTTTTTTCACCTCTTAATTTAAAATTTCTTGATATTTGCTAAGTAAAATATCACAATATTCGCCAACCTCCATAATCCGGTCGGAGATTTTTTCGCAATTTTCCTTTAAAGAATTATAGAATTCTTCATCTTCGAAGCATTTTTTAATTGCTTCGGCAATTTCT
The DNA here is from genome assembly GCA_045537355.1 of Acutalibacteraceae bacterium. Taxonomy (GTDB): domain Bacteria; phylum Bacillota; class Clostridia; order Oscillospirales; family Acutalibacteraceae; genus UBA737. The sequence goes on from JAZSPH010000078.1 coordinate 8,505, forward strand.
TTAGCCGTGGGCTGATTTATGAGTATTCCCGTTTTACCGTCCTCAATTAGCTCAGCCATACCACCACTGTTCATTGTTATAACAGGAACACCAAAAGAATGGGTTTCCAATATATTTAAAGGACAATTTTCATACCAAACCGAAGGCAAAATCATAAGTTTGGCATTTGCAGTCAAGGAAATGAGCTTATCTCCCGTAATAAAGCCCTTCATTTCCACATTGGGTATGTTCTTTAAACATTCATCATCGGGTCCGTTTCCTGCCACAACAAATCTATATTGTGGCAAAAGTTTCGCGGTCTCAGCCAAGAGTGTAACCCCTTTTTCTTTTGAAAGTCTACTTGCAAAAGCCACATAAGGTTTTTCGCCCTCTAATTTTTCGGGCAACGGCTTCTTTTCAATAAAGTTATGTATTGCAAAGGTTTTGCCGGAATAAATATCCGACACACTCAAAAGTTTGCTCTCCAAGAACTTACTTGGACAAACATATAAATCCACTTTTTTGTAAGTTTTAAGCCAAGAATAAAGGTTTGCTTCAATGGAACCGATTAAACTTTTAACCTTCGAGCCGTGAATACAATTATATTTAAAACAATTAAATTTCGACCCATTAATACATCTTTCACAGGGTGTTGTTTCCTTAAAACTATATAAAAGATGATTTGGGCAAATCATTTGATAATCGTGAACCGTTTGAACAAGAGGGATGTTACGCTTTTTTATGGCATAAATAATCGCAGGAGTTAGCTGAAAATTAATGTTATTCATATGAACAATATCAGGTTTAAAATCATCTAAAACCTTTGAAATTTTTCGGTACGCCTCACGAGAATAAATGATTTTAAAGGGATAAAGAAATCTTGCAAAGCCTGTGGAATGGAAGTCCATATTGGTAGTATACAAACCAAGAGAATTTCCAACTGTATTCTTTTCATCATACATTCCAAAGTACTCAACCTGGTGTCCTTTAGATTTGAGCTCCTCAGCCAGGTTTAACATATAGGTTTCGCAACCCCCTCTGGGATAAAGAAACTTATTTACCATTAATATTTTCATAACAACCATTTCCCTTCTGGGTTTTTGTTGGCGTCAGAAACACATCCAAACAATTTAATCTCGTTATTTCTTACATTTTCGTCAAATCCATGACCTATCATTAAAACTGCCAATACAGTCGTAAGAAGTGGATAGTTCATGGTATTATCGGTCGATGAAACTATAACAAGATATACAGTAAGTGCCAAAGCCAAAATTGCTTTATCGGTTTTACCCTTCTTGCCAAAATACCAAACCCTTAAAGTTGTCATTGAAACAAGCCACAAAATATATCCCCAAAATCCAAGGTCAATAAAATATTGCAAGAAATCGTTATGAACCGAAGAAACATAAATGCTGGGGTTATTACTTAATTGATAGGTCAAAAAACCAATTCCGTTACCTAAAAATTCGGGAGAGAATTCATAATACCTATCAACAGCATTATAAATATCCACACGACCACTGGTATCAATTCCGGCTTTTTCAAGCAAGGTAAATACATCGAGTTTTATAATTGCAATATAACCTATCAACAAAACAACTATGACTATCGAAAGTAAAATCGCAACATTTTTCGCTGTGCTTTCATTGAATTTGGCTATAAATTTAAGCAATAAACTCAAGGCCACAGCAACTACAATGGCAATAATACCAATTCGCTTAAAGGAAACTAAGAAACAAAAAGATGTGAGTCCCAATAAAATGAAAAATAAAATATTTTTCTTGAAATTAAACAACATATATATCAAATATGCGCCAAGACAAAAAGCAAGTTCGTGGATTTCAGCCTGAACAATAACTTCACCCGTTTCACCGGCAAATGTCACAACAAGCCTTACAAACTCAGAGAAGAAAACACCAATCCCATTTTGAAGAATAATGGTGAAAATTATAAGCATATTTGAAATCAAAATTGCAATAAGGTTATACCAAATTCCTTTTTCTCCAAATATATAAAGAAATGAAACAGCCGCGAGAGTAAAGGATATCATATTGTTATAAACAAATGCACCCGATAGTCCTCTCGATATAACAACTATATCCACCTGTCCCATAAACCATATAAAAAGAGAGGCCAAGATTGTAACAATAAGTGGAGAAAAATATACAAATGCAGATTTAAGGGTTGATACTCCCCTTGCAATATTAGGTTTAAATAAAAAACACAAAAAGGCCGAGGCAACTAAAACAAGGGCAAATACGTGTCGATAGGTAACAAATATGCCAAGATTAATGGTTTCGGAAAGGAAATAATACATAAGCACGGCTACCGCGATGAAATATCCCTTTAGAGCAGTAGTGACCACTTTGTTCTCCATTTGCATTTGCCCTCCTTTTCTATTTTAGTTTAAATTATTTTATCAAAGCCTCGGAAACGAATTCCTTTTTATTTTTGATTGCTTCTGAAAGTAATCTTCTTGCAGTTTGATTTTCTTTAAATGTTTCGGCAATACCAACCTTATATTCGATTTCCACAACTTGATACTCTTCACGTTCATCAAGTCTCAAACCAAATAATCTCATAATGTCTTCAACCGTAATATAATCAGAATCCTTGACTAAAACAACGAAACTGCCGTTGCCGTTATAAATAAACTCTGCCTTTGTTTTCCCAAAAGACTCTTTTAGGTAGGTTGTAAACATTTTAATAATATCGTCGCCTGCTTGACGAGTGTACTCGGTATTAATAGCAACAAGGTTTGCGATATCTACTATACAATAAACCGTTCCGTCATCCAAAAGTTTTTTGTCCAATGACTTAAGGTATTTGTCGAAATAAGCGCGATTATTGAGTTCGGTAAGATGGTCGGTATAGAAAACGTAATTTATAATATCTCCCATTCTTCCAATAACAATTGTTCCGCCGCAGCAGAGAATCACAAGGAAGAAAAAGGCAATCATTGTATAAAGATTTACATTTACACTGGGCTTAACCGATGCAGAAGACAACACCGAAATATAACTTGCACCAAGATATTCATTGTATTCATCGTTTGTCTTTCTGGTTGTATTATAAAGACCTGTCAAATCAGTAACGAGAGATTTAATTTCAGCATCAATTTCTTCTTTTAACTGATCATAATTTTCATTATGAATTTGGGCACAGGTTTGGTCGGAAGAAAGACAATTATTGCCGCCACAAGCACCTGTACAAGCAGTAAATGTATCAATAATATACTGACAATAAGCAGTATCAATAATTGAATATTCCTTGTTTTCGTTGTGGTCTCTCCAACTGTAAATCAACTCATCATAAGTTACGGTTTGGTCGCCAGCTGCAATAGGATTGCCCGAACCGTCAACCAAGTTACGCTCGTGAACATTGTCAAGAATATACTCATAGGTAATATTTGTATTTCCTGACTCTCTCATTTTTTCAACATATGCATCAATAACATCAACGGTATCTTTAACAATACTTTCTTCTTTTGTATTTAAAATATCGTTGTTATCAATTCTTGTTGTATAGTCTGAAATTAAAATAGTTTTGTTTTTGGTGATTTGGTTTTTATAAATCTTGGAGAAAAGTACCGAAAGTTTAACACTTCTTAAATAGTTAAATTCATCAGCCAAATCATGAAAGGAAACACCGGTACTGGTCGCTCTGTAATAAGGATTTTGTTCCATTCTTTGATAAAGGGTAGCTAATGTTTCATCAATTCCGGTATCAATCATTTCCACCATTTCAATATAATCATAATTGCCGTTTTCAATATCATCGATTACATTATTAGCAGGAGCAACGTTAACATATTTTTGACTATATTCCGCAAAATACACATCCAATGTTTCATCAAGGATGGTTCTTGCAAAATCAGCTCCTTCATGGTTTCTGGCCGTGAAAGAAACTATATAAGAACTTGGTTCATAAATATATTCTTCGCCCTCTTCAAGTTTTGCCTCTTTTTGAGCCAATTTATCTTCATCGGGAAGAGGTATTATTGAAATTCTTGAAATAAGACTATCAACCGAATAAATACCGGTAAGTCCCATTTTATCAACAACTTTTGACATTACAGCCGATGATTTAATCTCATTAACGTCAAGTTTAGAACCTGTGGGAGTTAATCCTTGTTCTGCTGCAGGGTCATTATAATGGATAACTTCTGATGCTACATAAGTGTTGGAATTTTTAAGTTTAATATGTATCGCATAAGTAGCAACCAAACATAAAACCACAATAATCGGCAAAAGCTTTTTTAAATATCTCATAATTTGAAAATTTTTCATTTTCTTACCTTCCTATGGTTATGATTTGGGGAATTTTTTGGAAATTGAAAGCATCATTACAGCAACATAAGCAAAAACTGCAAACAAAGCAATCATTTTCAATTCGCTAAATAATGAAACACCCGCAATGCTAACAGCAATACATTGATTCATTCTGTAATTCGAATATTCTCTACCTATTTTAATTGCTTCAACCGTAAAGTCTTCAATACTCTTGTCGATAGACTCAATAAGCGCGTCAGCCTGTGATTTCGCAGTTGCATCACCGGTCGCTGTCTCCATTTTTTCTATCACAAGTTCGTTATTCATAATTTCTTTATTGTTAGTAGCAACATTGTCACTAAAAGTTGTTGCCATTACGGACAATTCATCAATACCAACCTTTGTTCGGCCCATATAATATTTTCCGCTGCCATCCCAGGTTGGAACCAAAACAACTCTTGTCATTTCCTCGGAATACATGGCAATTGCATCATTGCAAAGTGCGAAAGATGCCGAGTTCTTTTGCTTGTCAAAATCGGTATTCTTATTTTGATAAGAAAGTCTGTCAATATATCCCGACTTGTCCTTTGCTATACCGTGCTGCAAAATAAGTGAACTTAAATTTTGTTCGATTTGAGTTTCTTTAAACTGATAAACCCTACCGGCTATAGAATTAAATGTGGAATTGTTTTCAGCTACAAAGCTGGAACCTTTTTCAGCCATTCCATATAAATAATTTAAAACAGCCGTTGTTTCCTTATTAAGATAGGTCACAATATCCATATATTCCATCTTGGAAAAATCAGGTTTTTCTTCCTCTTCGGCAAGACTGAAATTACTGGTATATTTCTCAATGTAATATTCCTTATAAGCACTTGCAATCAAAGCAATTACATTTTCGGCACTCAAATGGTCGGTGTTTTTAGAAGCGTGATATTCAACAACAAACTCGGTTGAAATATGATAATTTGACTTATCATTTACATCACCTTGAACATAAGGATAAACCGATAAACAATCTTTGACTTGTTTAACTGTAACATTTTCAAAAGCTCCCATTTTGATAGCCTTTTCAACAACTTCGTCACAAATTATTTCGGCCATATTATATCTGGTGCCATTGGAGTTTTGCGCCATTGATGCCTCAGAATAATTAAGGGCAACTACCGCCATAACCGACTGTTTGGCCTTTAGGTGATTAAAAACAGAGAACACACCGGTAAGGGCAACCACAAAAACAATCACCCCTATTTGAAGATACTTTGTTCCCTTTAATATTTTAACAAACTCGCTTCGTGTAACATTTTTTGAACGCAAATATATTGTCAAAGCACCTATTAACAACAATAACGCTGCTACTAAGATGGGCACTTTTTGTAAAAGTGAAGAATACATATTTACACTCCTTTTAATTAAAACTTATTAATATCAACAATAACGATTTCCGGTTGATTATTAATTCTTAAAATATTACTATTTTCAAGACCCGAACTAACAATTAAAGGTCTTCCCTGAACATCATATCTCCCGTAAACAAAATGTCCTCTTCTTGCAGGTAAAAATCCGTTATCGTGGGTATACAAAGGTCCAATTATTGGTAACTTGATTGTTCCCCCGTGGGTATGTCCTGCAAGTAACAAATCACCCCAGGTATCGGGTGTATATTCTTCAAAAACCAAAGGTTCATGAATTGCAGTTATCTTTAAATTGTTTTCGTTTGAAAAAATATATTTATCAAAACTTTCTCCGCCATAAGACCAGAAGGATGAAGGATTTGAAGTAAGTACACCGTAAACATCAACCTTTGTTGTGCCAACCGTTATGGTATCCATACTGTTTTTAAGTACCTTTACTCCTGCCTTTTCAAGTTTCTTGGTCAAAGAATCGGTGATTTCCAAAAGTTTTTTAGCATCACGATTTTCATCACTAAAACCAAACTTTTCATCCAAAGCTTCCTGAGTTAAAACTGTATCGTAATACTTCTCGATTTCGTTGTTTCCGTATATGTAATAGGAAGGTGCAACCTTTGTGAGTGTAGCGCACAACTCAACAACCTTATCAACCGATTTGGCATTGGAATCCACACAGTCGCCGGTATAAACAATTAAATCAGGGTCTAACTTTTCAACTCTTTCGATAAGTTTCTTGTTATTTTTTCCGTATGAAGCATTATGCAAATCGGAAATTTGAAGAACCCTTATCTTATTATTAACCTTAAGACTGCTAACGCAGTAAAAGGTTTCCTTGAAGTTTTGATTTTCCATATAACTGTAACCTACTATTCCAATAGAGGCGGCAATTCCAACAAAAATCAAACTTATTAAAAATAATTTGAAAGCCCTTCTTTTCTTGTATTTTTCAGTAAGTTTATATCGTTTCATTTGATAAACTTCCCTTTCTTAAGATTTCGTAACCTTTTTGTATAGGCTCAATGTAGAAGCCGCAACATCTTGCCAATTATATTTGCCAAGAATAAATTCATCGGCGCCATTTTTAAGGTTGTTGACGATGCTTTCATCATCGCACATTTTTTGTAATTTGTTTTTTAAATCTTCCACATCACTTTTACTGAAAAGCATTGCTTTGTCTTCGGTCACCAAGGTGTTCTCAGGAATATCGGAACACAAAACTGCATTAGAGTATGCAAAGGCTTCCAAAAGACTTAAAGACATACCCTCAATATCAGATGGAAGAACAACCAAATAAGCATTGCTGTAAATTTCTTTTAAAACATCTCCCGAAATAAATCCGGTAAAAATAATGTTTGGATTATTTTTAGCCTTTTGTTTTATTAATTCAACATAATCGTCGGTATCGCTGGTGTCACCGGCAATTACAAGTTTTTTATCGGTATTTAAACCGTTATAAGCATCGATAAGATAATGAACTCCCTTTTCGGCAGTTAACCTTGATACCATACAAATATAATCACCCTTTGAAAGGCCATATAATTCGGTGATTTTTTCGGCATCCTTCTTGGTAGGTCTTTCAATTCCGTTATGAATAAGTACCGTTTCTCGATTGTAGGTTTCTTTGAAATAATCACGAGCGCTTTGACTTAAAACAATAATCTCGTCGGCATATTTAACCATTACACGCTCGCCGAACTTTATATATTTGGAAGCAAAACCTTTGCCCCATTTTTCTCTTTGCCAATCAAGTCCATGAACCGTTGCAACACAGCGTTTACCGAACATTTTCGGAATCCACATTGCAGCGCAAGGACCCTCGGCGTGAAAATGAATAATATCGTAATTCCCGAAGGTTGCGCTTATTGCTGCAGTAAAGGAAGCAATCATTGCCGAAAGACCTCTTGAATTAAGGGTCCAGGCTTTTTTGATTTTTACATCACGATATTTTTTATCGATTACTGTGCCAATATATTCATTTTCAATTTTGTCGCCCGAGCGATTATAACAGGTAACGTCGATGCCCGATTCGACTAATATAGGACACAAAGAGGTAAGAACATTTTCAATTCCGCCTCTTCTTGAGGGGACCACCTTATGTCCAACCATGGCAACCTTCATAATTTTTCTCCTTGCAAAAGAGTTTATCTTCCCGTAGCGCTAAGCATAACAATCGGTGTTTTAAGCATAATTAAAATATCACCGGGGAAGGTTCTGTTTTGTATGTAATCCAAATCCATTTCAACCCACTCCTCAAAAGGAACATCATTTCTGTTTTTATGGATTTGCCAAGTGCAGGTAATTCCGGGAGTAACAAGTAAACGAAGTTTTTGATAATCGGTGTAAAATTCCACCTCTCTTGGTAGAGGAGGTCTTGGTCCCACCAAGGTCATATCGCCCTTGAAAACATTGAAGAACTGCATTAGTTCATCTAATGACAATTTTCTCAAAATTTTTCCAACCCTTGTAATTCTTGGGTCATCCTTCATTTTGAAAACAGGACCTTGCATTTCGTTCTTATCCTGCAACTCGTCGATATGCTTTTCCGAGCCCGGGCGCATTGTACGGAATTTATACATATAAAATTCCTTGCCGTGTCTTCCCACTCTTTTTTGCTTAAAGAAGGGGCCTGCACTTGGGTCATCAATACATATTACAATTGCAATAACAATCATAAGCGGAATAAAGAAAAGCAAAATTAAAGTGGCAAAAAATATGTCAAAAAGTCTCTTCTTTCTCCAATACGACAAATATGATTTTTCAAGCAAAGCCTCTAATTTGACTCTGGTTTTTTCATCAACTTTTTCGCTTTCAATGTAAGGCATTTTTCATTCTTCTTTCTAAGATCTATTCAAACTTAAAATTAATAATAGTATCGTACTCAATCTTTCGACCGGGAGATAGGTAAAACTTCTTAAAATCGGCTCTGCAACCATCCATCAAAGACTCTCCCGTTTCCAAATATCCGGGATGCAGCGCAATTTCAATATCTTCATTCTGCTTTTCGGCAATTTTCAAATAACGAGGAAGCACTTTTTTTATCTTCTCACCGGTAACCTCGCCCGAAAACATTACCCCCAAAAACCGGGCTGTGTTAATGTTTGATTTTTTAAACTGTTTTTTATTAATAAGGGAGAAAAACTTTAAAAGCCATTGTTTTATTAACCCTGTAAAACCACAATCAGTATATACAGAAGGTGTGAAAAGATAAGGTGTGATAGGCTCATCCGGGATACGAAGATACTCCACTTCAATACCTTCATCCTCAATTACCTGCATTAAGGTTTTGAAAAGGAGCGGTATCATATGAGTATGCTGATGACTGTCAATCCAAAGAGGATTTTCTCCCATATTTTCTTTTGAAAAAACAATTTGCCTTTTGATTTCTTGATACAACTGGCTTTTAAATTGTTTTCTCTTAAAGGAAAGGGACTTTAAAAACAGTCCTATAAAGGAATATTTAAAATTTCCTTCATCGTTTACTAATAAGTTAATATCCTTTGTTGGCGATAAAGGTTTACCCTCAACCAAGTTAATATGTAAAGATAATCTAACATCATATTTCGATAAACGTTGTTTAAAGTTCTCCATCTCACCGTTTGGCAAAACACTTACTTTATTTAAAACACCGCTTTCAATACATTTTTCTATGCGGCTATTACATTCTTTTGAAATCCCATAATCATCCGCACAAAAATATATCATGCAAATCTACCTTTCATCTCCAAGTTTAATAACAACAACATCATCGGTCACGAAAACCGAATCCTTATGGGGCCAATTTTTCAAACTGTCTGCATCGATTTTCTTAAGCAGTGCAGTTTTTTCTTTACCCGAAACAAATTTATAATCCTTACCGCAATAATCATTTAATGCGCTGGTTAAAACACTTTGTCCCACAACTTCATCATCGGCTCTTAAAATATATCCATCGGTAGTTCCGGTCATATCCAAAGAAATTTCGGAACTGTACTCCTCGCTACCTTCAAGACTACCCAAAACCAAAATACTGTCGCATTCACTTGCGCCTTCGGTTTGTTCAATACGGTCGGCGATTCTGATTAAAGTTCCATAAGACTTTTCATAAGCGATGGTGATTTTATGATAACTGATATTAGCAATAACCACCTGATTGAAAATCAAAACAACCGTTACCAAAACTACAAGCCAAGCCTTTAATTTATTTAAGGTTTCGGTTTTAAGGTTAAGGTTTTCATATTCTAAGATGAAGAACAAATAAAAGATGAAAAATCCCATCTTCATCAGATTATGGTAATCAAGACTGCTGTTTAAAAATACCAAAACATTTGCACCAATCGGCAAAAGAAGTGTACCGACACAAAGCACCAAAATCTTTGAAATCTTTAATTTATTTCTAACAACCTCAAACAAATAAATCAATGAAGTTGAAATTAAAACTATACAATTTACAATATTAAATACATTTAATCCATTTGAGAAATCAAAGAAATAGGAAACAAAAGAGTCTTTAATAATGTAAAGTGAACCTAAAATATCTAAATTTGAAAATGAAGCCGCATTATCAAAGCCTTGATACTCCAAAAGTTTGGTTCCTGTCACCTTTAATAAAATCACAAGCAACAAATAATAAAGCACCATACCGGCAGTTCCGGTCAACAAAAACTTCAAGGCTTTAATTAGTAAGGTTTTAATCTTTTCGCCTTTGAACAAAACCTCTCTTATAAGGAAGCAGAGCAAAAGCATTATTGTAACCGTTATGTAAGCCTGATAAGTTCCAACCGACAAGGCAATTAAAAGGGCAGCCAAAACAAATTTTGGCTTTTCGCTTGTTATGAAAAGTGCTGCCAAACAGGCCAAAAGGAAGGACAAAGCATAAGAATCGGCCACATAGTTATAAAGCATTACCGATGTTACCGTGGGAAAAGAAACCACCGCAGCGCCAATTAATCCCGCAGTTATGTTTTTCTTTACATCAAACATCTTGCAAATGCAAACTGCACCTAAAGCGTGGAACAAAATTGACAAAAGACCGGTAAGCCAGGGTAAATCATAAAATGAACTGGGTGCTGATGCAACGGGCAAAAACCATCTTCCCATGGAAACCATATTTTGCGCGTCATATCTAAAAACAAGTGAGTCCCAGTTTGGAAGCCAGTTTACAATTTTATACAAATGGGCAATAAGGCCCACAATTACTGCCGACCAAAAGCACACCTTCCACTGAGGCAGGATATTCTTTTTTAATTTTCCAAATAATTCTTCGGGCAAAATTACCACTCCAGCCACTTAAATTTATGTAAAAATTTTCCGTAAAGTTTGTTATACATCTTAAGACCGATTATTCGTTTAATTCGTGTTGTTCTTTTGGTGACTTTCGAAGTCCACGAAGCCGAATAATGATGTATTGAATATGTATTTTCAGTTATTGTTTTTTTGCCTGTGTAATAGTCCATGGGACAAAGGTATTCACAGGCTAAAAAATCAACTCCCAAAAAGGTTTGATTTGTGTTATCCGTGTCCATACCAAGTCTTTTTAAGGTTTCGGTATTTCTGTCAGGACAGGGGGTAAGGTCGAAACTGCCGTCAGGTAAACGGAAGGAAATATTATCGTAGTCTTTTAAAAACTCACCAACAATTTTATTTCCCTTCTCGGCACCAAAACCTAAGCCTGTGGCAACAATACCCTTTTCATCAAATCCCATAAAACCCTTGCTTTCGAGTAAATCATCAATAGGTTTTATGATTTCAACATCGGTATCTAAATATATGCCGCCGTTATCATAAATAATTTTAAGTCTTGCAACATCGCTGACAAAGGCCCACTTCCCTGCTTCATAAGCTTCTTTCATATAACGGTTTTGGGTTAAATCAAAATTTTCTTCGTTCCAGCAAATTATTTCATAATCGGGACAATATTTTTTCCAACTTTTAATGCACTTTTTGGCAAGTTTAGGCATTTCTCCTTTGCCAAACCAACAATAATGAATTACTTTTGGAATACTCATAATTTCTTCCTCCATAATTCAAATAAATTTTTATATGCTCCTCTGAGAAACAAAAAATTCACTGCCACATATAACGGCACAATCCACATACAGTGAATTATTCCTTTTATTAAAAGTTTCATAAAGGAAAGACCGGCGAAACTATCAACAAAGAAAATCACCATTATAAGTGCAAATACGGCTGTGTTTACAAGCCAAATTTTATATGTATTGAAAACGCTTCTTTGGAGCACTTTTTTGTTAGAATAATAAATCATCATTGCGCCTCGATACAAAAGAGCAATAATGGTGCCCACAATGGCGCCACAAATTCCGAATTTCAAAATTGCCACAACCGAAACTGTAATATTAATCACCATTTCAGTAATTGCATGGGAACGGGTTTCTTCGAACTTGCCCGAATATTCAAGCACGTAATTAGAGGGTAACTTTCCGTTGGATAAAAGGTTCATCACAACGAGCAAAAGAACCAAATAAACATTTGTGTAATTGGTATCGTTAATACCACTTGTATATATTTGTATTAAAGGCAAGAGAAAAACTGCCATTAATGTATAAATAATAAAGGTTGCCATAATGTAAAAGGTTTCGTAAACATTATAAACCTTAATAAATTTTTCTTTGTCGGTGTGAAACATCTGACCGAGTGCAAAACTGAAACCCGAAGTAATGCTTGTTATGAAGTTTTGCACCTGGGAAAAGAAGATATTGTAAATGGTGTAAACACTTACAACCTTAAAATCGCACAAGAAGGAGAGCAACAAAATATCGGTATTATTAAAAACAACCCCCGAAATTTGGTGAACCAATACCGACTTTCTTTGGGATATTGCCTCAAAATCAGGTTTGGCTTTCAGACTCAACCATTTGTATCGACGTTTTGCGTAAACATAGACAAATCCTAATTGCAATAGTGACAAAGCACAGTAGGAAGCTTGCATTAACAACAAACTGTCGGTAAATACGAGCACCAAAATCTTTGCCACGTTAGATAAAAGTTGAAGTGCCGTTTCGGAGTTGTTTATTATGTATTTTCTGCCGTCAACCTCTAAAAGTATTCTATACTTGGCTTGTACAAAATAACTGAATACCGAAGGAAGTCCGGTTAAAACAATCAATCCAAAAACCACACCTGAAGGTATGCTTGTGGGAATAATGAAGGCATAAATCGTGGCAATCAAAAGAACTATGCCTGAATAAAGAAAACCAATTTTGGTGTAAAAATTATTAGTAGCCGAAATTACCGAACTTACCTTATCGTATGATTTTTCAGCAACGGGTTTGTAAAGGGCCTGTGTAGTGGCAAGACCAATTCCCGCCTCAAGCAAAAACATATAAACAAAGATTTGCTTTATGGTGGATAAAACGCCGTTAACCTCAGAACCGAAATTCTCAAGATAAAGTCTTGGAAGAAGAAAACTAAGTGCAATTAGGACAACCTGATAAATAATACCCGATACTAAATTATATTTAATTCTATTATCTTTTTTGGCCACCCTAATCACCTCCGTTTTCGGTTAAACTTTGTTTTCTATATAATCCTTTGTGGCATTTTCTTTAGCAGTAATTTTTGCAGGGTTTCCGATTACAATACTGTGGGGTGGAACATCGAAATTAACAAAGGTCAAAGGAGCAATAAGTACATCCTCGCCGATATTAACCTTTCCAACAATAACCGAATTGGCACCGACCCAACAATTTCCCTCTAATGTTGGGGCGCCTTTTCTTTTACCCCTGTTTTCATATCCAATAACAACACCTGTGGAAACATTAATGTTCTTTCCCAGTTTGGCTTCAGGGTTGATAATCACCCTTCCACTGTGTCCAATGTAAAACCCTTCCCCAATTTCGGTTCTTGCAGGAATTTGGATGTGGGTTTTATAAGACATAAGTTTGAGTTTTACAGTATAGTAAAGTTTTAAAGGAGTAAATTTACAGGCGTTTGCCTTTCTGTAAAGAGCGATATACTTTAACTCAATAGGTCTTAACAACCTTTGTGCAAAGTTTTCTCCTTTTTCACCGTAATATCTATATAAATCTTTTGAAAATTTGTTATTCATACTTTTCACCAAAGTTCATTACTTCTCAACCTTGTAATTCCTTGCGAAATTTTCGGCATCTTTTTCGGAAAGGGCTTTAGAATAATACCAACCTTGAATATAATCACAGTCACTACCTGACACCAACTGATTTTGTTCCTCGGTTTCAACGCCTTCACATACAACCTTCAGGTTCAGGTAATGGGCTAAGGAAACAATTCCGAAAAACAGTTTTTTACCCTTTTCAGTACTGGTTAAAAGCATAATTTCTCTATCAATTTTTACAACATCGATAGGATACTCACAAAGACTTACCAAAGAGGTATATCCACTTCCTATATCATCTAATGCTATACGGAAGCCTAATTCTTTTACCTTGATTATGTTATACATGGCAGTAATCAAATTTTTCTCGATAGAATCTTCGGTGATTTCGATTAATAACTTTCTTCTATCAAAATCATACTTATCAGCAATGGCTTTAATTTTGTCAGCAAAGTCTTTTTCGGATATGGTAATTCTTGTGAAATTGCAAGAAAGGGTTAAAGCATCAAACTCGGTATTTTTCCACTCGCTTAATTTGCTGCAAACCTTTTCAAACATATAGTAATCAAATTTCACGATAAGGCCGGATTTTTCCATCAAACCGATATATGTTCCGGGAAACAAAATTTCACCGGTGGAACTTTCCCATCTTGAAAGGGTTTCGGCCGAAACAATCTTCTTCAATTTATTATCAACAATAAATTGAAGATATATTTTAAATTCGTTGTTTACGAATCCGTTTTTGATTTTTTTGACAAGTTTTTTCTCGCTTAAATGGAGATTCTTTTCTGATGCAATTGTCTTGAAGAAATCAATGATTTTATTGCTCATAATAACTTTACCTCACTACAAAATTATTAAATAATTTCGGCTTTATATTTTATGTAAAAAACAAAAAAGCTGCAACAATAGAAAGTCCTATCAAAGACTTTGTATCATTGCAGCTAGACTGGCGTAGTTTAAAACCGTAGCCTCTTGGCTTTGCGTCATCGACTTTCGCCGATTTTGCTAAATATTTACACTACACAGTATATTACAATGATTCGTCTTTGTCAAGAATATCTACCCTTTTGAAAAAATCCAAAGGGTATCGGAAACCAAGTCATTTCTATCCCCAAGTTTATAAACGCTTAAAACCACCGATTCACCATTATTCTTTTTATAGGTGATTTTAGGTGTTTTGTCTTCCATCAACTGGTGTTTAATGACTTCGTAATTCAAAAAGCTCATTACTGCCCTGTGATAATCCGGTTCTACCGACTCGGAGACATATTTTGTAAACAGCTTGGAAAAATGTTCTTCGTGTTCATTTAAATTTAAATTTGTCGGCATTAAAATACCTCTAACTTTATCGGTATCCAACGAAACACGGTATATACCGGTATAGTTTTCTTTCATAATTGAAAGCATTGTATCAATTTCATTTATTCCGGTCCTAACCTGAAAATATTCCCCACCGGACAATACATTATCCTGTTTATTTTCTTTGTTTTGATAATACTCAGCCTTTGCTTCGTACATTCTGACTTCTGCTTCTCTTACCATTTCTTCGGTATTGGAATTTTGGGCTCTAAAAGAAAGACCGATTGCAACATGGTAATCACGAGTTTTAAGTTGGTCTAAGAAAATCTCAATGCTCTTTTCAACAACCGATTGGTCGACATTTTTGCAAAATACCAAAAACTCATCGCCACCCATTCGGTAAACCTTGTGACCGTAAAACACTTCTTTTAAAGTGTTGGCAATATATATAAGCATTTGGTCGCCCGAGGCATGTCCAAACTTATTATTTATAAGATGAAGTTCGTTAACATCAACATAAATACAGGAGAAATCGGTAAGTATTTCCTTTCCAAAAGCCATCAAATCGGTTTTATAGGCAACACGGTTTAAGGCTCCTGTTAAAGAGTCGGTGGTTGCAACAAGTTTAGTTTTGTTGAGATAATTTTTATTATAAAGCGCCATGGAAAAACAAGCTGCTATTTTTTCAGCAAGCATCTTAACCTGTTTTTCCTGTTTTGAATTAATAACAGCCAAAATCGTAGTATGGTTTGTGTTATTTATAGTGGCCGAGAAGGAAATACAGGTGATTTTTTCCCTTTTTAAAAACTCATAAAATTCTTGATTGGTTTTGCATAAATGAGAATTGGGTTTTATGCTCATAGTTGCCACCGATGACCCAACCGATTGACAAAGTTCGACAGCATAACGGAACAACTCTGATTTGAGATAATTTTTCTCTTTTTCGGTAAATACAAATTCTTTAAAGCGTGGTGAAATATAATCAAATGCTTCACCGTCGGTATCAAAAAACAATGCCGACCTTGCGCCAGAAAATTCACACACTTGTTTTAAGGAATCAACTATATTATCTTGATTTCCCGAAGTTTCCAATAGAGTTTTTCTTACATTGGAAGCGCAGTCGGTTATTCTGTTTACCTGTTTTTCACCCATTAACAGTGCAATTATGTAAAGAACAATAATCACAAGCATTATGAAAAACACTAAAATTAAACTACGGGCTAATTCTTCAGTTGCGGCAAACACTTGCGAATCATATCTTGCCATTGCAATCATCCAACCAATATCTTCAATGGTGGAATAATGCATATAAACATTTTCATCCTTGTATGCCGATACAAAGGAAGTGAATCCTTTATCGGTTGCCATAAATTGCTCATAAGAATAATCTTCGTTATAAACACGGTCTTTCAAAAAAGAAATGTTGCCGAGGGTATCGTGAATATTATCAATAACAAGATTTCCGTTTTCCTTGTCATACACGAAAAGCTGAGCATCCAAATCTTTTGCCATTTGGTTATATCTTTCGCCAATCTTATCAAGCTTAATAACGCCATATAAAATGCCTACTGTTTCATTTTTTACAACGATGGGCACTGCGCTTCTGATAATTTCATAATCATCTCTTGTAAGGTCTTTAATTCTTCCGCTTATATAAGCGCCTTTTTGCTTTTCATCATCAAAAACGATTTTTCCGTTAAGGTCAATTGAACCTGCTTTAGTAACAAAGTTATTATCGGGTGTTAATATGCCAATATTTTCAATCAAGCCAATGGGTTTAAAGGAGTCAAACATTAAATCGTAACTTCCGCCATCGCTGTAAAGTTTTGCAGCAAAGCTGGCCATTGTCGAAAGATTTTCACGGTCGGAAATCAATTGAAGGGTAATATCATCCTTGATTTGTTTGGTTTGAACGTGAAGATTTTCCTCAGCTTCATTTTTCGCCGAAATATAAAGATGACTAACCATAGTCAAAAAAACAACGCACAACAATACTGCCGTAACAATGGTATAAAAAATATTGTTTTGTCTCTTTTTGCCGTGTGCTTTTGCCATATTTTCACTCTCCCGAAATACAACATCCCTTAAAATAGGTATAATTAATATATATTATAACATACATCTTCCTTTTTTGCAATGATTTAAGACCTTTATTCGTTGTTTATTTTTTACTAAAAAATGGCATAAAAAAGCGATGCAACCGGTATCGGTCACATCGCCAAATTATCTTAATATTATTTTTTGTTTGCTCTCTCAAGCCATACAAAACCAACATCTAAAGCATCGAAAAAGGTTTCTTTGGTTGTTTCCTTCATAATTCTGTCCTTTAAGGGAAGTTCGGTATCACTTTTAAGTAAAATAACCTTAACCTTTTGGGGGATTTCGCCACCCTCGGTTTTGGTTGTCGATAAAACTTCAAACTTAACAACAACCGGCTCTGCCATATCGCCATAATAAATTTCGTTACCCTTTCTAACCAAAGGTAACTCTTTATAAGTTAAAAAATCAGCCATTTAAAATTACTCCTAAATATTAATATACTAAGTATAAACTAAACAAATTAATATGTCAAGTCAATTCATTATTGACTTTTACTGGGTTTTTAGGTACTATATACCTTAAGATATTTATCTTTATTAGGAGAGAGATTATGAAAAACGAAAACAAAAGTATGGAAACGATTGTAAGCCTTGCCAAAGGCAGAGGCTTTGTATACCCCGGAAGTGAAATTTACGGTGGTCTTGCTAACTCTTGGGACTACGGCCCCTTGGGTGTTGAACTTAAAAACAATGTTAAAAAAGCTTGGTGGAAAAAGTTCGTTCAAGAATGTCCCTACAACGTGGGTCTTGACAGCGCAATTTTAATGAACCCTGAAACATGGGTGGCATCGGGTCACTTAGGTGGTTTCTCCGACCCTCTTATGGACTGTAAGTCCTGCAAAACCCGTCATAGAGCTGACAAACTTATCGAGGATTATGTTGCTGAAAATGGTTTGGATGATAATCCTGCTGCAATGGATGACGCTGCAATGATGGCATATATCCAAGAAAAAGGCATCGTTTGCCCTCACTGTGGTTCCAAGGATTTCACCGATATTCGTAAGTTTAACCTTATGTTTAAAACCTTCCAAGGTGTAACCGAGGACAGCACTTCTACTTTATACCTTCGCCCCGAAACTGCACAAGGTATTTTCGTAAACTTCAAAAACATCGCTCGTACAACCCGTAAAAAGGTTCCCTTCGGCGTTGCTCAAATCGGTAAATCTTTCCGTAACGAAATCACCCCCGGTAACTTCATTTT
>JAZSPH010000054.1:0-31770 GCA_045537355.1 Acutalibacteraceae bacterium
AAATTCAATTTTGCACAACACTCATTGCAATGGATATGAACAAATTTCAAAAGAAATTTGTTGCAAAATCAAAGATTTTGTGTCGAAACATTATTGTTTCGACTAATCATAACCATTATAATTGCTGTGCCTTTGTGGGCAGTGATTTTTGACCTTTGTCCTATAAATTCGTTGCTGACACCTATGGGAAAATCATAGGTGATTTTTTTATTTTCGAGGGTGTAAAGCAAACCTTCAATGGAAATTTCGCACTCACTTGTTGCGGCAAAAACCGAAATGTTGCCCTTTTGTTCTTCGGAAAATTCTAAACTTTCATCCTTAATAGCAGTGGCAACGAAATCTTCGCCAAACAAGTATCCACGGCAACCACGCTCGGCTAAAAAAGACAAGTTTTGCAAAGCACCAAGTGTGTGGTCTAAGCGATTTCCCGTGCAACCGTAAAAATGGAATTCCCGAAAACCTTTTTCGATGCCGATTTTAATGGCCAAAAGGGCATCGGTATCATCCTTTTTTACGGGGTGTTTTATAATTTCGGTGTCGTCAGGGATTTCACCTAAGGAATCAAAATCACCCACGGCTAAATCGGGGGTAAACCCTAACTTTTTAATCTTTAAATATCCTGCATCTGCAGCAATGACCAGGTCATTTTCGGTGGGAGCAAAGTTTTTAGGGTCTCCCAGTGCCGACCCGAAGATGTAACAAATACTCATACAAGTTCTCCTAAAGCAGTTTCGCCCACAGAGGATAAAATCTTAACATTTCGAAGTTTTCCACCAAGGTTTTCAGAAGATATAACTTCAACATGGGCATAGTTTTTGGTATAGCCTGTCCATTTGCCGTTTTCCTCGGTTTCAAACAAAACTTCAACCGTTTTACCTACCAAAGAGCCTATAAAATCAGCCTCACTTTTAAGGGTGGCTTCTATCATTTCGCGGCTTCTTTTGGATTTTATCTCATTTAGAATTTGGCCATCCATTTTGTCGGCTACCGTGCCTTCCCTTCTTGAATAGGCAAACACGTGGGTCTTGGCAAAGCCGATTTTCTTGGCAAAGGACAAACTTTCTTTAAATTCTTCATCGGTTTCTTTCGGGAAACCTACCATAATGTCGGTGGAAATGGAAGAGTCGGGGAAAATTTTGCGAATTCGATTTACCAAATCTTCGTAAAATGCTGAATCATAGTGGCGATTCATTCGTTTTAGAACACTGTCGCTACCCGACTGGAGGGATAAATGGAATTGTGGGCAAAACTTTTCTTGCAAACTTAAACGGGTTAGCATTTCATTGCTTATATGGTCGGGTTCAAGGGAACCTAAACGTACCCTTTCAATGCCGGGGGTGGCGCAAACAGCATCGACAGCATCGCAAAGGTCAATTTCTTCACCTTTGCCGTAAGCCGAAAGGTTAATTCCAACCAAAACAATTTCCTTAAAACCTTTAAGTGCCAAACTTAAAGCCTCGGTTTTAATGTCTTCGATGGGTTTGGAACGAACAAAACCCCTAGCATAGGGTATCATACAGTAAGAGCAATATCGTTCGCAACCATCCTCAATTTTAAGGTAAGCCCTTGTTCGTTCGGCGAAATCCGAAATGGTGGGGGTGTTAAAACAAGCCTTGCGCTCATGGGGATTAATTTGAACGGTTTTTTCGCCTTTTTCAACCAAGTCTACGATTTGACTCAAATCGGTGTTGCCCATAATAATATCGGCGTTTATGTTGGATGTATCCTTTAAAACCTGCGCCATACATCCTGTCAGCACAATAAGTGCCTTGGGATTTTCACGGCGAAAACGGTTTAAAAGCTGACGAGCCTTTCGGTCGCTTTCGGCAGTGACGGTGCAGGAATTTAAAATTATACAGTCAAAATCATTGCGATGGGAAACCACAGTGTGACCCTTATTTGCAAAAAGTTCTCTAAGACTTTGGGTTTCGTATTGATTAACCTTGCAACCCAATGTGTAAAAAGCAATCTTCATTGTTTCACCTCTTGACCTAAACATTATACAATAAATACCTCCCAGTTTCAACATACATAAATAAAAACTTGACTATGGAAATTTTAAGTGGTATAATTAATTTGCAATAGGGAGCTCGATGAAACTCGGGCTGAGAGGAAATCCTGTTTATGATTTCGACCTTTAACCTGATGCGGATAGTGCCGCCGTAGGGAAATACGCTAAAAGTATTGCCACAGGTAGAATTGCCTGTGGCTTTTTCGTTGTCCGGAAAACGAAAAACCTTTAGACTTCGGGGAATTGCAAAACTAAAAAAGGAGAAGAAAAAATGAAAGAAAACAGAAAAACTTCTATTTCCAAAATGACCCTTAGTTCGGTTTTTATTGCCTTGGCAACGGGACTTAGTATGATTAAGGTTATAAATATGCCTTTGGGTGGGTCGGTAACGCTGATGTCCATGGTGCCCATTGTGTTTATTTCCTGTGTTTTGGGAGTGAAATGGGGCATAGGCTCTGCTTTCGTATATTCTTTAATCCAGTTGGGGTTGGGAATAGCGGTTGACGGACTTTTCGCTTGGGGACTTACACCTGCTTGTTTGATAGGAACCATATTGCTTGATTATATTGTTCCTTTTACGCTACTTGGAATATCTGGCATTTTGGCCAAAAAAGGCGTTTTATACATCATTTTGGGTACGGCTTTTGCTCTTATTTTAAGATTTTTATGCCATTTTGCATCGGGGTATATTATTTTTGCAAACTTTGAAAAGTTTGTGGTTTTGGGCTCTTCTTTTGTGGGAAGACCTGTCCTTTATTCGATTTGTTATAATGGATTTTATATGTTACCCGAACTGATAATAACGGTTGTGGCAACAGCTTTGATTTTCAGGTTTTCACAAATTAATAAGTTTATAAATTAAGTTTAAGGCACGGAAGAAATTCCGTGCCAATTTTATTTCGGCATTTAAAAGAAATATGTTGAAAAAGTGGACAGAATTTGTTATTATATTAAAGGATATACACTTTTTTATTATAATGAAAAAGAAGGAAACATGATTATGATTACATGGCTTAAAAAATACAAAGAAAAAATCAAGGTTTTTTCTGTTTTGGTATTACTGGATAGCTTCACGGTAGCCTTGTCTTTTTTGGCATCAATGTGGATAAAGTTCGAGTTTAAACCCAGCAATATTCCTCAGGCATATGTTGATGAGTTTTTCAGAACTGTATGGATATGGGCGCCTTTTTGCGTTATAATTTTCGCAATTATGCGACTTTATAATAACTTTTTGAGTTTTGCCAGTGTGGATATTTTGCTTAGGATATTTATGTCTTATGGTGTCATAACAGCGACAATGGCAATTGCTTATAACTTTGACTTTATTAATATGGCGGCTTCATATTACATAATTGCTATAGTAGTTAATTTCCTTCTTACAACGGGGGTTCACTTTGCCTATAGAATTGTAAAAGACATTAAAAATATTTTTAATAAATATAACACAAAAACTGACGAAAGGGTTATGGTTATCGGTGCAGGTGCTGCAGGAAGAACCCTTATAAGAGATATTACAAGAACCGAAAAGATAAATTCCAAAGTGGTTTGTATAATAGATGATAACCCTTATAAAAAGGGTTGTCTTTTAGAGGGCGTTCCGGTTGTCGGCGATAGAAATTGTATTGCAGAAGCAGTTGACAAATATAAAGTAAATAAAATTGTTTATGCTATTCCCAGCAGCAGTACCGAAGAAAGAAAAGAAATCCTTGAAATTTGCAGTGGTACTGACTGTAGTGTTGAAATTCTCCCCGGAATTTATCAAATGGTAAGCGGCAAATATGTTTTGGGTAAACGCCGTAAAGTTAAAATACAAGACCTTTTGGAGAGAGACGCAATTAAGGTTAACCTTGATGAAATTTATAATTATATTTCGGGCAAGGTTGTAATGGTTACCGGCGGTGGCGGTTCTATTGGTAGTGAACTTTGTCGCCAAATAGCGATGTCGGCTCCTAAAAAATTAATTATTTTCGAAATTTATGAAAATAATGCTTATGATATTCAAATGGAACTTGTAAAGAAATATCCTTATCTTGATTTAGAAGTTCTTATCGGTTCGGTTCGTAATACTGCCAGACTTGACCGTGTTTTGTCTAAGTATAAACCTGATATAATTTTCCATGCAGCTGCGCATAAGCATGTTCCTTTAATGGAGCAGAGTCCTAATGAAGCTATCAAAAACAATGTTTTTGGTACATATAAGTTGGCCCAAGCGGCTGTAAAATACAAGGTTAAAAAGTTTGTACTTATTTCTACCGACAAAGCGGTTAATCCTACTAATATAATGGGTGCTTCAAAACGTCTTTGCGAAATGATTGTTCAGATGATGAATCGTGAGGCTCGCGATACCGACTTTGTTGCAGTTCGTTTCGGTAACGTTTTGGGTTCTAACGGAAGTGTTGTGCCTTTGTTTGAAAAACAAATTGAGGCAGGAGGACCTGTCACCGTTACTCATCCTGAAATTACCCGTTTCTTCATGACCATACCCGAGGCAGTTTCCTTGGTGCTTCAGGCAGGTTATTATGCTAAGGGCGGCGAGATTTATGTTCTCGATATGGGTGAGCCCGTAAAGATTGCTGATATGGCAAGAAAACTTATTAAACTTATGGGCTATCAACCTGATGTTGATATTATGATTGAATATACCGGTCTTCGCCCCGGCGAAAAACTTTATGAAGAGTTGCTTATGGATGAAGAAGGTTTGCAAGAAACCGAAAATAAACTTATTCATATTGGAAAGCCTATTGAAATGGATGATGAATTGTTTAAAGAACAACTTGCTCGTCTTGAGGTGGCTTATAAAGAAGAAACCGATAATATGAAGGAAATTGTTGCCGAGATAGTTTCTACTTATAAAATTACCGAAAATTAATTTAACAAAGGAAGTAAATTAACTTGAAACACGCAAAAAAACCACAAAATGAGATTTATTCTTCTACTAAAAAGAAAAAATCCAGTGCAAACGAAAGTATAGATATTTATTCTAAAACTCCAAAATCTAAAATTGCCTTAGATATTATAAGCAAGATTTTATTCCCCATTGAAATGATGGTAGTAATAGCTCTTATTCTTTATGCTACCTTGATACAAATTTTCCCTGTTTTTTATGTTTTTGTTTTCATAATTCTTTTAGGCATTTTGGCAGGAGTTCATATAAAACTTTTGACAGGTCAAAATCGAAGGGTTAAAAGAAAAAGAATTATTAGTATTTTTCTTAGCATAATGATGCTTATGGTTTCTGCATTTGGTATGTCATATATGGGCATATTAAACGGAGCTATCGGCGATATTTCTTTGGGAACAGGTGAAAACACCAACCAAGTAGGAAATATTTCAAGAGATCCATTTATCGTTTATCTTTCGGGAGTAGATACTAAAAATTCTACTGAAATCAAGGACAAAGGTTTGTCTGATGTTAATATAGTTGTAGTTGTAAATCCTAAAGATAAAAAGGTTTTGATGGTTTCAACACCAAGAGATTTCTTTGTTCCTTTAGAGGGTGACTCCAACAAGATGGATAAACTTACCCATGCAGGTAATTACGGTATAGAGTGTTCAATGAAAACATTAGAAGCCCTTTATGATGTGAAGTTTAACTATTATGCAAAGCTGAATTTTAAATCGGTTTATGATATTGTTAATTCATTAGGCGGAGTTTCGGTACACTCGGATTACAATTTCACTTCATCCAATTCTTATACAGGTAAGCCATATAAGTTTGTTAAGGGTGAAAACTTTGTGCAGGGAGACGCTGCTTTAGCCTTTGTAAGAGAGAGAAAAATATTCTCCGGAGGAGACCGTCAAAGAGGTCTTCACCAACAAGAGCTTATTTCTGCTGTTGTTGAAAAGGCAATTTCTCCTGCAATGTTTATTCCTTCAAATATAGAGAATATGCTTGAGTCAATTTCTAAAAACACAAAAACAAACTTCGCTGAAAAAGAAATCAAAAAACTTATAAGTTATCAAATGAGCTCCATGGGTAAAGAATGGAAGTTCGAGTCCATATCGGTTGACGGAAAGGGCGCTCATAAGAAAACCTACTCTTATTCTGCACAAGAATTATATGTAATGATACCGGATACAAATACGGTAGAAACGGCTAAAGAGGCCATTAATGCTGTGCTTAAAGGCAAGGAAATTCCTTCTTCGACCGCAAGCAGTAATTAAAAAATGACCTGCCAATAAGTTTAGATTTGGCAGGTTTTGCTTTTTGAAAGAAAGAGGTTTTTAAAAGATGAAAATCATCGTAGCAGGTTTGGGAAAAATCGGTGCCACATTTGTTTCGACCCTTGCAGAAGAAGGTCACGATGTTGTGGTTATCGACTGTAACCCTCAGGTTATAGAAGAAATTACCAATATGTATGATGTTATGGGCATTTGTGGAAACTGCGCCGATACCGATGTTTTGGAGGAGGCAGGTGCGAAAAACGCCGAGCTTTTAATTGCAGTGGCAGGTTCCGATGAACTTAATATGCTTTCTTGCTTCCTTGCCAAAAAGATGGGAACAAAGCATACTATTGCCCGTGTCAGAAACCCTGAATATAACGACCGTAGTCTCGGTATTATGAAGCAAAATTTGGAACTCTCGATGGTTATTAATCCGGAACTTGTTGCGGCAAGAGAAATGTTTCACAATTTAAAGTTGCCCTCGGCTGCCAAGGTTGAAACCTTTAGCGTTAGAAACTTTGAAATGATAGAACATATTTTAAAGCCCAAGTCGCCTTTAGAGGGTGTTGTTTTGAGTGAGCTTCGCTCTAAATTTAAGGCAAAGTTCCTTATTTGCGCCGTAAAAAGAGGAGACGAGGTTTATATTCCCGACGGCAACTTTGTTCTTAAAAGCGGGGATAGAATTGGCATTGTTGCAGAACAGTCTGAAATCGTGAAACTCCTTAAAGAAATGGGAATTGTTTCCACAATGGCCAAAAATGTTATGATTCTCGGTGGAAGCCGAACGGCATATTATTTGGCAAAAAGACTTTGTCAATCGGGCAGTAAGGTTACAATAATTGAAAAAAACCGTAATCAATGTGAGGCGCTGAGCGAAGCATTGCCAAAGGCGACTGTTATTTGTGGCGACAGCGCAAATCACGAATTGTTAATCGAAGAGGGACTTCTTTCGGTCGATGCTTTCGTTTCCCTTACGGGACTTGATGAAGAAAACATACTTCTTTCCTCTTTTGCTTCCTCCAAGGGTGTTCCCAAGGTTATTGCAAAGGTTAACCGCGACTCCTTAATTCCAATGGCAGAGCATTGGGGGCTGGACACTGTTGTTACACCCAAAAAGATTATTGCTAATATTATTTTAAGATATGTTCGTGCTTTGCAAAATTCTGAGGGCTCAAGTGTGGAAACACTTTATAGATTAATGGATGATATGGTTGAGGCATTAGAGTTTAATGTTAAAAACGATTTGGCAGTTTTGGATATACCCTTTAAAGAGTTAAACCTCAATCCAAACACCTTGATTGCAGGAATTATCAGAGACCGAAAAATCATCATTCCTTCCGGTAGTGATTGCATTAAAGAAGGGGATAAAATCATTGTTTTGGCAGCAGGTTACAGAATCAACCGACTTTCGGATATTTTAAAGCAGAGGTAAACTATGAACGGAAAAATGATTGTTTCAATGCTGGGCAAAATCACCTTGATTGAAGCTTTGATTATGACTCCCTCACTTGTTTGCTCAATGATTTACAGTGAGTGGAAAATTGCCCTTATCTTTGCTGCCGTAATGCTTTTGTGTCTTGTGGTTGGGTTTGTTTTAAACTTCTTCGGCAAAACTAAGGACAAGACCATTTTTGCAAAAGAAGGCTTTGTAATTGTGGCTTTGGCTTGGATTATAATGTCGGTTATTGGTGCATTACCCTTTGTTATAAGTGGTGAAATTCCAAGTTTTGTGGATGCTTTTTTTGAAACAGCAAGTGGTTTCAGCACAACAGGAGCTTCGATTCTGACAAATGTTGAAGCCTTGTCCAAGGGACTTTTATTTTGGCGCAGTTTTACCCATTGGGTAGGTGGCGTTGGAGTTTTGGTTCTTGTAATGGCGATTTTAACCTCCGACTCGGGACGCACAATTCACATTATGCGTGCCGAAATGCCGGGACCTTCGGTTGGAAAACTTTTACCCAAGGTTAGAAGCACTGCCAAGATTTTATATCTTATCTATATTTTTATAAGTTTGCTTCAGGTTATTTTCCTTTTGGCCGGTGGTATGAATTTATATGAAAGTTTAGTTCACATGTTTGGCACAGCAGGTACTGGTGGATTTGGTGTAAAGTCAGACAGTATCGGTGGATATAGTCCATACCTTCAATGGGTTATAACCGTATTTATGATTATTTTTGGTGTTAATTTTAATATTTATTATTTTGTTTTGGCTAAACGTTTTAAGGCCATTTTCAAAAGTGAAGAACTTTGGGTTTATCTTTCAATTGTGTTGGTTTCCTCGGGTGCTATTGCTGTAAATATTTTCAACAATATTAAAGCAATGTCGGGTGTGTCGGATAGTATCAGACATGCAGCATTCCAAGTTGCATCAATTATAAGTACCACAGGTTATTCCACAACCGATTTCAACGCATGGCCCACCCTTTCAAAAACAATTTTGTTATTTCTGATGTTTACGGGTGCTTGTGCCGGTTCAACTGCAGGTGGTTTAAAGATTTCCCGTGTTATAATGCTTTTTAAATCAATAAAAGCCAACCTTAAACACACACTTCACTCACGCTCGGTTGAGACGGTGAAATTTGAAGGCAAACCTCTTGATAGTGAGAGTATTTCCAGTGTAAACGGATATTTGTGTATCTATGTTTTTTGTATGGCTGTGATTTTACTTATTTTGAGTTTTGATGCTTTCGACTTCGAAACTAATTTCTCGGCAATGGTTGCTTGTTTTAACAATGTTGGACCTGGCTTTGGCATCGTTGGACCTACGGGAAGCTACGCACCATATTCCGATTTATCAAAGGTCACCCTTTCAATTGCCATGCTTTTGGGAAGACTTGAAATTTATCCGATGTTATTATTTTTCTCACCCCACATTTGGGCAAAGAAAAAGGTGAAATAGATGAAATTCACAAAAGGTATAACAATTATTTTAACTATTGCTTTGATAGTGCCATTTGTATGTGGTTGTGGTAGTGAAAAAGAACCTGAAAAGGGAAATCAAAGCTCACAAATTTCTTCTAAAATAGAAAATACTATTGCAACATCGGCTACCGAAGACCCTCAAGGTGGAGAGACAGGAAAACCTTTGGGAGAAGTTGTAAACGTCAAAGAAATAACCTCAAAAAAAGGTTTGCAGAACGGTATTGATGTTTCAAAGTGGCAAGGGAAAATTGACTGGAGTAAGGTCAAAAGTCAAGGAATAGATTTCGCTGTTATAAGAATAGGTTATAGGGGCGAAAACGGTAATATTTATAAAGATGAGTATGCCGATTATAATATTCAACAGGCTGATAAAGCCGGTGTTTTGGTGGGAGTATATTTTTTCTCCACAGCTGTAAATACTGCCGAAGCCAAAGCAGAGGCAGAATGGGTAAAAGAAAACATTAAAAATTACCCAATATCACTTCCCGTTGTTTACGACTGCGAAGGTTTTACAAAAAGCGATAGCAGAATGTATAATTTGGGTTCAAAACAAAAAACCGATAATGCATTGAGTTTTATAATCACGATAAAGAACTTTGGATATGAGGCTATGTTTTATGCCTCTAAAAATGATTTATTGGGAGAATTTGAAACTCAAAGAATAGAAAATGTTGCAAAAATTTGGATAGCCCATTTTGACGGTAAGATTTATCCCGAGGTGCAAAATCCACAATATAGTGGTAAATATTCAATGTGGCAATACACCAACAAGGGTGTGGTGGAAGGTATTAATTCAGATGTTGATTTGGTTGTTTCTTATGAGCAATTTTCAAAAAAAGCGCCTCTTGAAAACGGCGTAGTTTCAGAGGTTCAAGCACCTAAACCTGTTGATAACACATATAAATCTGTAAGTGACCGTGTTACGGCAAAATATCAGGTGAACTTGCGTGAAAGTGCAACCTCTACCTCTGCACAGGTAGGTGTTCTAAATGCAGGTGAGTATTTAGAAAGAACTGCGATAGGAAGTAATGGTTGGTCTAAATTAATATTTGGTGGAAAAACTGTGTATGCAGTGTCAAGTTATTTAACCAATGAAGAAAATTATCAAAAGCCTCAGGAAAATTCACAAACCTCTTCGGTAAGCGATGGTTATACCGTTACAAACGATAAGGTAACACCTAAAAATTCTGTGAATTTAAGGCGCGAACCCACAACTAATTCTGAAGTTGTTGTGGAAATTTCCAACGGTATGGTTTTAGAACGTTTGGCAAAAAACAATGATAAAGGTTGGTCTAAAATTTCATATAATGGTGAGGTTTTATACGCAGTAAGCCAATATCTTACTGCCGACCTTAATTATAAACCTTATAATTCCGAGCCACCCTCGGACCAAAACAATGAAATGTTCTTTCATAAAACTGCAGACAGAGTAACGGCAAAAACCGAAACCAATTTGCGTTCTAATCCTGCAGGTGGCGAGGACTCTCAGGTCGTATATCTCCTTAAAAACGGGGAAATTGTTGAGAGGACAGGATATAGCGACCGTGGTTGGTCTCGAGTAATTTGGCAAGGTCAAACACTCTACGCAGTTACAAGTTACTTAGAGGAAATGCCTTAAAAATAATATCTAAAAAGTATAGAATTTTAAAAAAGTAAAGGAATTTGGCTTATGAATTTTAATCCTTTAGACAATAATGGTTTGGTTGAAGGCTATTGCATCATTAAGAGTATTGAGGTGAAAACATCCACAAGGGGTGACAGTTATCTTGACATGATGCTTTCGGATGCCGACGGAGAAATTAATGCAAAACTTTGGCGTTATTCAAAAGACCTTCACGGTGAGTATACTCCTAACGCCTTAATCAAGGTTAGAGGTGTGATTTCACCTTACAATGGTGTTGACCAGTTAAAGGTGGAAAAAATCAGACCTGCAGTGGAGAGCGACGGAGTTGACCCTGCCGATTTTGTGAAAACTGCCCTTTATTCGGGAGAGGAAATGTTCGCCGAACTTTACGGTTTGGCCCAAGGCTTTGAGGACGAGGATTTAAGAAATTTGGTTTCGGCTATTTTAGAAGATAACCGACTTAAACTTCTTTACTGGCCGGCTGCCTTTAAACTTCATCACGCTGTTCGTGGTGGACTTATGCTTCACACCTTGTCCATTGTGCGTTTGGCTCAAAATATGTGTAAGGTTTATCCCTTTGTGGATGAAGACCTTTTAATTGCAGGCGCAATACTTCACGATATTGCGAAAATTGACGAGTTTGAGGTTGCCGAAACAGGAATTGCAACCGGTTATTCGGTTGAGGGTAATTTATTAGGTCACCTTACAATGGGTGCTGAGATTATCGGAAAATATGCTGAAAAATTGGGAATTATAAGTGATGTACCCTTATTGTTAAAGCATATGTGCCTTTCTCATCACGGCGAGCCTGAATTTGGCGCTGCTGTGAGACCAATGTTCATTGAGGCCGAACTTTTAAGCCAACTCGACTTAATGGATTCAAGGGTTTACGAAATGAAAGAAGCCGTTGCACAAACCGAAAAAGGTGAGTTTTCGGGTAGAGTTTGGGCTATGGATAACCGTAAACTTTATAATCACGCAAGAAAAGATTTATCACAAGAAATAAAATTATTTTAAGGAGAAAAAATTATGAAAATTACAAAAGATATGATTATTGGCGATATTTTGGACAAGGATTCGGGCTGCGCTCAATACTTCCTTGAAATCGGTATGCACTGCTTGGGTTGCCCTGTTTCTAGAAGCGAAACTGTTGAACAGGCTTGTATGGCGCACGGCACCGACTGTGACGCATTACTTGAAAAATTAAATAAGTATTTCGAAGACAAATAATGCAAACACTGTCTTTAAGACTCGAAACGATTTTGAGGTTAATTCCCCAAGATGCGAAGGTTTGTGATGTGGGCACCGACCACGCTTTTTTGTCGATTGCTTTGATTAAAAGAGGCAAGGCCAAAAGTGTTATTGCCACCGATATTAACCAAAAGCCCTTGAAAAAGGCTGAGGAAAACATCAAAAAAGCCGAAGTGGAGAATATTTCTCTTCGCCTTTGCGATGGCATTTCGGGGGTTAGTAAAGGCGAGGCCGATACCTTTGTTATTGCAGGTATCGGTGGTGAGGTTATTTGGGGTATTATATCCCGTAGTCCGGAAATATTGAAGGATAATGCCACCCTTATTTTGCAACCTACCACATCACCCGAATTTTTAAGAAAAAATCTTTACGAAAATGGGTTTTCCGTTCTGTCTGAAACTCCAATTTCAGAAAACGGAAAACTTTATTCGGTTATGCTTTGTAAATATACAGGCGAAAAAACCAAAAAGGAAAATTGGTTTTATTTTTCGGGTCTTGTTGACCCTAAAATCAGTGAAGGCAAAATGTATATTGAAAAGCAAAGAGACCGAGCATTTAAATGTATGAAGGCTTTGGAAAAGATAGAAAACAAGGCCGATGAATTAGCTTACTACAAGGAGATTTACGAGAATTTATGGCGTTTGACGGCGGATTCTTGAGTAAAGTCATAGGCGAAATAAGTGAAGCTGTTGACTCCCATATTGATAAAATATACCAGCCATCGAGAGATGAGCTGGTTTTACTGCTTCGTAAAAAAGGTTTTGCAAAACGACTTTACATAAATGTTAAAACCGGCTCGGCGAGACTTCATTTTACCGAAAGTCGACCCGAAAATCCTGCTGTTCCACCTAATTTTTGTATGCTCTTGAGAAAATATATTTCTTCAGCAAGACTTGTGAAGGTGGCTCAACCTTCACTCGAAAGGGTGGCTGAGCTTTATTTCACTGCTGCCAATGAAATGGGAGACACCGAAAATTATCGCCTTGTTTGCGAAATGATAGGCGCTAAGGCCAATGTAATTTTGGTTAGAGAAAATGGCAAAATTGTGGATGCCTTGAAACACAGTGATGTGGAAACGGCTAAGAGATATATTTTGCCAAACGCCGATTACGAATATCCTGAAAAAGAGGAGAAACTTAATCCTGTTAAAAACGAGGGTGAGATTTTAGAAAAAATCGGCAACGATTGTCCCGATTTGGCCAAAAAACTTTTAAACCTTGCCGAAGGTTTTTCACCTTTGGTATGCCGTGAAATTGAGTTTAAATCCCAAACTGTGGGACTCAAAAAAGCCTATGACAATTTGCTTGAAGATTTGTGTCAAGAACAAGTGCCTATAATGGTTTTAAAACCCGATGGAGAGCCCTTTGATTATTCTTATACCGAAATCCATCAGTACGGTGTAGGGTATGAGAACAAGGTTTTTGAAAGTTTTTCATATCTTTTAGATGAGTTTTATCTTGAAAAGGAAAATGCTCAGCGCATAAGTACGGCCGCAAGGGATATTATTAAACTTGTTAAAAATTTAAAAGACCGTACAAGCAGACGATTGGCTTTGCGATTACAAGACCTTAAAAAGTGCGAAAACCGAGAGGATTTAAGAATTTTCGGTGAACTTATTAAGGCAAATCTTTATAGGCTGAAACCGGGGGACAACGAAGCCGTTGTGGAAAATTATTATGATGAGAATATGTCTCTTGTGAAAATTCCCTTAAACCCTGCTTTATCCCCATCTAAAAATGCCGACAGATATTTTAAGGAATACAAAAAGACCTATACGGCTGCCGAGGCGCTGAATAGGTTTACTAGGGAAGATAAACAAGAACTTATATATTTTGAGTCGGTGCTTGAAAGCATTGAGCGATGTGGCTCAATTGCCGAAATTGGTGAAATCAGGGAAGAATTGTACGAAGCAGGATATATAAAAAGACCTGCTCAAAAGATCTCAAGAAAAAAAGAAACCCCAAAACCATTGGAGTTTACAAGTGTTGAAGGATATAGAATTTTGGTGGGCAAGAATAACACTCAAAATGATTATTTGACCACCAGACTTGCTTCCAAAAACGATTTGTGGTTTCACACAAAGGATATTCCCGGTTCCCACGTTATCGTTATGTGTGAAGGCAAGGATGTAAGCGACCAAACTATTTTGCAGGCTGCAACTTTGGCAGCAAAAAATTCCAAGGCCAAGGAGTCTTCTCAGGTGCCTGTGGATTATACACCCGTTAAGTTTGTTAAAAAGCCTAATGGTGCAAAGGCAGGAATGGTGATTTATACCACCAACAAAACGGTTTATATAAATCCCGAAAATTAGATTTTTAAAAGGAGATGTAAAGATGAATTTAGGTATTTCGACGGCGTCCTTTTATCCCTTGGAAACCGAAGTTGCATTAGAGCAAATCGGTCGCGCAGGGGTTAAGAATACCGAAGTTTTCTTTAATTGCGAGAGCGAACTTAAGGATAGTTTTATTGACATTTTGCTCGAAATCAAAGAAAAATACAATTTGAATATTACTGCCGTTCATCCCACATTTTCTTTGGCTGAGTCTTTTATGATTTTTTCGGCTTATGAGCGCCGTTTTAATGAGGCTGTAAAAAAATATCGCCGTTACTCCGAAGTTGCCAAGGCTTTGGGTGCAAAGTATATTATTATGCACGGTGGCAAACCTAACGGTGTATTGACCGATGAAGAATATTGTCAACGATTTATGACAATAAAGGAAGAGTGCCTTAAAAATTCGGTTACCGTGTTGCAGGAAAATGTTGTCAACTACCGTTCGGGTGATGTTGAATTTTTGCGCAGTATGAAAGAGATTTTAGGGGACGACGCCGAGTTTTGTTTTGATATTAAGCAGTCGGTTCGTTGTGGATATTTACCCATGGATTTGATTGAGGAATTTTACGATAATATTAGACATTTCCATATAAGCGACCACTCGGTTGCCGGGGACTGTCTTTTACCCCTTGACGGAAAATTTGATTTTTCGGGATTTTTCCAATTTTTAAAGAATAAAAATTATAACGGTGCGCTAATGACCGAGGTTTATCGTTTTTCTTACAAAGAGGAGGCTCAAGTGTTTGAGTCTTATGCTAATCTTTTAAAACTTAAAGGTGAAGTAGATGGAAAGTAAAAACCTTAACGTTGTCAAAAAAGATGAGTTGGTTTATATTCAGTTCCCAAAATTTGCATCCGAGCAGGGAGTGAGACATATTTTTTCCACTCGACACGGTGGTGTCAGCAGTGGGGACACGGCCACAATGAATTTAAGTTTTGACAAAGACACAAATCGCGAAAATGTTATTAAAAATTTCGAAATTCTTTGTGATGCTGTGGGAATTAACCCTGAAAATTTAGTGCTGAGTAAACAAACTCATACTAATAATGTAGTCATAGTTACCGAGCAAGACCGAGGAAGAGGAATTTATAAAGAGTCTTTCGAGGATGTGGATGGACTTATTACAAATTGTCCTAATGTGGCCCTTGTCACCCAATATGCCGACTGCACACCTCTTGTTTTTTATGACCCTGTTAAAAGGGTTGTGGCCACATCCCACGCAGGGTGGAGAGGCACTGTGCAACTTATCGGAAAATGCACTGTTGATAAAATGGTGAACGAATTCGGTTGTAATCCGAGAGATATAATTGCAGGCATTGGCCCAAATATTGGCCAGTGTTGTTACGAGGTCGACGACCCTGTTATTGATGAGTTTAAAAAAATTGATTTTTTGAATTTGGTTGATTTTGTGAAAGTTAAAGGCAACGGAAAGTATATGCTTAATTTGGCCGAGGCTAATCGCCAAATTTTAATTGCTTCAGGAATACATCCTGAAAATATTGATGTGACCGATATTTGCACTTGTTGTAATAGTGAGGATTTACATTCCCACCGAGCCACAAACGGCAAACGAGGAACAATAGGTATAATAATAGAGCTGGCAGAATAACCTGCCAGCTCTAATTTTATTTTCTGGGTTCGGTTACGGAATCTATACCGTAGCCGTAGCTGCTGTATTTGCCGTAACGGTAATGAGAACGATAACGATATCTTGAACGATAACCGTATCCTGAACGGTAACGGCCCGAATAGCCGCCATAACCATAGCTTGAACCTGAGGTGTGGTTGTTGATAACAAATCCGATAAGTCTTGCTTTACTATAAAGAATATATTGCAAAGCACGTTTGATTTGGCTGATGCCGGTATCATCGGATTTAACGGTAAAGATGATGTTATCGCAAAGGTCGGTAACAAGTGAAACCGAGGGAAGAACGCCTGTGGGAGGCATATCTACTATTATAACATCATAGATTTCACGAAGTTCTTGGAATATCTTTTTGAAACCTGCGTTGTTGTATTTGCAGTTTGATGACCCTGTAAAAAGAACATCAAAGTTTTCAGAGATGTTACAAATCACCTTATCCAAGTCAGCGTTTTTGGTGATAACTTCGGTAATACCAATGCATTTTTTAGGATCCTTAAGCAATACGTTTTGAAGAGTACGGCTAACCATATCCATATCAATAAGCAAGGTCTTTTGATTACCGTTTGCCATGGCAGTTGCTAAGTTATATGAAATGGTTGTTGAGCCTTCACCCAAGGTTGTTCCTGTTATTGCGATGATTTTCTCGTTTTCTCTTAAAAGGGTCGAAACCCTCTTTTTAAGAACACGAATTCCCTCAACAAAATCGGGGATTTTAGGACTCATCTTAATTAATGAAACATTTTCGTTACTGTTGCGCTTGAGGTAAACGTGAGGAATGGTGCAGATGTAATGACTGTTGAGTTTAGTTGTAACATCTGTTTTATCCTTGATGGTTTGAGCATAGTTAGCAACAATATAGAATATAACTAAATTAACACAAATACCAACCAACACGCCTACAACAACGTAAAGGAAATAGTTTGGAACATTGTAAGGCTTACTCGGCATACCGGAAGAATGGATGATTTGAATTCGGGTATCGCCTATAATATGTTCTGCAATACTGGGATAAGATTTTACGAAAGATTTCATTATATCGTTCGCATCTTTTGCTGAGGGACTAACTGCAGTAACTTTGAATATGTTGGAACCTGTAATAGGTTCGGCGATTATTCTACCATTCATTTTTCTGCCCAAGTCATAGGCTATTGTATTTCTAAGTGTTTCTGATTGGGCGATGTGTTGGAAGGTTTTATTCATTTGGTCCGAAAAAGAGGTGACCGAGTTGAATTTATAAACCGAAATACCACTTTCTGCATCGCTTAGAACAAGAGGGGTAATAGTAAAGGTAACACTTGATTTATAACTTGGAGAATAGGTCACATAGGCATAGGATAATGCAAGTATAACGAAAGCTATGATAATGCATAAAACCTTTAAAAGATGTCTCTTCATAAGTAATAGCATTCTACCAATAATGGTAAGAATATCGCTGTATTCATTTTCGTTGGCAGTAGTTTTTGAAGTGCTCACTTAAATCCCTCCTCTATTGTATAATTCATTATCCGAGTCGGATTTATAAGCAAAGTTAAGGGTTGAAACATTGTTGAATACACAACCTAAAAGCTTATCCGAATTAATGTTGGAAATATAATCATTAATTGGCTCAACCTCGGTAAAGTCTTGTCTTACAACGAGTAATAAGCCATCAACCTTTTCGGAAGCGATTTCCGAGTCAACGGTAATACCTCCGGGAGGAGTATCGATTACAACAAAATCGTAATCTTCCTCTAAAAGTTTTATAAAGTTGGCAAAACGGCGACTGTTGATAATTTCTGAAGAGTTGCGATATTGCTTTTTACCACCTGTTAAGTAAATATTAGTGTTTTTATCAAATCTAACGGTGGTGGTATAATCATCGGTGTCACCCTTCAAGAAATGGGCAAGTTCTTGAGAGTCGTTTATGGGTGTGTTGGTAAAGAACTTATAAACAGCAGGAAGTTTAAAGTCACAGTCAACCAAAATAACCTTTTTGCCGGTTTCGGCCAATGCCAAAGCAAGGTTTACGCTGACGGTGGTTTTGCCTTCATTTTCGGCAATACTGGTTATCATTATGGACTTAATATTCTTAGTTCTCTTAAGACTTATAAGTTTAATGGCCATTTCTCTGAAACAGTTGCTGAATTTATAATCGATAAGGGGGTTATTCATCATAAGACCAACAACCTTATCTTTAAGTTTAGCACTGTTTTTGTTCACGTGGTCAATTTTGCCGAAAAGCTTACAGTCGAGCAGGTCTTCAACATCAGAGGTGTTTTTAACAGTATCTCTGAAATAGGAGAGGGTTAATATTGCGATTACGCATAAAACTGCCATTATAAAAGCACAAATACAGGAATTTATTATTATTCCCATAAGATTTGAGCGGGTTGCCATGGATGGAGGAGTAACAACACTTATTACGATGTTACTAAATGCGCTATCGGTCAAAAGATGGTGATTTTCGTAAACCGATTTAAGAGTTTTGTATGCTTTTTCGGGGGAAACATCGGTAACCGAAATATCAATAAGGTTTGTTTCGCTTTTTTGAACGGCTGTTAACGTACCGGTAATTTTGCTGCCGATTTCTTCTTCAACAACATCGATTAAAGCAGAACTTTTAAGAACGTTTTGGAAGGCTTCGGCAATTTCAATTGTTCTTGAGAGGGAGGTTGCTGTCGCACTATCGGTATAACCACTCAAGTTAACGGCGATAGTAGTTGTGCTGGTGTACTTTTCAACAACGAAAGCAGAGTTGTAAACCTGAAAACCGCTGAATCCGATTACAGCAGAAAGAAGGATAACCCACCAGTTGCGAAGAAGGTCGTCTACCAGGGAGAAAGGGTTAATTAAAGATGCTTTTAGTTCTCTCATTATTTTTTCTCCTCCCTTACAATTGCTACAAGACGGGTTCTTGTCACATTGGTTTCGCCCGATTTAATGGCATAGAATATATTGTATGTTCCCGGTTTGTCGGGGTTATATTCTGAAGCATCAATCTCAACGTTTTCGATGGTATAACTTTGACCGTAGTGATTTAAAACGGTAGTTATGTATTTAGAAAAGTCGATTTCTTCACCTTTGGAAGCATAAATCAAATAATCGGAAAGTCTAATTGTGGCAGCGGAATAATCTTCTTCGGTAACAATGGCTTGTACGGTTATATCACAAGTATCGCTGAAAGAGTTGGTAACCTTAAAGTTGATATCGTATTTTCCGGCTACAAGTCGGTTGTAACTGGGAGAAATAATCTTAATGTGGGATGTTAAATCTCCGTCATATTTATCAATAAGGGTTACAGAGTTTCTGAAAATAACATTACCTTTGATGGGAACGATAAGGTCGTTGTTTAATTTGATTTCAGGGGAGTGATAATCGGTGAAGCGTAATTTGCGCTCCAACTTTGCAGTATTGTTGTCGCTATCACATACCGAGAAAATAACCGTTGTAAGTCCTTTTTCTAAAAAGTAGAATTGACGTTCAACTACTATTTTATTTGTCAAAGCACCGTCTTCACGGTCGATAGCAGTTACATATTTCAGCAATTCAGCATCAGTAATATCGGTTGGAACACTGATGGTGCTTTTCTCCTTACAATAAATTTTAGGGGCATTTCTTTTGTTCATATCTAAGAGTCCGAATATCACCATTAATGATACGGTTATAACGGATAAAATAGATATGGCAACTCTTAATCGATACATTAAACATACCTCGCAATATCAAAACTTTACATACGGGATTATTATAACATAACTTTCATAATTTTTCAAGAAAAAAGAAAGAGAAGCATATAAAATACTTAATCGTTTTTAGTTTAATGTAAAAATGGTGTTTTTGCCGTTTCTTAAGACATCGGTAGGTCGAAAAAAGTAATAAAATGTAAAATTCTATAATTTTTCCACAAAATTATGTAATTATTGTAAAAATACTTGCATTTATCCAATAAATATGGTAATATATGGGAAAACAAACAAAGGAGAGCGAAATATTATGGAAAAACAGTTGAAGGTAATTATTGCTGACGATTCGTCGCTTTTAGGGGAAAATTGCGCCAAAACATTTAAGGCTTATGGTATGCAGGTTAGTCTATGTCAAAAGGATGGTCTAAAGGTAATAGAAAGGGTAAAAAACGAAGCGCCCGATATTGTTTTAGCAGATGTTTTTATGCCTAATATGGATATATTGGGTGTTATTAAAAACATTAACGAAAGCAATATTAAGGATAAGCCAATGATAATGGCAATGTCGGGTTTTGATAACGAAAGGTTGGAAAAGGAACTAATTGACGGTGGTGTGGATTATTATTTTTTGAAGCCTTTTGATGTTAATGTTATGGCTCAAAGAATAATACAACTTTCGGGTTGGAAAAATCAAAATTCTCCCTTGGTTGTTAAAGATAATGTTATTACCGATACAAATTTGGAAGTGATGATAACCGATATAATTCATCAAATCGGAGTTCCTGCCCATATAAAGGGGTATAATTATTTGAGAGAAGCCATTATGTTGGCTATAAAAAACGGGGATATAATAAATTCGGTAACAAAACTTTTATATCCAACGGTCGCTAAAAAGCATAGTACAACTGCATCGCGCGTTGAAAGGGCCATTCGCCATGCTATTGAGGTTGCTTGGGAAAGAGGGGATATTGACGTGCTCAATTCTTATTTTGGATATACAATTCAAATTGAGCGTGGCAAACCAACCAATAGTGAGTTTATTGCCATGATTAGCGATAAGTTGCGTTTGAAATTAAAAAT
Source organism: Acutalibacteraceae bacterium (assembly GCA_045537355.1). Lineage (GTDB taxonomy): Bacteria > Bacillota > Clostridia > Oscillospirales > Acutalibacteraceae > UBA737. The sequence goes on from JAZSPH010000054.1 coordinate 20,694, forward strand.
AAGTTGATATAAAAAAACTCCCTTGAGATAGGGAGTTTTTCTTTTAAAGTAAATTTTTTCTGAGTTCTTCGCCCGATTTAGGTGAAAGGTAAGCAGGGGGAACATCGAAAACGGTTTTGCAGCCTGTCATTCCTTCCTTACTCATTCTAACCACAGCTCTGGCATAAGCCAAAATAACACTTGAAGTAAATTCGGGGTTGGAATCTAATTTTAAACTGTACTCAATAATGTGGGTGTTTTCCTTATTTAATCCGGTTTTGCCACTTCTGATAACTATACCACCGTGTGGGATACCACTGTGGTCGCGTTTCATTTCTTCGGCAGTTATGAAATTAACGGTGGTGTCATAATCGGCAAAGTAGTTGGGCATTGTCACGATTTCTCTTTCAATGCGCTCTAAATCGGCGCTTTCTTCGGCCACAACGAAGCATAGTCTTGTGTGTTTTTCACGGGTTGAAAGTTCTGGATTTTCACCCTTTCTAACCGATGCTACTGCCTTTTCAACAGGTATTGTGTACTGACGGGCATCGATAACCCCTTCAATTCTTCTGATGGCGTCGGAATGGCCTTGGCTTACGCCCTTGCCCCAAAAAGTATAGTCCTTACCTTCGGGCAAAACAGCCTCGGCATAAAGACGGTTAATCGAGAACATACCCGGGTCCCAACCTGCCGAAATGAGTGCAATGTTGGAGCCTTCTTTTGCTTTCTTATCAACGTTTTCAAAATGTTCGGGGATTTTTGCATGGGTGTCAAAACTGTCCACAACATTAAAATGCTCAGCCAAAGCAGGTGTTTGAACGGGAAGGTCGGTAGCCGAACCGCCGCAAATTATAAGAACATCAATCTTTCCTTTGTGTTCCAAAATGTTATCTAAATGGTAAACGTTAGCGCCTGTAAGGGTTTTAACGGTTGCAGGGTCACGGCGAGAAAAAACACCATAAAGCTCAGTGTCAGGGTTTTGCATTATAGCACTTTCGGTGCCACGACCTAAGTTGCCGTATCCCACAATTCCTATTTTAATCATTAAAATCACTCCTAAATCACAACTTATTTTATCACTTTATCTCTCTTTAATCAATATTTTTTTAACTATTTGAAAAAATACTTAAAAAGTGGCTTTACAAAGCAATAATACTGTTGATTTTTTTATAAAAAAGGGGTATTATATTGTAAGGATTAATAAAACGGAGGAAAAAATGTTAGAACTCAAAAATATTTCCTTTACTGCTTATAATGAAGACGGCAGCAAGGATATTATTAAAGATTTAAGTTTAAATATAGATAATGGTTTTGTGGTAATTACCGGACCCAACGGTGGTGGTAAATCTACCTTGGCAAAACTCATTGCAGGAATTATAAAACCCACAAGTGGCCGAATTTTACTTGACGGCGAGGATATTACCGATTTATCCATTACCGAAAGAGCAAAGAAAGGTATTAGTTTTGCTTTCCAACAACCTGTTCGTTTTAAGGGTATTACCGTTCACGATTTAATCAGCCTTGCAGCAGGTCGTGATGTTAGCATTAGCGAGGCTTGTGATTATTTATCCCAGGTTGGCCTTTGCGCAAGGGATTATATTTCCCGTGAGGTTAACGCTTCTCTTTCGGGCGGCGAACTTAAAAGAATTGAAATTGCAACCGTTCTTGCCCGTTCAACCAAGATTTCAATTTTTGATGAACCTGAAGCCGGAATTGACCTTTGGAGTTTTAAGAGCCTTATTAAGGTTTTCGAAAAAATGCACGATACTTTGGGTGGTTCCATTATTATCATTTCCCACCAAGAACGCATTTTAAATATTGCTGACAAGGTAATTGTTTTAGCAAACGGCAGTTTAAAGGCCGAAGGCACCAAAGACGAAATTTTACCCGAACTTCTCCATACAACCGATATGGCTTGTTCGGTACTAAAAGCTCAAACGGAGGGAAACTAAATGAATAATACCGAATTAGAGCTTTTAAAGATTATTGCAGATATGGAAGGCGCTCCCGATGGCGCTTACAATATCCGTGCTAACAGCGAACTTGCAAGTAGACACGTTACCGAAAATGTTGATATTGTAACCAAAACCGACAAACCGGGAATTGACATTATAATTAAACCCGGCACCAAGGGTGAAAAGGTGCACATCCCCGTAATTATTAGCCAAACCGGTTTGAAAGAGTTGGTTTACAACGATTTTTATATTGGCGAAAACTGTGATGTTGAAATTATTGCAGGTTGTGGCATTCACAACTGTGGTGATGAAGAATCTCGCCACGATGGTGTTCATACATTTTTTGTAGGTAAAAATTCAAAAGTTACTTACGTGGAAAAACATATCGGTATTGCAGACGGCAAGGGTGAAAGTAATATGAACCCCACTACCGTTATTAATATAGATGAGGGTGGATATATGGAAATGGAGACAACCCAGTTAAGTGGTGTTGACTCTACCGACCGTAAAACAACTGCCAAACTCAAAGATAATGCTACTTTAGTTATTAAAGAAAAGTTGATGACAAGTGGTGTCGAAACTGCAAAAACCGATTTTACCGTTGATTTGGATGGCGAAAATTCCAGCGCTAATGTAATTTCTCGCTCGGTTGCAAAAGATAATTCATATCAGTTGTTTTTATCGCGAATTAACGGTAATAATATATGTAGTGGTCATACCGAGTGTGATGCAATTATTATGGACAATGCCAAGGTTTCGGCTGTGCCTGAAATCACTGCAAACCATATTGATGCGTCCTTGATTCACGAGGCTGCCATCGGTAAAATCGCAGGTGAACAGTTGATTAAACTTATGACCCTAGGGTTAACCGAACAAGAGGCTGAAGAGCAAATTGTTAACGGATTTTTGAAATAAAGCGTTAAGCTTTAAATAAATTTTGAGGTGATAATAATGGATTTAAAAGGTACTAAAACTGAACAAAATTTAAGAGCTGCTTTCTCGGGTGAATCCGAAGCTCGCAACAAATACACCTACTTTGCTTCGGTTGCAAAGAAGGAAGGTTTTGAGCAAATTAGCGCCATTTTCCTTGATACTGCTAACAACGAAAAAGAACACGCTAAAATGTGGTTTAAAGAGTTAAAGGCATTAGGAAGCACTGCTGAAAATCTTAAAGCTGCTGCCGAGGGCGAGAATTACGAGTGGACCGATATGTACGCTACATTTGCCGATGAGGCTGAGGAAGAAGGCTTTACTGAACTTGCTGAAAAGTTCCGTATGGTGGCAGCTATTGAGAAGACCCACGAGGAAAGATACCTTAAACTCCTTAACAATGTTGAAATGCAAAAGGTATTTGAAAAGGCAGAGGAAACAATGTGGGAATGCCGTAACTGTGGACATTTGGTAATCGGCAAAAAGGCTCCCGAAGTTTGTCCTGTTTGTGCTCATCCCAAGGCATATTTCGAAGTTAGAAAAGAAAATTATTAATTTTAAAATTTTAAAAGCTCACGGTTTTAAACCGTGGGCTTTTTTATTTTGCATTTTTTCAAAATCAAAGGTTTACAAATTGTGTGTTTGTTTCTTTCTTTAGTTAGTATCAAATCTTAAGACCCAAAGGAGGATGGGTTTTGGATACAAAAAAATAAAGGAGAAAAAATATGATTAATGTTGATGTTTTAGAAAACGGCACCCTTTTGGTGCTTGAAAAAACCGTTTCCGACAGTGTTATGTTTGAGAAAATAAAGTTCAGTTTTCCTAAAAGTTGGGAAACTCTTACCAAAACAGTGGTTTTTAAAAATGGTGATACCGTCGTAGAACTTTTGCTTAATGCTAAAAATCAATATTGCATTGGGCAGGACGAGTGTTTAATTCCTTTTGAGGTAATAAAACCTCCTTTTTTTACCGTTTCGGTTTTCGGCTTAGAAGGAGATAGGATTGCAACAACCGTGAGGGGCGAAATCGAGGTTTTGGAAAGTGGTTATGAACAGGGTGACAGTCCCGAGGAACCCACCCAAAGCATTTATGCTCAAATTTTAGATGAAACCCAAAAAGCTGTCAAAACTGCCCAGTCGGTAAGAGAGGATGCTGATAGTGGAAAATTTAAGGGTGAAAAGGGCGAAAAAGGAGAAAAAGGAGAAAAGGGTGAAAAAGGCGAAAAGGGCGATAACGGAAATGATGCCCTGACCGACCAAACTTATAACCCCAGAAGTAAAAACGCCCAGTCAGGCAAAGCCGTTGCCGAGGCTTTGTTAAGCATACAAACCGATGAAAACGGAAACAGTATTATTGTTGACCAAACCTTTAATCCTGAAAGTGAAAACGCCCAGTCGGGCAAGGCTGTGGATGAAGCCATTAAAATCCAGGCCTTAAACAGTAAACTTGCCGAAGCACTTAAAGAACAAAACAAGAGTGGAAATTTTACTGTTTGGGTGGGCACACAAGCGGAATACGATGCCATAAGCCAAAAGGTTCAGGACTGTTTTTACATTGTAACCGATGATAATTCAAGAAACGAAATTATTGCTGAAACAAAAGAGTCTTTAGGGGATTATGTAACTGAACAAGGTGTATATGGAACCTTGACTTTCCGCAAGTGGAAGAGTGGTGTCAGAGAAATTTGGGGACACACAACCTTGAGATTTAAAGATACAAGATGTCTTAGTAACACAGTAGTATTACCTTTTGCATTTTCGGATTTACCGGTTGTCAATTTAAATATGATAAATGGTGAGTCGAATGCAAACACACAAGGTGGTATCGCATTATCTTCCACATATACACCCGACTTAAAGAATATGATATTTTCATTAGTAAAAAATGAAGGTGGGTACGAAAGCGATGATACCGTTGTTGTAGGTTTTCACATTATAGGAAAGATGCAGGGAGGTAATTAAATGGCTTATATAAACGGAAAAGAAGTTTTGTTTAGCTCTCTGATAGTTAAAACCGAAGATAATGGTGGTAGTGATAACGGTTACGAACAAGGTTTTGAAGATGGCAAAAAAGCCGAATATGACACCTTTTGGGATAACTACCAAGATAACGGAAATCGAACAAGGTATGGTAGTGCTTTTTATGGTGAGGATTGGGATGATACAACCTTTAAACCAAAATATCCTATAACTATATCAGGTGATAGTTCGGTTGACTACTCATCGGTTTTTTCTTACGGAGGTATGACTGAAATAAATGTTGACATATCGGTTGATGCGCCAAGTTTACAATTGACATTTAACCAAAATCGCTCAATAGTTACGATTAAAAAAATCATACTTTTAAGAAATGATATTGTTTTTGACCGTACTTTTACAAATGCAACAAACCTTGAAAATATAACCTTTGAGGGTGTTATATCAAAAAGTATAGGTTTTCCTAATTCAAATAAATTAAGTGATGCAAGTATTCAAAACATAATTGACCACCTTGCTGACTTAACAGGACAAGCAACCCAAACCCTTACTTTTCACGCGACTGTCGGGGCTAAATTGACCGATAATCAAAAGGCGTATATAACCGCTAAAAACTGGACGTTAGCATATTAGGAGTGATTTTAAATGACAAAAGAAACTATAAAACAAATTATTTTAAAAGCCGATGAAGGCAAGGTTTTAACCGATGGCGAGACCTTTGGTACAACCGTTGTACTCCCTGAAACTGCAAATGTGGACAGGTGGTATGAAATTGCAAATGAGGATGTAAAGGAGCAAACTGATGGCAATTTATAAGATAGGTTTAGATGCAGGTCACGGCTTGAATACTGCAGGCAAACAAACTCCTGACGGCATTAAAGAGTGGACGTTGAATGACAAAGTGGCCGATATGGTAGAGGAAATGCTCACAGGGTATGGTGTAGAAATTATTCGTTTGGATAATAACGAAGGAAAAAAAGATGAAAGTCTTGCAAGCCGAGTTGCGGGGTATCTTAATGCCGGTGTATCCGCCTTTGTATCAATACACCATAATGCCTATACGGGCAGGTGGAACAATGCGACAGGTGTTGAAGTGTTTACCGACAAGAAGCCCACAAATGAAGATACCAGACTTGCTAAGTGTATTTATGAGAAATTGGTGAAATACACAGGACTCAAAGGCAGAGGAATTAAGAAGGAAAACTGGTATGTTATTAATCAAAATAAAATCCCCGCTGTTCTTTGCGAAGGTGGATTTATGGATGGCACAAAAGATTATAAAATAATAACTTCAAAAACCGGTCAAAAGGCTTACGCCAAGGCAGTTGCCGAGGGTATTATTGAATTTTTGGGCTTGTCTAAAACAACTACAGAACAAAAGATTGATGTTATCTATCAAGTGTGGGATTCGGTACATAAAAAGTGGCTTCCAAACGTAAAAAACTGCGAGGATTATGCAGGAATTTTTGGCCATAGTATTTGTGGTGTGTTTGTAAATCCATCAAAGGGAGAAATAACATATAAAGTCCATTGTAAAGGTGGAAAATGGTTGCCTGAAGTTAAAAATCGTTCTGATTATGCCGGTATTTTCGGCAAATCGATTGACGGAATTATGATGAAAACCGATTTTGGGAAAACACTGAAATACCGAGTGCATTTAAAGAAAAGCAAAAGGTGGCTTCCGTGGGTTACAGGATATAACACAAAGGACGCTGAAAATGGGTATGCAGGTGTTTTTGGCAAGGAAATTGATGGGCTACAGGTGGAGGTTGTTTGATATGAAGCTTAGTAATAAAGCAAAAAAGTGGATTAGAGCAACCCTGGTCAGAAGTGCTAAAACCGTGGCCGAAACAGCCCTTGCAATTATAGGCAGTAACACCTTTGGGATAACTCAGGTTGACTGGTTAGGATTACTCAGCACCTGTGCTTTGTCCGGTATTATAACCGTGTTGACGTGTATTAAAGGATTACCTGAAGTCAATTAAATTTAAAGCAACAAAAATGAGAATTCAGCTCGTTTTTGTTGCTTTTATTTTGTGTTTTTTTAGCGTTTAATGATACAAAAAAAGAAGGGTTATTTTTTGTTGTTGATTTTTTGTTGATAATTAACAAAAAAACATTTAAAAATGCGCCTTTTTGCTAAGAACGATGTCGAAAAATAGGCTTGTTTTTTCTGAAAGAATATGTTATAATGACTGTAAATATAAAGTAGGTTTACTATGCCATTTTAATGTTATTTTGACTTCTGGATTATTTCTTTTAAAGGAGATATTTGAAATATGAAAACTAATATAAGAAGAGAAAGCACAAAAAGTTTATTGAGACTTGTTGAGTCGGTCTTTGAGGTTGGAGTGCTTTCTGTTATTTATTATATATTTTGGCGTTTTGGTTACGATGTTCCCGGACTTTTTGCTTTCAAAGGTAAATATGTTCTTATGGGAGTGTATGCCCTTATTACGTTTTTCTTGTTTAAAAATATGGATGCTTTCGAGTTCGGAAATTTGCGCCGTTTTGATTTAGCATTGGCTCAATGGTTTGGAAGTTTTCTGGTTAATTTTGTAACTTATTTCCAGTTATGTCTTATTGAAAACAGCCTAATAAATCCCGTACCGATGTTATTACTTGTTGTCGCAGATATAATTGTTAGCACCATTTTCGTTTACTTGTATACCTACAGTTATCATCTTTTCTATCCACCTTACAGAATGTTAATGATTTTTGGCACCGATACTGCACTGGGACTCAAAATTAAAATCGACACAAGATGGGATAAATATCATATTGAAAAATTAATCTCCGCCGAGGAAGATTTTGATAAGATTTGCAAGGAAATTTTGAAATATCAAGCAGTTGTAATTAATGATGTTCCTGCTCAAATCAGAAATGATATATTGAAATTCTGTTACAAAAACGAAATCAGAAGTTATGTTGTTCCTAAGATTACCGACCTTCTTATGTGTGGCGCATCACCTGTAAGCACCTTTGACACACCTATCTTATTGGTTAAAGGAACAGGCCTTACAATCGTTCAAAGAATTTTCAAGCGCTTGTTGGATATAATCCTTTCCTTAGTTGCAGTAATTGTTGCTGCTCCTATAATGCTCGTGGTTGCTATTGCCATTAAGGTGGAGGATGGCGGTCCGGTGTTCTACAAACAAAAAAGAGCTACTTTGGGTGGCGAAGTTTTCGAAATTCTAAAGTTTAGAAGTATGATTGTTGACGCTGAAAAACCTGGTCAATCAGTCCCCGCTACCGATAAGGACCCCAGAATCACAAAGGTTGGTAACATTATTCGTGCAACCCGTGTGGACGAGTTGCCCCAAATTCTTAACATACTTAAGGGCGATATGAGTATTGTAGGCCCAAGACCCGAACGTGTTGAACACGTTGAGGAATACGAAAAGTTAATTCCTGAGTTTGGTTTCAGACTTAAGGTTAAGGGTGGTCTTACCGGTTATGCTCAAATTTACGGTAAGTATAACACTACTCCTTACGATAAGTTAAGACTCGACTTAATGTATATTGAAAATTACTCTTTACTAACCGATATTAAGTTAATTTTAATGACGATCCGTATATTGCTTAAAAAAGAGAGTACTGAAGGTTTTGACAAGGTAGAAGAGTTTGAGCGTTTAAAGGAAGAAGAAATCCGCAAGGCAAAGAAGGAAGATTAAGAGGTATTTGAAATGGGAAACAAAAAGTCGGTTTTGATGTTTGCACCTAAGTTTTTCAGTTATGAAAAAAGACTTTCGACTGCAATCAGTGACGAGGGTTATGAAGTTGACCTTTATGATGAACGCCCCAATAACGGCTTTTTGTGTAAAGCCCTTTTGCGTCTTGATTTTAAACCTTACAAGGCAGTAGTTCGCAAATATATTAAAAAAATCGTGGCCGAAAACAAGGACAAACAATACGATTATGTTTTGGTTGTTAAGAGTGAGGCTGCAGGCAAAAAGGAACTTGAAATTTTAAGAAAAGCTTACCCAAATGCCAAGTTTATTTTGTATTTGTGGGATTCGGTTGATAATGTTCCGGATGGAGAAAACAAAATTTCTCTTTACGATAAAGTTTTAACCTTTGACCCCGGTGATGCTGAGAAATACAATATACCCTTTTTACCTATCCCATACGGTAAAGAGTATGCTGAAGAAAAGCCTGTTGATGAGTATAAATATGATGTAGCATTTATTGGCACTGCCCATTCTGTAAGACCAAGAGTTATTAAAACCATTAAAAAACAATGTGAACAAATGGGTAAAAAATGTTTTTACTATTTTTACTCACCTCATATTTTGGTTTATTTGCTTAACAAAATCACAAATAAAGATTATAAGTTTATTTCCTTAAAGGAAGTTAACTTTAAAGGCCTTTCGGCTAAAGAGGTTTGCGATATTTATGCTTCAAGTCAATGTGTACTTGATATCGAACATCCTCGCCAAAAGGGGACCACAACCCGTCCGGTTGAGATGCTTCCAATGAAAAAGAAAATTATTACCACTAATCAGTATGTTAAGAATTTTGAGTTTTATAATGATAATAATTTCTTGATTATTGACAGAGACAACCCTGTAATTAACAGTGAATTTTTTAATTCCCCCTATATTTCGGTTGATGAAGAAATTTTGTATTCCTATTCCCCTAAAAAATTCGTTAAGACCATCTTAGAAGATTAAAAGGTTGGATTTTGGATTATAAAGGATTTGCCAAAGATGGGAGATAATTATGCGTATTGTTGTTAATGATATTGCTGCCAATTCTGGCGGTGTGTTAACAGTATTAAAAGATTTTTATCAGTTTGTCAAAGAAAATGATAAAGAAAACGAATGGATTTTTTTGGTATGCGACGATTTTATCGAGTCCACCGAAAATGTCAAAGTTTTAAAACTTCCTGAGATTAAAAACAGTTATATTAAAAGACTGATTTTCGATTTTATAACAGGAAAAAAACTCGTTAAAAGCCTTGGAGCGGACTGTGTATTTTCTTTACAAAACACATTAATACATGGTGCCCGTGTTCCACAAATTGTTTACCAACATCAACCATTGCCTTTCCAGGATGTAAAAAAATATTCTTTCTTCAAAAAAGATGAAAGAAAGATGGCTGTTTATCAGCATTTAATCGGAAAGACCATATTTTTATCGGCCAAAAAGGCTGATAAACTTATTGTTCAGACCGAATGGATGAGAGAGGCAATAGTTAAAAAGTGCGGTGTTGACAAAGAAAGAATTGTCAAAATTGCACCTAACATTGAAAATTCGGAAAGTTTAAGGGTGGATGTTGAAAGAAAGCAAAATCGCTTCTTTTTCCCCACATCTGCTATGCCCTATAAAAACATTTCTTGTATATATGAGGCTTGTAAATTACTTGAAGAGAAAAATCTTGATTTCAAAGTGAAAATTACAGTGCCGGAAATTTATCCTCAAAAAAATATTGATTATATCGGACAAATTCCCAGAACCGAAGTGTTTGCAAATTTGTGCGAAGGAACCTTGATTTTCCCATCGTATATCGAAACCTTCGGTTATCCCTTAATAGAAGCGGCTCAAATGGGCGCAATAGTTTTAGCGGCTGATTGTCCTTATGCTCATGAAGTAATAGGCGATTATGAAAATGTGCATTATTTTGACCCATTTAATCCCCGTGAATTGGCTGATTTAATCGAAAAAGTTGTTACGGGTGAAATCAAAAACCTTAATGTTTATAAAAGCATTGAGGAGGGTGAAAACACTTGGGGAATTGTTGTGAAAGAGATTGTTTCTACTAACAAGAGGTGAAAAAATTGACAGCAGCCGTTGCGATTGCATTATATAACGGAGAAAAATTTATTGAAAAACAATTGGATACTATCAGACTTCAAACGGTAAAACCCGATCGAGTTGTTTTGTGTGATGATGGTTCTTCGGATAATACTTTTGGCTTGGTTGAAGATTATATAGCTAAATTTGAACTTGGTGATAGCTGGAAGATTTACAAAAATGAGAAAAATTTGGGCTATGCCAAAAATTTTTATCATGCCATGGAACTGTGCGACTGCGATCTCATTTATCTTTGCGACCAAGATGATATATGGGAGTTGGATAAACTCGAAAAAATGAATAAAATCATGAGTGAAAATCCCAACATCAACTTGTTATCCTGCAAACACGGAGTTATAGATGCTCAGGACAATGAAATGAACAGCGTTTTGGAAAGAAAATGCAATGCAAGTGAGGAAATACAATTAATCAGTGTTGACA
>JAZSPH010000092.1:0-15752 GCA_045537355.1 Acutalibacteraceae bacterium
AGAACTTGGTCAAAGAATTGTAAACGAGTATTATAATATGCCAAATAAACCCAAGGGTAAGGGCGTAAATGTTTCTATCAGCGTTTCAACATTTGTACCAAAACCCTTTACTCCTTTCCAATTTGAACCTCAAATCACTTTGGATGAAATTCGCCGTCGCCAAGAACTTTTGAAAAATTCTATTACAACCAAGAAGATTTCTTTAAGTTACCATGACAGCGCAACCAGTTTCCTTGAGGGTGCATTTGCCCGAGGCGACCGTCGTATGTCGGCTGTAATTGAAAAGGCTTATGAAATGGGTTGTAAGTTTGATGGTTGGACCGAGTGTTTTGAACCTGAAAAATGGTATGAAGCATTTAAAGAATGTGGCCTTTCACCCGAATTTTATGCCAACCGTACCCGTGAATACCATGAAGTAACACCCTGGGAGCATATTGATGTGGGTGTTACAAAGGATTTCCTTATTAAGGAAAATAAGATAGCCCACGAAAATAAAACCACACCTAATTGTCGTGAAAAGTGTTCTGCTTGTGGCGCAAATTGTTATGGGGAGGGTGTTTGTTTTGAGAAACGTTAGAATTTTTTATAAGAAAAAAGGTTCAATGAAGTTTGTTTCCCATCTTGATATGAACCGTTTTATGTCCCGACTTATAACTAAATCCAAAATCCCCGTTTGGTACACCGAAGGCTTTAATCAGCATATTTATATGAATTTTGCTTTGCCTCTATCTTTGGGTTTTGAAGGTCTTTATGAAATTTTGGATATTCGTCTTATTGATGAGGAATATAGCCATGGGGATGTTTTAACTGCCCTTAAAAATGTGGCAGTGGAGGATATTGAGTTTGTGGCTGTAACTGATGGTGAAATGCAAATGAAAACCATTGGTTTTGCGAAGTATGAACTCGAGTTTGAAGATTTTTCCTTTGCCGATACCCTTAAAGAGTTTTTGAGTCGTGAAGAAATTTTGTGTCAAAAAACCGGCAAAAAGGGTAAGGTTAAAGAAATTGATTTAATTCCTAAAATCAAATCTTTTGAAATCGGAGAAAATAGCGTTAAGTTTGTATTGGTTGCAGGAAGCGAGGATAATTTAAATCCTACTCTTGTAATGGATACCTTCTTTGCTCAGTGCGAAATTGCACCGGTTTATTATACCGTTTCAAGAACTATGATTTATAATCGTGATGGTGATGAGTTTAAATAATCTTATCAATTATAAACTTTCAGCATAGTATGTTTCAGGGGGTTAAGGTTGGGATATCCCTTGAAATCGGCGGTAGAAAAACCTCTATCTTTAAAATTACCGATATATACCCCTTTATATAAAAAGCTCTGCCAATCGGCAGAGCTTTTGGTTTATGCTTTGATTTTTTCAATGGCTCCTTTTTCAAGCCTTGATACTTGAGCTTGAGAAATGCCAATTTCTTCCGAGACTTGCATTTGGGTTTTGCCCTGCATAAAGCGCAAATTTAAAATATGCTTTTCTCGGCCGTTAAGATTTTTAATGGCTTCTTTTAAAGAAATTTCATCCAACCAATTACGGTCATCGTTGTTATCGCCTAATTGGTCAAGAACAAAAATGGTGTCAACACCATCGGAATAAATAGGGTCGTAAAGGGACATGGGGTTGACAATGCTTTCAAGGGCGATTACAACCTCACTTTCTTCAAGGTTTAATTCTTTTGCAATTTCGCTGATGCTGGGGTCCTCTTGGCGCTCAGCCATAAGTTTTTCTTTAACCTGCATGGCTTTGTAGGCTGTGTCTTTAATGGAACGACTGACACGAATTGAGTTGTTATCCCTTAAGTAGCGACGAATTTCTCCAATTATCATGGGAACTGCATAGGTGGAAAATTTTACCAAAAGGGTTGTATCGAAGTGGTCAATGGCTTTGATAAGGCCAATGCAACCCACCTGAAAAAGGTCATCAAGGTTTTCTCCTCTTGCCGTAAAGCGTTGGATAACGCTTAAAACCAACCTTAAATTGCCGCTTATCAGTTCTTCTCGGGCGTTGTTGTTGCCCTTTTGCGCCTCTTTAATAAGTGCGATTTTTTGCGCCTCTTTCAAAAGGGGAAGTTTTGAAGTGTCCACTCCACAAATTACAACCTTATTATTATACATTAAATACACCTCGGTAAAAAATTTCTTTCATTAAAAGTATTTGCTAACACAGGTGTAAATAATCTTTAAATAATTTTTTTGTTTCGACAAATTTCACTTGAATTGTCAGAGAAGGGAGGTGCAATTGCTATAGTAGTTAAATTTTTAACAATTTTCTTTAATGTGGTAAAGAAAATTTAAAAAAGTATGTTATGTTTTTAACAATCTCATTGACAAAAATATTTTAAAAGCATATAATGGTGTACATATCAATTTTAATTTCAATTTGGAGGAAATAAAAAATGGCTAGAGTTTATAATTTCAGTGCAGGTCCTTCTATGCTTCCTGAGGAGGTTTTAAAGACTGCTGCTGCAGAAATGATGGAATACGGTGAAAGTGGTCAATCCGTTATGGAAATGTCCCACCGTTCTAAAGAATATCAAGCAATATTTGATGAGGCTGAAGCAAATTTAAGAGAGATAATGAACATTCCTGACAATTACGAAGTTCTTTTCTTGCAGGGTGGTGCATCTACTCAATTTGCAATGATTCCTATGAATCTAATGACTAAAAATGGTAAAGCCGATTTTATCATTACGGGTCAATGGGCAAACAAGGCTTATAAAGAGGCTGCTCGTTACGGCGCTGCTCGTGAGGTTGCATCTTCTAAGGATAAGACCTTCTCTTATATCCCCAAGACAACTGCTGCTGACTTCGACCCCGAGGCTGATTATGTTCATATTTGTATGAACAACACCATTTACGGTACAAAGTTTAATACATTGCCCGAAACAGGCGATGTTCCTCTTATTGCCGACATTTCAAGTTGCATTTTGTCTGAGCCTATTGATGTTACCAAGTTTGGTATGCTTTATGCAGGTGCTCAAAAGAACGTTGCTCCCGCAGGTGTTACCATTGTAATTATTCGCAAGGACTTAATTGGCAATGCAATGGATATTACCCCCACAATGCTTAATTATGTAACCCATGCTGAAAATGGTTCGATGTTCAACACTCCTCCTTGCTATACTATCTATATTGCAGGTCTTACCTTCAAGTGGATTAAGAAAATGGGTGGCTTAGAGGCTATGAAGGAATTGAACGAGAAAAAGGCTAAAATCCTTTATGATTTTCTTGATAATTCCAAACTCTTTAAGGGTACTGTTGTTCCTGAAGATCGTTCTTTGATGAACGTTCCTTTTGTAACCGGTAATGATGAACTTGATGCTAAGTTCGTTGCCGAGTCTAAGAAGGCAGGATTTGTTAACCTAAAGGGCCATCGTTCGGTTGGTGGTATGCGTGCTTCTATCTATAACGCAATGCCTATCGAAGGTGTTGAAAAGCTCGTTGAGTTCATGAAGAAGTTTGAGGAGGAAAATCTATAATGTTTAAGATTAAAACCTATAATAAAATCTCGAAAAGTGGTTTAGAGGTTTTTGATGACAAATATACCATTGGTGATGAGGTTGAAAATGCTGATGGTGCCATAGTTCGTTCTGCTGCTTTACACGATGAAGAATTCCCCGCATCTTTACAGGCTATTGCCCGTGCAGGCGCAGGTACCAATAATATTCCCATTGATAAGTGCAGTGAGCAGGGTATTGTTGTTTTCAACACTCCCGGTGCTAATGCAAATGCAGTTAAAGAACTTGTAATTGCAGGTCTTTTCATTTCTTCTCGCCGTGTAATTTCAGGTATTGAGTGGGCTAAAACCCTTAAGGGCGAAGGAGATGCAGTTGGTAAACTTGTTGAAAAAGGCAAGGGCGCTTTTGCAGGTCCCGAAATTAAGGGCAAAAAACTTGGTGTAATCGGTTTGGGTGCTATCGGTGTTATGGTTGCTAACGCTGCTAACCATCTTGGCATGACCGTTTACGGTTACGACCCCTATTTGTCGGTTAAATCGGCTTGGAACTTAAATCACAATGCGGTTTATATCAACGATATTAATGAAATTTTTGCAAACTGCGATTACATTACTATCCACGTACCCCTTGTTGAGTCTACTAAAAACCTTATCAATAAAGATACCATTGCTAAATGTAAAGATGGAGTTAGAATTCTTAACTTCTCCCGTGCAGCATTGGTTAACGACACTGACCTTAAAGCGGCTTTAGAATCAGGCAAGGTTGCGGCCTATGTTACCGACTTCCCAACCGATGATATTTTAGATGTTCAGGGCGTTGTTGCTATTCCTCACCTTGGTGCTTCGACTCCTGAGTCAGAAGACAACTGTGCTTCTATGGCTGCTAAAGAATTGATGGATTACATTGAAAATGGTAATATCGTAAATTCTGTTAATCTTCCTGAAGTTACTATGCCCAGAAGCGGAGAGCACAGATTCTGTGTTATTCACAAGAATATTCCTACCGTTCTTAACCAAATTACAGGTGTTGTTTCGGGTGATGGAATAAATATTGAAAATCTTTTGAATAAATCTCGTGGCGATTATGCTTACTCAATGCTCGATACCGGCGCTGCTGATGTTACAGCATTAACCGAACAAATCAAGGCTATTGAAGGCGTAATTAGAGTAAGGGCAATTTAAAATTTAAAAGAAAAGACCGTCATCGTGACGGTCTTTTTTGTTATTTTTAAAAAAATGAATATTGTTTACCGAATATTAACATATTAAGCCCTAAAATGAAATAAAATAAGTATATCATAAACACAAAGGAAGTGTTTTAAATGGATAATGAAAATAACAAAGGCGAATTAAATGGTTTTGATGGTTTTTACACCAAGCAAAAACAGGATATAATACAGGATGATTTTGTGACCTCTTCTTATACTCCGCCACAAAATGATTTTGGATTTAATCCACCTCCAAAAAAGCCTAAGGAGAAAAAACGTTACGGCATAGGTGTCGTGTTGGTGGCATCAATTTTGGCTGCAGTTATAGGCGCAGCTTCGGGTATAGCAGTAATTTTGCCATCGCTTTCCGAAAAAACTGTTGTTACCGAAAAGGGAGAAACAGTTCTTAATAATGTCAACATAAATGTTGACGAAACGGCTGAAAATATTGTTGAGGCAGTAGCGCAAAAGGTAACTCCCAGTGTTGTTGGAATTAGAACAACAACTTCGGTTATGAGTTTCTTTGGAGGAGAGCAAGAGGCTTCGGGCGATGGCAGTGGTGTTATCTATTCTTCCGATGGATATATAATCACTAACTATCATGTGATTTCGTCGGCTCTTAGCGGAAATAACTCTAAAATCACTGTGTATTTAGACTCAACCGATTCAAAGGGCTATAACGCAACCGTTATTGGATATAATATTTCATCCGACTTAGCTGTTATTAAGATAGAAGCCAAGAATTTAACAGCAATAGAGTTTGCAAGTTCCGATAAGCTTAAAATCGGCCAATATGTTATAACAATCGGTAATCCCGGTGGTCTTGAGTTTATGGATAGTGTGACCTATGGTGTAATAAGTGGTTTAAACCGTGTTGTTTCATCTGACTCGGATGTTAAGTTAATTCAAACCGATGCGGCCATAAATCCAGGTAACTCGGGTGGTGCTTTAGTAAATACTAAAGGCGAGTTGGTTGGAATAAATTCTTCTAAAATTGTTTCGGAAGAATTTGAAGGTATGGGTTTTGCAATTCCTTCAAATACCGTTAAAGAAATTTGTGATAATATAATTGAGCGCCAAAACGCACCCGAACCATATACCGGAATTTCAATAAGCGAAAGATACACATCTCAAGTATTGCAATATTATGGTTATCCGACCGGTGCAGTTGTATTGAGCGTTGCAAGTGGCAGTCCTGCACAAAAAGCGGGAATTCAAAAGGGTGATATAATTACCGAGTATGACGGCAAGAAAATCACTGAATATACAATTTTAGAAAATGAAATTATAAATTCAACACCGGGTCAAAAGGTGGTTGTTAAAATATATCGCAATGGTGGATATTATGAAACCCAGTTGACCATTGGTGCTAATAATGCAGTAGAGTAAAAATTAACCCCGATTCCTTTATGGAATCGGGGTTTTGCTTATTTAAAGAATAAAGGTAGTTTTTCCAAGAAAATAATATCATCTCGGTCGGCTGCAACATCTTCGGCTAAGAAGGCACAGGAAGCAACCTCAACGGCACCTGCCTTGGCAACTAACTCTTGAACAGCCTTCAAGGATTCGCCGGTGCTAATAACATCATCAACAATAAGCACACGCTTGCCCTTAATCATCTCAACTTCGCTTTCGCCAAGATATAAGGTTTGCTCTTTATTGGTTGTAATGGAAACAACCTTAACTTCAAGGCAGTCTCTCATATAAACTTTAATGCCTTTACGGGCAACTATGTAAGGTTTGCCTGACTGTCTTGACATTTCGTAAGCAATAGGAATACTTTTTGCTTCGGGTGTTACGATATAATCAAACTCGGGCACCTTTTTAAGCAATTCTTCGCTACCTTTAATGGTTAATTCCACATCTCCAAAAATGATGAATGCGGCAATGTCAATTTTTTCGTTCAAGGGGAACTTTTCAAGTTTACGGGTAAGTCCCGCAATTTTCATCTCATAATATTCTGCCATAATAACACCTCATATTCTCAGCCTGGGGGCCAAGCTAAATTTCTTCTTGCTAATAGATGGAAATGAATGTGGTGAACGGTTTGTCCACCATCAGCACCACAGTTATTTACCACACGGTATCCGTTTTCCAAGTTCTCGGCCTTGGCGATTTTTGCAATAGCTTCAAAAACCTTGGCAATGAGAAGGCTGTTTTGAGCATTGATATCATCGGCTGATGCGATATGTTCCTTTGGAATAACGATAGCGTGGAAAGGGGCTTTGGGGTCAATATCGGCAAAGGCGTAAACGAATTCATCCTCGTAAATTTTGGTGGATGGAATTTCGCCTGCCACAATTTTGCAAAATAAACAATCAGTCATTTTTATCACCTTTATTTAAGTTGTGATTTTAAAATCTCTTGAGCCAGGTTTAATGCCTCATCAATCTTGTTGGCATCTTTACCACCTGCCATTGCACTGTCGGGTTTGCCACCACCATTACCACCGGTAATTTTAGCAACTTCACGAACAAGGTTGCCGGCGTGGGCGCCTTGACTTAAAGCAACTTTGCCACAAGATACACAGAAGGTAATCTTTTCGCCGTTTACAGCAGCCAAAACAGTAACCAAATTATCGTTTTCAGCCTTTGCAGTGTCGGTCATTTGGCGTAAAGCATCAGGTAAAACGTTATTTAATTTCTTGGTAGCAATTTTAACATCGCCAACAGTTACAGCATCCTTCAAAATATCAGCCAATTTGCTCGAAGAAAGTTTGCTTTCTGCATCAGCCAAAGCTTGACGGGTTTCTTTGAGTTCGTTCATAACTGCAGTTGCACGCTTTGGAGCGTCTGCAGGGTTTTGAGCCTTCAAGTTTTCGGCAATTTCCGCAACCAAAGCCTTTTGGGTTTTTAATACATTTAAAACGCCTGCTCCTGTTACAGCTTCAATTCTACGAACACCGGCTGCAACACTGGATTCACTTACAATGTGGAAAAGGCCGAGTTTAGAAGTATTGTCAACATGGGTGCCACCACAAAGTTCAACCGATGTGCCCTTTGCATTTACAACACGAACAATATCACCATACTTTTCGCCAAACAAAGCCATAGCGCCAAGTTCCTTAGCCTCGGCAATAGGCATTTCTTTGTTTTCAACCACTACACCTGAAAGGATTGCGTTGTTCACAAAGTTTTCAACCTTTTCAATTTCCTCGGCAGTAAGGCTTGAGAAATGGGTGAAGTCGAAACGAACAGCCTTGTCGTTTACAAGCTGTCCTGCCTGTTCAACGTGGGTGCCAAGCACTGCACGAAGTCCGGCTTGTAAAAGGTGAGCAGCAGTGTGGTTTCTTTTGATGGATTCTCTACGCTCGGAATCAATTTTAGCAGTAACATTATCGTTTACATTGATAGAACCTTTAACGATAGAACCCATGTGGGTAAATATGCCGTCGGAGGTTTTCTTGGTGTCGCTTACAGCGAATTCAAAACCATCACCTACGATAACACCGGTATCGCCCACCTGACCACCACTTTCAGCATAGAAAGAAGTTTTATTCAAAACGATAATTGCTTTATCATTTTCGTTGGCAACTAAGGTGTGTTCACCTTCCACGACAATATCTAAAACAACTGCATCGGTTTCATAGTCGGTATAACCTTCAAAAACAGTAGCAGGGATATTTTCAAAGGAAATGCCGTCACTCTTCCAACTTTCGCCATCGGAAGCCTTACGAGCGTTACGAGCCTTAACCTTTTGCTCGTTCATAAGTTCTTTGAATCTATCCTCATCAACGGTCATGCCTTTTTCCTTTAAAATGTCAACAGTAAGGTCGAAGGGGAAACCGTAGGTATCATAAAGTTTAAAAGCGTCATCGCCCGAAAGGGTACCACCATTGGCAGTTAAACCTTCAAGCATTGAAAGACCTTGGTCGATGGTCTTGTTGAAACTTGCTTCTTCGTTTACAATAACCTTGGTGATAAGTTCTTTCTTTTCAACAAGTTCGCTATAACCTGATTTGTTTTCACCAATAACAACATCGCAAAGTTCCATAAAGAAGGGACGGTTAATGCCGATAAGTTTTCCGTGGCGAACAGCACGGCGGATAATACGGCGAAGAACATAACCTCTACCTTCGTTTGAAGGGATAATACCATCGCTAATCATAAAGGTGGATGCTCTTGCGTGGTCGGTAATAGCACGAATAGAAATATCGGTCTTGGCATCCTTGCCGTATTCCTTGCCCGAAATTTCACAAACCTTGTTTAAGATATTGCGAATGGTGTCAACCTCAAACATATTGTCAACATCCTGCATAACACAAGCAAGTCGCTCGAGACCCATACCTGTATCGATGTTTTTGGTTTCAAGTTCGGTGTAGGTGCCGTCACCCATATTGTTGAATTGGGAGAAAACGTTGTTCCAAATTTCCATATAACGGTCGCACTCACAACCGGGTTTGCAGTCGGGAGAACCACAACCGTATTTCTCGCCACGGTCGAAGTAAATTTCACTGCAAGGACCACAAGGACCGGTGCCATGCTCCCAGAAGTTATCGGCCTTACCCATACGAACTATTCTTTCTTCAGGAACGCCGATAACATCACGCCATAACGCGTATGCTTCATCGTCCTCTTCGTAAACCGAAGGCCAAAGAAGTTCGGCAGGAATTTCTAAAGTAACGGTTAAAAACTCCCAAGCCCATTTAATTGCTTCGGTTTTGAAATAGTCACCGAATGAGAAGTTTCCGAGCATTTCGAAAAATGTACCGTGACGAGCAGTAATACCTACACGCTCAAGGTCGGGTGTACGAATACATTTTTGGCAGGTGGTAACTCTTTTGGAAGGGGGAGTAACCTCGCCTGTGAAGAACTTTTTCATAGGTGCCATACCCGAGTTTATGAGTAAAAGGGATTTGTCGCCTTGAGGCACCAAGGGGTAACTGCCCAAACGTAAATGACCTTTCTCCTCGAAGAATTTTAAATACATTTCTCTTAGGTCGTTAAGTGAGGTCCATTTCATAACTATACATCCTTAAAATTAAACATATTTTAACTCATATATTATAAATGCAATACTTGTTTTTGTCAACAATATATAATGGTAATTTTTTACATTAAATTCACTAAAAATTGTGGTTTTTTCATTGACATACAGGATATATAGTGGTATAATACAGTAGATATTTAATATGTCCTTTTTAGGTGGATGGCGACCACCTATAAAATTCATAAATATTATTTGGGAGTGGCTTTAACTTCCGTATCCCTTTGATATATTTTCAACTTTTTACTACGGTTCAAAAGAATACTGAGGTTACCGCCCAAAACACGGCTCCCGAGCCTTTTTGGCAAACACCGTGTCTAATTTAGGAGGTAAACTATGCCATATGTAATAGCTGGCGTTGCTGCTGTTGTATGCTCCGTCCTTGGCTTTATTATTGGTTGGAACGGACGTCGCAAATCTGCCGAAGCAACCATCCATTCAGCTGAAGATGAAGCAAGACGCATTTTGGGTGATGCTATTAAAAATGCTGAATCAAAGAAAAAAGAAGCTTTACTTGAAGCAAAGGATGAAATCCACAATTTACGTCAAGAAACCGAACGCGACCTTCGTGAACGTCGCAGTGAGGTTCAGCGCCAAGAACACAGAATCCAACAAAAGGAAGAGTCTCTTGATCGCAAAACCGATAACCTTGAAGCTAAAGAGGAAAAATTGGCTCAACGCGCTAAGGTTATCGAGGAGAAAATTGAGGAATGTGACCGTTTAAAGCAAAGTCAAATGGATTTGCTTGAAAAGATTTCCGGTTTCTCTAAGGAACAAGCAAAAAGCCATTTGCTTGAACTTTTAGATGGCGAATTGTCCCACGAAAAGGCTGTTAAAATTCTTGAGGCTGAACAACAAGCCAAGGATGAAGCCGATCGTATTGCCAAGAAGATTATCGGAAGTGCAATTCAACGTTGCGCTGCTGACCATTCTTCCGAAATGACCGTTTCGGTTGTTGCATTACCTAACGATGAAATGAAGGGTAGAATCATTGGCCGTGAGGGTAGAAATGTTAGAGCATTAGAAACTGCTACCGGCGTTGATTTGATTATCGATGATACCCCCGAAACTATTACGCTTTCGAGTTTTGACCCTGTAAGACGTGAAATTGCCCGTGTTGCACTTGAAAAACTTATTATGGATGGCCGAATTCATCCTGCAAGAATTGAAGAGTGCGTTGCCAAGGCTACTGCCGAGGTTGAGGCGATCATCCGTCAAGAGGGTGAACGCGCAATGGTTGAATCAGGCGTTCATAATCTTAACCCCGAAGTTATTAAACTTTTGGGTAAACTTCGTTACCGTACAAGTTATGGTCAAAATGTGCTTAACCACTCATTGGAAGTTTGCCATATTGCAGGTTTAATTGCTGCTGAAATGGGCGTTGATATTACCCTTGCTAAACGTGCAGGTCTTCTCCACGATATTGGTAAGGCATTAGACCACGAGCAAGAAGGCTCTCATATCCAACTCGGTGTTGAGGTTGCTAAAAAATATCGTGAAAATGATGTTATTATCAATGCAATTCATGCCCACCATGGTGAGGTTGAACCCAAATCTCTCGTTGCATTTATCATTCAAGCTGCTGATGCTATTTCGGCTGCTCGTCCCGGTGCCAGAAGAGAAAATATTGAAAACTACATTAAACGTCTTGAAAAACTTGAGGAAATCGCCAATTCCTTTAACGGCGTTGAAAGTTCTTTCGCAATTCAGGCTGGTCGTGAGGTTAGAATTATGGTTAAGCCGGAAGTTGTCGGTGAGGACGAAATGATTATTATGTCCCGTGAAATTGCTCAAAGAATTGAAAATGAACTTGAGTATCCCGGACAAATTAAGGTTAACGTTATTCGCGAAAGCCGAGCAGTTAACTACGCTAAATAATTTAAAAGCGATAGGTTTTATGCCTATCGCTTTCTTTTTTTAAAGCAAAATATAAACAAGAGCCAAAAGTAATAACTTGTCGGCCTTTTCTCCATATAGAATAAGTAATAATCCCAAAATTAGGGCAGTTTCCTTGTCCTTTAAAAGATTTTCAAAGGGAAGATTAATGTTGCCGGTAAATATGGAATTTTGCCCCGTTGGGGGAGTTTTCGTTTTAGAGGGAGGATTAGTGGATTTTGAATTGATTTCTCGCATCTCTTTCAGGGCATTTTGCCTTCTGAGTTCAAATTCACTGCTATTCATTTTTCCACCCCTTTAGTTTAGAAATTCAACATACCACTTTCTTTGATTAGTGGCCACAATTCTATTATTTTCAACAGTTTAATCGCGTTGTCGGCCTTTTGCTTTCGGCTGTCGCTCAAGTATGGTTTAAGGGAATTAATAAGCCGTGTTCGGTCGTTTTCTTCCTTGCCGTTAAGTTTTGAAAGTATACCCATAATTGCCCCGATATTTTCAAGGGGTGGCATGTTATCATCTTGAGGAGAGTTTGCATCTTCGCCCGAAAAAATACTTTCAGCCATATTTTTAAGTTGTTCCAAACTTTTAGGGTCATTTAAGATGCCTGAAAGTTTTTCCTTTAAATCATCCATTTTTACCCTTTCCTGATAGCATTTTCATAATAGCTTGTGCCTGAGGGCTGTTTAGCATTTTGGCAAGTGCTTGCTTGTCGGCAAGCATCTTGTTTACCGTCTCCTTATCCTTTTCGGACAGGGATTCCATAAGTTTTTTAGGGTCTTTTGTGGCTAGTAATTTCGGGTCTATGTTATTCATTTTCTTTCCTCCTAAATGTACTTGTAAATAATATGAAACTGTTGTAAAATATATGAAAGAGGTGGTAAAAATGCGTGTGGTTGTAATATCCGATTCTCACGGAAGAACGGGCGTTATTGATAAAATTTTGGCTGCTCAACCCGATGCAAAGGTGGTTTTCTTTTTGGGAGACTGTGCAAGGGATATTGAGGATTTTGAATTTATATACAGCGACAAAACATTTTACGCCGTTTCGGGCAACTGTGATTTTAATTCTTTTTTACCGACTACAGGCGTGGCAAAGGTTGAGGGTGTTAAAATTTTTTATACCCACGGCCACACTCTAAATGTAAAATATTCCACTAATCATCTTCTGAAGGCTATGGAACAAAACGAATGCACCATCGGTCTTTACGGGCATACGCATATAGCTAATATATTATATGAAGACGGAAAGTATATTGTGAATCCCGGTTCGGTTTCAAGGTCAAGAAATGGCCCCAATTCTTATGCTGTGATTGATATTACGGAAAAGGGAATAATGCCTATAATTATAACAATTTAAGGCTTTTTCTTGACAAATTTAGTAGTCTATAATAAAATAAAGAGTAGTAAATTTTGGAGGTAATAATATGGCAATTTTAGTTACCGGTGGCGCAGGTTACATAGGAAGTCATACCTGTATCGAAATGCTTAACGCTGGTTATGATGTTGTGGTTATCGATAATCTTGATAACAGTAGCGCTGAGTCTTTAAAAAGAGTTGAAAAAATCACAGGTAAAAGTGTTAAATTCTATAAAGAAGATGTAAGATGTAAGGACGCTTTAAGAAAGATTTTTACTGAAAATAAAATTGAGGCTGCAATTCATTTCGCAGGTCTCAAGGCGGTAGGCGAGTCGGTTAGAGAGCCTATTATGTATTATGATAACAACCTTAAAAACACCATCGCTTTATTAGAGGTTATGGATGAGTTTGGCGTTAAGAAAATTGTATTTTCTTCTTCGGCTACTGTTTACGGTGTTGCAACCGAAATGCCTTTAGTTGAAGGTATGCCTTTGGGTGCAATTAACCCTTACGGCAGAACAAAATACTTTATTGAAGAAATTTTGCGCGACCTTTATGTTGCCGATAAAGAGTGGTCTATCGCTTTGCTTAGATACTTTAATCCGATCGGCGCTCATAAGAGCGGTCTTATTGGTGAGGACCCCAAGGGTATCCCCAATAACTTAATGCCTTATATTGCTCAGGTTGCAGTTGGCAAACTTGAAAAACTTCACGTTTTCGGTAACGATTACAAGACTGTTGACGGAACCGGTGTTAGAGATTATATCCACGTTGTTGACTTGGCTGACGGTCACGTTAAGGCTATTGATTGGGCATTGGCAAATACAGGTTGCGAAGCATTTAACTTGGGAACCGGTAACGGTGTAAGTGTTCTTCAACTTCGTGATGCTTTCGTAAAGGCAAGTGGAATTGATATTCCTTATGTAATTGACCCCCGTCGTCCCGGCGACCCTGATGAAGTATACGCTAATGCTGAAAAGGCAAAGGCTGTGCTTGGCTGGGAAGCTAAACGTGGTATCGAAGAAATGTGTGAAGATACTTGGCGTTGGCAAAGTGGCAACCCTAAAGGTTACGAAGAATAATTAAATTGTTATAAATAGTGAAGAGGTAAGATGTGAAATAAGTTACTTATTACCTCTTCACTTTTAATTATTAAAATATATCCGCTCGTGGCGCAGCTGGATAACGCAGCAGATTCCGATTCTGAAGAACGGAGGTTCGAATCCTCTCGAGCGGGCCATATGAAGACACCATTGAAATCTGAACCCCTACGGTTTGGACTCCAATGGTGTTTTGTTTATAAACCCTTTATTGAAGCGACTTTTCGAGATCGCTTTTTATTTTTACAATGTGGACTGATTTTCAAAAAACTTTAAAACAGAACACAAAAGATATAAAAACAAACCTTTTCGAACCTCTCAGTCTATATATTAACAAACTGAAAGCCCGTTATTCAAAGCATAATCGTGTTCCTTCTGTTCAGGAGTCCTGTATTGCAATTTTCGGTGAGGTCTTCTTGTATTAAAGAAGTCCATATAATCACTAACCGCTAACATAAACTCTGATTCAGAACGATATTTTGTTCGGTAAAGTTCTTCTCTTTTTAGCGAAGCAAAGAATGATTCCACTACTGAATTATCATAAGGCACATACGGTCTTGAAAAAGAGTGTGTTATTTGAATTGAATTTATATACTCTGCCATACCCCTTGAACAGAAATTGAAACCCCTATCAGTATGATATATTAAAGACGAATTTGGCTTACGGTTTTCGTAAGCCATTTTTAATGTTGAAGTTACTAATTGTGTACTGTTCTTCTTGCCGACTTTATAAGATATGACCTTTCTTGAAAATAGGTCAATTACCACACAAATATAATATGCTTTTTCATTGAATTTGAAATATGTAACATCACTTACCCAAACCTCATTAGGCGAATGTGTGTCGAATTGTTGATTAAGATAGTTCTTGTGTTTTTTGCATTCATCTTCATAGAGCTTTTTCGCACTTTGTCTAACACTACCGATGCCCATTTCTCTCATAAGGTTTCGAACCATTTCCGTTGAAACGGCAATACCCTCATTTTTCATAATAGTAGCTATTTTATCAGCTCCAAAAATTTGTCTGTTTTCATCATATATTTCTTGTATGCGGAGTCGCAATTCTTCTTTCCGCTTTGCATACCAAGTGTTATCTTTTTTATTTCGTAAAATATGGTTATAGAATGTACCTCTTGGGATATCCAATGTCTCACATATTAAGTGAACACTATGCTCGTTATAGAAACGTTCAGCAAGATATAGTTTCTTTCTTAAAGGTATATCTTCTATGCAACCGACACTCTTTAATATATCAACCATATTTTCAAGTCGATTAACCTTATTTTCGAGTAACATAAAGTTGCGATAGTTAACAGGCTTTTTCTTAGCCGTTTCTTTTTCTATGTTATATTCTTTAAGCTATGAATAAAAGGTGCTTTTGGCTATACCTGTATCCGCACTTATTTGCGAATATGTTTCTCCACCTGATATGTAACGCTCAATAATAGTTTGCTTTTGCTCTGATGTGTATGTGTTTTTCATGTTATCAACTCCTTATAGAGATTATAATATTTTTCAAAATATCACTTAAGGTTGAAATGCGCAATTGTTAATGATATAATCAAATATAACTATAAAGTTCCGATAATACTATACTCATTATAAAAGATGTCGGTGAATGTCGCTTTTCGTTTCGATATAATATATGTTGAAACGGAGGTGATAAAATGGATATCTTTTTATATTTATTGCTACAAATTATTAACGGTTTTGATTGGAAACCAGAATTTAGTGAGAGCAAAAAC
>JAZSPH010000075.1:0-14355 GCA_045537355.1 Acutalibacteraceae bacterium
ATTGATTTTGAAGGGTATAAAAACTTAGTTGGCGCTTTTTATCCACCAAAGGCCGTTGTTATCGACTGCAACACCCTTGAAACTTTGGATAAAAGGCAAATTTCTAACGGACTTGCCGAGTCGGTTAAAATGGCAATGACCTGTGATAAAGAATTGTTTGAGTATTTCGAAAAAGGCCAACTTGATTTTGAGTATATAATCGAGAAATCTTTAATGATTAAGCGATTTGTGGTTGAGAAAGATGAAAAAGAAGTAGGTTTTCGAAAAATCTTAAATTTTGGTCATACTTTGGCTCACGCCATTGAAACAAACTCCGATTTTAAAGACATATATCACGGCGAAGCTGTGGCACTTGGAATGATTCCAATGTGCTCTGAAGAAGTAAGAGTTCGACTTATAAAGGTTTTGGAAAGCCTTAATTTGCCAACTAATTTCGATATTAATAATCCTAAAATTTTTGAAGCTGTTTTCCACGATAAAAAGGCTGATGGTAAGGATGTAACTGTAGTATATGTTCCTGAAATCGGCAAATGGAGGATGGAAAAAGTAGCGATTGAGGAATTTATAAGAGGTGTTAAATTATGAAAAATACCTTTGGAAATAATGTATCAGTAACCCTTTTTGGTGAAAGCCACGGGGAGGCAATTGGTGCTGTGATAGATGGTTTAGCACCCGGTTTAGAGGTTGATAATGATTTTATCAATAGTCAACTTTCACTTCGCCGCCCTGTTGGAAAGATTTCAACACCCAGAGCCGAAAAGGATGAGTTTAAAATTTTAAGTGGTGTTTTTGAGGGTAAAACAACCGGAACACCAATTTGCATTGTGATTCCAAACGAGAATACAAAATCGGACGATTACGGTGAAATTAGATTTAAAATGCGTCCTTCCCACGCGGATTTTACTGCCAATGCTAAATACCACGGTTTTGAAGATTATCGTGGTGGAGGCCATTTTAGTGGCCGTGTTACTGCAGGATTGGTTGCTGCAGGTGCTATTGCAATTAACGCTTTGCAAAAGAAGGGAATTAAAATCGGCACCCATATTTCAAAAATTGCCGATGTTTGCGACCGTGAGTTTCAAAATTATGAAACCGATATTGATGCTTTAAACCAAATGACCTTTGCAGTTTTGGAAACCCTTAAGGGCGAAGAAATGCAAAAGAAAATTTTCGAAGCCAAAGAGCAATTTGACAGTGTGGGTGGTGTGCTCGAAACAGCCGTTATCGGTCTTCCTGCAGGTGTGGGTGAGCCTTGGTTTGACAGCGTAGAAAGTATGATTGCCCACGGCTTGTTCTCAATCCCCGGAGTAAAGGGAGTTGAATTTGGCGCAGGTTTTAATATTGCTAATATGGCAGGCAGCGAGGCTAACGACAGTTTCGTATCACTTGACGGCAAAATTGAAACTGTTACCAACAATAACGGTGGCATTAATGGTGGTATAACCAACGGTATGCCTATTATTTTCCGTACTGCAATTAAACCTACTCCCACTATTGGAAAAGAGCAAAATACCATTGATATTCGTGATAACTCCAATGTTGTTTTAGAGGCTAAGGGTAGGCACGACCCTTGTATTGTTCATCGAGCAAGGGTAGTGGTTGACAGTATCGTTGCGATTACTCTTTGTGATATGTTGTCGGCAAGATTTGGCACGGATTGGATGGCATTATAATGGAGTATGGTTTAATCGGTGAAAAATTAGGTCATAGTTTTTCAAAAGAAATCCATAACAGTTTAGGTAATTATTTATACGAACTAAAAGAAATTCCCCCCGAAGATTTAAAGGATTTTATTTGTTCTAAAAATTTTAAAGCTATAAACGTTACTATTCCTTACAAGGAAACAGTAATTCCGTTTCTTGATGAAATTAGTGACAGCGCAAGAGAAATCGGTGCTGTGAACACGATTGTAAATAAAAACGGCAAATTGTATGGGTTTAATACCGACTTTTTGGGATTTAAAGAACTAATAATAAGCGAAGGCATTGAACTAAAAGATAAAAAGGTTTTGATTTTAGGCAGTGGTGGAACCTCTAAAACTGCTAATGCGGTTGCAATGAGTCTCGGCGCTAAAGAAATTTATCGTGTTTCTCGCTGTGGTGGAGAAAATCTCATAACCTATGAAGATGCATATCTTTACCATACCAACGCTGATATAATAATTAATACAACCCCTTGTGGAATGTATCCTAATATCGGTGAAACAGCAGTTGATATTACAAGGTTCTCCAATTTATCAGGCGTTGTTGATGTGGTTTATAACCCCTTAAATTCGGCACTTGTTGTGGAGGCTAAATCTAGAGGCATTAAGGCTGTTGGCGGTCTTTTAATGCTTGTGGCTCAAGCTTTTTTTGCAAGCGAAATGTTTTCGGGAGAAAAACTTGATAAACTCAAAATGACCGAAATTTTTTCTAAACTTTTGAAAAAGAAAGAAAATATTGTTTTAATCGGAATGCCTGGCAGTGGTAAAACCACTATCGGTAAAGCGTTGGCCCGTGAGCTAGGCTGTGGTTTTATTGATACCGATGAGGAAATTATAAAACAAGAGGGTATATCTATCCCCGAAATTTTCAATACTTTGGGTGAAATGAAATTTCGCGAAATTGAAAGCGAAGTTATTAAAAAGGTTTCTTTAAATCAAGGATTTGTTATTGCAACGGGTGGAGGAGCAATTTTAAATCCAATAAATATCAACCTTTTAAAAGAAAACGGCAAGGTAGTATTTCTTAATAAAAAAATCGAAGATTTAATTACCACTCCCGATAGGCCTTTATCTTCAAATTTAGAAGATTTAAAAAAGCGATATGATGAAAGATACGATATTTATGTATCATCGGCTGATTACATTATTAATTGCACTAACGATGCTAAGGAAAATGTTAAAAACATAAAAGAGGTAATATTTGGTGAAAATTTTAGTGATTAACGGGCCTAATATCAATATGCTTGGTATTAGAGAGCCTGATATTTACGGCAAAGAAAATTATAAAACTCTTTGTGAGAAAATTGAAAATCACGCTCTTGAAATAGGCGTTGAAGTAAAGATTTATCAATCTAATCACGAAGGTGATTTGGTTGATGAAATTCAAAAAGCATACGGCACTTTTGATGGCATTATTATTAATGCCGGTGCCTATACTCACACGAGTATTGCATTGTTAGATGCCTTGAAATCGGTGGGGATACCTGCTGTTGAAGTACATATTTCAGCCCTGGAAACTCGTGAAGAATTTAGACAAATTAGTTATTTAAGAATGGCTTGTATTAAAAATATTACAGGTAAAGGTATCGGTGGATATTTAGAAGCAATGGATTTTTTGGTGGATTATAAAAAATGATAGTTACAATAGAAAAAAGCACTGCCTTTGGCGAAATGATAGCGCCTCCTTCTAAAAGTATGGCCCACAGGTATTTAATTTGTGGTGCTAATACAAAGGAAAGCGTTATTGAAAATATCGATTTTTCCGAAGATATTAAGGCGACACTTGGATGTTTAAAGGCTTTGGGTGCTAACATCGAAATTGATGGCAACACCGTAACAATCGGTGGACTTACGCCCGAAAATGAACTTAATAGCAATAAACTTTATTGTGGTGAGAGTGGAAGTACAATTCGATTTATTATTCCTTTTTGTATGCTCAAAGATAATGAAATTGTTCTTGAAGGAACTCCACGTTTGTTCGAACGTTCTCTCAGTATTTACGAAGAAATGTGCAATGCACAAGGAATTAAGTTTGTTAAAGACTATAATTCGGTGACTTTAAAGGGCAAAATGAGCAGTGGAAGATACACTGTTCGTGGTGACATTTCAAGCCAGTTTATAAGTGGTCTTATGATGTCCTTACCCTTGCTTGATGGCGAGAGTGTAATCGATATTATCGGTAAAAGCGAAAGTGCTTCTTATTTGGCT
The DNA here is from genome assembly GCA_045537355.1 of Acutalibacteraceae bacterium. Lineage (GTDB taxonomy): Bacteria > Bacillota > Clostridia > Oscillospirales > Acutalibacteraceae > UBA737. The sequence continues at coordinate 3,911 of JAZSPH010000075.1, forward strand.
TTGACCTTGAAGGCATTGGCTGATTTCGGTGTTAGAATTAGCAAAATTGATGAAAACACAATGTATATTAAGGGTGGACAAACCTTTAAAAACCGTGATTTAACTGTTGAAGGCGATTATTCAAATGCTGCTTTCTTTGATGCTTTTAATTTGCTTGGTGGAAACGTTGCAGTTAAAGGTTTGGATGAAACAAGTGTGCAAGGGGATAGGGTTTATAAAAAAATATTTCCTATGCTACAAAAGGGTTGCCCAAAAGTTGATATTTCTGATTGCCCCGATTTAGCACCTGTTTTAATGGCAGTAGCGGCTGCTTTGAACGGAATAGTTTTAACCGGCACAAAACGTCTTAAAATTAAGGAAAGTGACCGTTCTCGTGCAATGGCTGAAGAACTTGCTAAGTTTGGTTGCAAAGTGGATGTTGAGGATGATTTGGTTACGGTATATCCTTGCAAGTTGCAAAAACCGATTTTACCCCTTTCGGGTCATAACGACCACCGAATTGTTATGGCGATTTCCTTGCTTTGTACAATTACTGGTGGAAGAATTTACGGCGCTGAAGCAGTTAATAAAAGCCTACCTGACTTTTTTGATAGAATTAAAAAGTTAGGCATTATCCTCAAGGAGGAAAATACGTAATGAAACTTATAAAGGATATTAATTTTTTGATAGTCGGTTTAGGCCTTTTGGGTGGAAGCTACGCTAAAGGATTTAAAAATATTGGATTTAATGTATCGGCTATCACAAAAAATCAAGATGATATTGAGTTTGCAATAGAAAATAAAATTATTGACAAAGGAACAACCAAAATTGACCCTGAAATTATTGGTGAAGCCGATGTGGTTGTTTTTGCCTTGTATCCCGGTGTCTTTAAGGAATGGGTCAGGGAAAATCAACAACTTTTCAAAAGTGGCGCAGTAATTACCGATGTTACCGGTGTTAAGGGTAGCGTGGTTTATGAAATTCAAGATATTCTTCGCAAAGATGTTGAATTTATTTCAGCCCACCCGATGGCCGGCAAAGAAATTTGTGGTGTGCAAAATAGCGACCCTGCTATTTTTAAGGGCGCTAACTATATTGTAGTTCCAACCGAAAAAAATACCGAAGGCGCTATTGAACTTTGCGAAAACATCGGTAAAATGTTGGGCTTCCATCGAGTTTCTCGCTTGAGTGTTGAAGAACACGATAAAATGATTGCTTTTCTTTCTCAGCTTACCCACTGTATTGCAGTTAGTTTGATGTGTTGCGCCGATACCGAGGGTATGGAAAAATACACCGGTGACTCTTTTAGAGATTTAACGCGAATTGCTCGTATTAATGATGAAATGTGGAGCGAGTTGTTTTTAAATAATAAGGAAGATTTATTGTTGCAAATGGAAAAATTTAAATGTTCATTTGATGAGTTATATGAAAAAATCAAAACCTCTGACCGAGAAGGTATGAGGGAAATGATGCGTTGTTCGACCGTTAGGCGAGGTCTTTTTGATAAGGAGTAAACCCCATGAGTATGAATTTTTTAAGAAAACTTCCAATTCCAAAGGATATTAAAGCGCTTTACCCCTTGGATGAAAAAAGTTTGGTATTTAAAAACGAAAGACAAGAAGAAATTAAAAGAATTTTTGAAGGCAAAAGTGATAAGTTTATACTTATAATCGGTCCTTGCTCGGCTGATAATAAGGAAGCTGTACTTGATTATATCGGAAGACTTAAACTTGTGCAGGATGAAGTTGAGGATAAAATTTTAATTATCCCAAGAATTTATACCAACAAGCCTCGCACAACGGGTGATGGTTACAAGGGAATGCTTCATCAACCTAATCCTGATGAAAAACCTGATATGTTAAACGGTATTATTTCAATTCGTGATTTGCATTTATCAGCTTTAAAGGATTACGGTTTTACCTGCGCCGATGAAATGCTTTATCCCGAAAATTACCGTTATTTGTCTGATTTATTGGCTTATGTTGCTGTGGGTGCCCGTTCGGTGGAAAATCAACAGCATCGTTTGACTGCAAGTGGAATTGAGGCACCTGTGGGTATGAAAAATCCCACAAGTGGCGACCTTTCAATAATGATGAATTCCATCACTGCTGCCCAACATAAACACACCTTTCTTTATAGAGGATGGGAAGTGCAAAGCGAAGGTAATCCTTATGCCCACGCAATTATGAGAGGTTATGTTGATTTTACAGGAAAATATGTTTCCAATTACCACTATGAAGATTTGGTAAAATTACACGACCTTTACCTTCAAACCGATTTGCAAAATCCTTCGGCTATTATTGACACAAATCATGCAAATTCAGGTAAACAGTATTTAGAGCAAATTAGAATTTCCAAAGATGTTGTTTATAGCCGTAACCATAATGAAGATATTAAAAATATGGTTAAGGGTCTTATGATTGAAAGTTATATCGAAGACGGAGCTCAAAAGATAGGGGAGCACATTTACGGCAAATCTATTACTGACCCTTGCCTTGGTTGGGAAAAGTCAAAGGATTTAATCTATACAATTGCTGACAATTTAAAATAAGCATAAAAAAATCTCGCCTTTAAAGGCGAGATTTTAATTTTAATAATTTATACGATTGGGGTTTTTCTTACGAAAAGAATGCCAAGTGTGTCTTTTCCACAGTGAGAAGAAATGGTGCATCCGGCACGGGTAAGGAAAACTTCTTTGAAAAGTCCGGTTGCTTTAACCTGTTCAACAACGGCATTTACAATATCTTCATCGCATCCTGCGTGGGTAACGAAGATACGGCTTGTATCAATATCGTCAGGATTAGCCAAACGCTCGTTTACATAGGTTTTAAGAACGTCGCCATATTTGCCACGGTATTTCTTTCCAACACCCATAGCGCCGTTTTTAACCTCAATACAGGGCTTTAATTTAAGCACGTTGGCACCGAGCATTGCAAGGGCAGAACATCTGCCGCCTTTATGCAAATATTCAAGGTTGTCAATTACAAAAGAAGCGTCAACTTTGGGAACCAAAGCGTTTACTTTTTCTACGATTTCTTCGGCTTCTAAACCTTCTTTAACCATTTCGGCAGCAGCAATAACCAATAAACCTGCGCCGGTGGAAAGGTTGCCCGAGTCGATAACATAAACATTACCACACTCCATTGCGGCAAGTCTTGCGTTATTGAAGGTAGAAGAAAGACTTGAACCTAAAGAAAAGTGAATAACGGTTTTACCTTCATCAACAAACTTTTGGAAAAATGTTAAACATTCATCCAAGTTTGCAGCAGTGGTTTTTGGAAGCTCACCGGTTTTTGCATGGTGGGCATAAATGTCATCAGGAGTAATCTCCAAACCATCTTTATAAGTTTTTCCTCCTAATGTTACGCCGAGAGGCATAAAGGGGATATTATAGCGTTCACGAAGTTCGTTACTTAAATCACTTGTACTATCACTTGTTACAATAATATTACTCATTATAGAAGTCCTTTCAAGTTATATTTATTTCATTATAACATTATAATTTATAATTATCAACATTAAATTCTATGATATTATATCGATTTTTGTAAAAATTACAATGGATTTTTTCGATGGTTTGTGATATGATAATGTAAAATGTCAAGAAAAAGGGAGGTGTAATAATGACAAGAAAAACAAAAGATTTCATTTTAATTGGTATTATAATTTTTCTTTTTGTCAGTTTGGTTGCAACCGGTTTTGTTATTTTTAAGAATTATAAACAGTTAAATGCCGTTAACAAGAAAATTGAGCAAAAACAAACTAAGATTGAAAGTCAATTGGAAGAAAATGATGCCTTGAAAAAGGAACTTGAAAAATTTAAGCAAGAACTTGAAAAATCTAAGCAAAAACTTGAATCGGCTAATGAGGAAAAAGCTGCTTTAGAGAGTGAAAATGCAAATTTAAAGAAAGAAATCACCGAGCTTAAGGCAAAAAAAGAGGCGGCAGATAAATATTCCCATTTACCTGCCGCTCCCCAAAATCCTCAACCTGTCGGTAAGATATGTTATTTGACCTTTGATGACGGACCCAGTGATAACTCCCTTAAAATTTTAAATATTTTGGCCCGTTATAATGTTAAGGCAACATTTTTTGTAACAAATCATAAATATAGTAAAATTGAATATGTAAAGCAAATTCATGCGGCAGGTCATACAATCGGACTTCATACACAGTCTCACAATTATGCGCAAATTTACAGTAGTGTTGATGCCTATTTTGCTGATTTAAATGCAATTTCGGCAAAAGTAAAGGAACTTACCGGTGTGGAGTCAAAGGTAATTCGTTTTCCCGGCGGTGGCAGTAATGCTGTTAGCAAAAAATACTCCACCGGAATAATGTCTACCCTTACAAGAAAAGTGACCGAAATGGGATATACCTATTTCGATTGGAACGTTGATTCAGGGGACGCTTCGGGAAGTTTGAGTGCATCTAAAATCGCTCGAAATGTAATACAAAGTGCCAAAAATAAAAATTCCATTTGTGTGCTTATGCACGATGCTGTCGGTAAAACTACAACGGTTGATGCTTTACCAGCAATTATTGAAGGCCTTACTGCGCAAGGGTATACATTCAGACCTCTCACGCAAGACAGTTACGGCTATCATCATAATGTTAAAAATTAAAAACAGAGCTATTTGAAAAATCAAATAAGCTCTGTTTTTTTACATATTATCTTGAATATATTCGGTAAGTTCGCCGATAGTTCTGATATTTTCAATTTCCTCATCGGGAATTTCGATGTTGAATTCATCTTCAATTGTCATAAGAAGTTCAACAACATCCAAACTGTCAGCATCTAAGTCCTTTGCAATGTTTGTTTCCATTGTTAAAGAGTCGATGTCAGCATCAAGTTGTTCTGCCAACATTTGTTTAACTTTTTCGAATACCATAAAATATTCCTCCTGAAATTTTAGAAAAACTCTACAAGAAAATAATATGTTGAAATTTGCGTTTTGTCAATAGCTTTTTGAAAAAAAGGCTATATTTTTTACTTTGAATTTTTGCACCATTTAACATATCCTTCTGATTTAAATAATATGTAAGGGGAGTATATATATTCCCTGAATTTTAAATTTTAAGGAGTTAAATATGAATAACGGTTATGTGCAATTTTCAAGAATTGTAAAAGATGATATGAACGGTTGTCAGGTTATGGTGCCCGGTTGTGTTAATACCGACTATTGTGCATCAAGTCCTGTTCCCGTTAATGACGGGATTTTGGCAATGGCCTTTGTGGATATGCAACCAATAAACGGAGTCTATCCCGAGGCGACAGCTTTTTGTAACGGAACCTTATTTCCAAATTTGAATATGCCTTTTTTGGGAGGTAAAATTAAATGAATAGAAAAGCAATGTTAATGAAAAAAATTCACGAATTGGATTTTGCTCTTCATGAGTTAAATTTGTATTTAGATACCCATCCCACAAGTCTTAAAGCAATGGAACTTTTAAAGGAATATAGAAAAAAGAGAAAAATGGCTGTTGAGATGTACGAGCAAGAGTTTGGTGAATATATTAACACAGTTTGTGACACACCTCTCGGCACTTGTTGGAAATGGTTGGAAGGTCCATGGCCTTGGGAAAATAATTTTATGGAGGATAAATAAATGTGGAAATATGAGAAAAAATTACAATACCCTATAAACATTAAAAACATTAGCCCTAAAAACGCCCAAATTCTGATAAGTCAATTTGGTGGTCCTGATGGTGAACTTGGCGCTTCAATGCGTTATTTAACCCAACGTTACTCCCAACCATTTAACGAAGTAAAGGGAATTTTAACGGATGTTGGTACCGAGGAACTGGCACATTTAGAAATGATTTGCGCAATGGTGCATCAACTGACAAGAAATCTTACCGAAAAGCAAATTATGGAAAGTGGTTTTGATAAATATTTCGTTGACCATACAAACGGTGTTTATCCTCAGGCAGCAGCCGGTCTCCCTTGGAGAGCTGAGTATATTCAGTCAAAAGGAGATATTTTGGCCGACCTTCACGAAGATTTGGCAGCCGAGCAAAAGGCGAGAGTGACCTATGATAATTTGATTCGTTTAATCGATGACCCCGATATTTTAGACCCACTTAAATTCTTGCGCCAAAGAGAGATTACCCATTATCAAAGATTTGGTGAGGCACTTAGACTTACAACCGATAAGTTAAACGAAAAGAATTTTTACGCTTTTAATCCCGGGTTTGATACCAAGCCTTGTGTGAAATAATATTGCAAATAACAAAAAAGTCCACCCGTTTTGGGTGGATTTTTTATTTTGAACATATCTTGCAGGGTTTGTAACCTGCCTTTTGGCATTCTTCAAGGGTTTTAAAATAAACCTTATTTTCTTCTTTGGTTTTCTTGACAGAAGTGCAACTGGATTTGTGATAAATTTTGCTGTTTTTGTTTCCGCAAAAGGCGTAAAGATTATTTTCCTTGCCATTAGCAACCGAAATATCAGCACCTGAAATTGTATTAGGCATACCATTGTTTTCGGTGTCTTGATTTTCAATTACATCATCAAAACTTTGGTATTTACTTTCGGTTTTACCGGATGAAGTTGTTATCACAATGGGCTTGCGTTCTTGTGTGTTTGAAAGAGAGGAAAGTAGTAATACCAAAACCGATGAGAGTATAGTGATGACTGCAATATAAATAAAAGTCTTTTTCATTATAAGTCCTTAAGTTTTTTATTTTATTATAAACCCCAAAATCTTTTTGTCAATATTCAGGGTGGTGCAAAAATTCCGAGTTTGGGAGGAGCAAAACTAAACACTGCAAATAATATAACGGTCAAAATGATTGGAATTAAGAACAAATTTGGGTTACAGGTGCATTTGTGATTTTTGAAAAGTATATATTGAGAAACAAGGGTAATTATAACCGAAATGTAATAAATCGAAATATTAATAAAATCAATATTTTTGCCGATTACACCTTGATATGTGTAAAAGAAAACGATAATTGATATTATGCCGATAAAAATACTTATGACCGATGCTGAAACATAAGTTTTTTTATTTTTAAAATTTATAAGGTATTCGCCTGTAAAATAAATCAGGGCAGGGTAAAAAAGAAGTTTTAAATGTTCCCAAGTGCTCTCGTTTACGGGGAAAAATAAACCAACGCCCATTTTCTTGCCGGTAAGTTCGTAAAGAAAGTGGCCTACTGTGCCCAAAATGCTGATTATGAGAAATGCGGTAATATTTCTTTTGAAATTCAAATTTAACACCCCTTAAAATTATTATTCAAACCTATCTTTCCAATATTCTTAATTAACTTGACAAATTAAATTGTAAATAGTACAATTTAATGTAGATAATTATGTTCAATTTTTCTTTAAAGAAGGGAGAATAAATATGAAATACGAAGTTTTAAAATTATTGGCAAGAAATGCCCGTTATACTCACGGAGAAATTGCAGTTATGCTTGATACAACCGAAGAGGAAGTTGACAAAATTGTTAAAGAACTTGAGAAAGATGGCGTTTTAAAGGGATATAAAGCCATTGTTGACTGGGAAAAGACCGATGGCGCTTTTGTTTCGGCAATTATTGAACTTAATGTTGTTCCCAAAGCAGGTTTGGGTTTTGAAGAAGTTGCTGAAAAGATTATGAAATATCCTCAAGTTGAGTCGGTTTATTTAATGTCTGGTGTTTACGACCTTAATGTTGTTGTTAAGGGTAAAACCTTGCAAGAAATTGCTTGGTTTGTTGCTAAGGAATTATCCACTATTGATTCCGTAACCTCTACAACCACCCACTTTGTATTACGCCGTTACAAGGAAATGGATGTTGAACTTGTTAGCGGTACTGATGATGGCAGGGGAGAGTTATGGGTATAATTGATTATTCAAAGGTTATCAACAAAACGGTTGAGAACATTAAACCTTCGGGTATTCGCCGTTTTTTTGATATCGCTTCTTCAATGGAAAATGTTATTTCCTTGGGTGTTGGCGAACCTGATTTTAATACACCATGGCAGGTTAGAAAAGCCGGCATTAACTCCCTTGAAAGTGGTAAGACAAAATACACTTCTAACAAGGGTAATGCAAAGCTTGTTTCGGAAATTTCAAAGTATATGGAGCGTAAATACACTCTTAAGTATAATACTGAAAATGAAATTTTCGTAACAGTCGGCGGCAGTGAGGCCATTGATGCTTGTATTCGTGCCGTTGTTGAACCCGGGGATGAGGTTATTATACCTCAACCAAGTTATGTTTGTTACGAGCCTATAACCCTTCTTGCAGGTGGAGTTCCTGTTATTATCAAAACAAAGGCCGAAAATGATTTTAAGGTTACTCCCGAAGAGTTAAAAGAGGCGATTTCCGATAAAACTAAACTTTTAATTTTGCCATATCCTTGCAACCCCACAGGTGCAATTATGGAAAAGGAAGATATAGAAAAACTTTACGATGTTTTAAAGGATACCAACATTTTGGTTTTGTCCGATGAGATTTATTCCGAACTTACATTTAACGGTGGTAAGACCCACTGTTCTCCTGCATCGGTTGAAGGAATGAAGGAGAGAACTGTTGTTGTTAATGGATTTTCAAAAGCCTTTTCAATGACAGGTTGGCGTTTGGGCTTTGTTTGTGGTCCCAAGGAAATTGTTGCTCCCATGCTTAAAATTCATCAGTATGCAATTATGTGCGCTCCCACAACCTCGCAGTATGCTGCTATTGAGGCTTTGCGCTCATGCGATGAAGATGTTAAGGTTATGGCTGAGGAATATAACCGTCGCCGCAGATTGGTTGTTAACGGTTTTAACAAAATCGGTCTTGAATGCCGTGAGCCCAAAGGCGCATTTTATGCTTTCCCGTCCATTAAGAGCACCGGTCTTACAAGTGAAGAATTTTGCGAAAAACTTTTAGAGAGCAAAAAGGTTGCTGTTGTTCCCGGTAATGCTTTTGGCGATAGTGGCGAAGGTTTTGTTCGTGTGTCTTATTGCTACTCGGTTGAGCATTTAAAAGAAGCTTTAAAAAGAATTGAAGAATTTTTAAAGGAACTATAATATTTGAAATTTGCAAAGGGCTTTTATGCCCTTTGCTTTGTTTTCGGGTTTGAAAGTAAGGTGATATTAGTGTTAAACAAATGTGAGATTTTGGCCCCTGTTGGATCTTATGATATGCTTGAAAGCGCTGTAAGATGTGGTGCTGATGCAGTGTATTTGGGCGCGAAAGAGTTTTCAGCCCGACAAAATGCTGAAAATTTTGGATTAAAAGAACTTAAAAACGCAATTGATTATTGCCATATTCGTGGTGTAAAGGTTTATTTAACACTTAATATCTTGATTAAGGAAACAGAACTCGAAAGTGCTTTCCAACTGGCTAAAAATGCCTATAATTTGGGAATTGATGCTGTAATTATTGAAGATTTAGGTTTGGCTAAAATTTTAAGAGAAGAAATACCCGAACTATCTCTTCATGCTTCAACACAGATGTCGGTGCATTCACCATCAGCCTTGAAAATCTTAAAAGATATGGGATTTTCTCGTGTGGTTGTTGCCCGTGAAATGTCCGAAAAAGAATTAATTGCCATTTGTGAAAAAGCAAAGGAACTAGATATTGAAATTGAGGCTTTTGTTCATGGAGCTCTTTGTATGTCGGTTTCGGGTCAGTGCCAGTTATCGGCCTTTTTGGGTTCGAGAAGTGGCAACCGTGGTCTTTGCGCAGGTCCTTGCCGACTTCCCTTTAAGGCACAAAAGGGAACGGGTTTTGATTTAAGTTTAAAAGATTTATCCCTTTTAGACCGACTTTATGAATTAAAAGAAATTGGCGTTAAGTCCTTTAAAATTGAGGGCAGAATGAAACGCCCTGAATATGTTGCTGCTGCCGTTACTTGCGCCAGACAAGGACTCGATAAAGGTTATATAGATTTAGAACTTGCTGATACCTTGAGGAATATTTTTTCTCGCCAAGGTTTTACCGATGGTTATTTTGAGAATAACCTAGGTTGTGAAATGTTCGGCATTAGAACTAAGGAAGATGTTGTTTCGGCCAACAAGGCTTTCCCTTTGCTTCACGAATTATATAGGTCGGAACGCAGTAGTGTCGCTGTAAATATTAAGGCTGAGATAGTTCTTAATAAACCTATTACTATCGAATTTTCCGATGGAGAAAATAGAGTTGCTGTTTTGGGCGATATACCACAAAAAGCCCAAAATAAATCGGCAACCAAAGAGGATATAATTAAAAATTTAACCAAACTTGGAAACACTCCTTACTATGCCGATGAGGTTGAAATTGACTTAGAAGATGGTTTGTTTGTTCCGGTAAGTTTGCTTAATGAATTAAGACGTGAAGCCGTTGCTAAGCTCGACCTTGAACGAAGCGAACTAAATATTACTCCTTCACAAGCAACTTTTAGAACTGAAACTTCCAAAGTTGCACCAAATGAACTTAAAACCCTTTATCGTTTCGAAAATGAGGAACAAATACCGAGTGATTTAACCGGAATATATGCAAGTCGGATC
>JAZSPH010000011.1:0-7357 GCA_045537355.1 Acutalibacteraceae bacterium
GGGTAAAACCACCCTCGCTGACGCCATTTTATATTATGGAAAGGCTATTGAGAGAATCGGTAAGTCTACCGACAGCACTACCACCCTTGACTTTGACCCCGAAGAGAAAAAGCGCAAAGTCTCGGTTTCTACTGCCGTTTATTCCTTAGAAGTAAATGATAGCAAATTAAATATCATTGATGCCCCCGGTCTCTTTGACTTTGCAGGTGGCGTTTCTGAAGCAATAAACGCTGCCGATGCAGGTATTATTGTTATTTCAGGTAAATCAGGTATTACTGTTGGTGCAAAACAAAGTTATCAAAAACTCAAAGACAATAACAAGGCTGTTGCATTCTTTGTTGGTAAACTTGATTCCACCCACGCTCATTTCTACCGTGTATTATCAAGTTTGGTTGCAAACTATGGCGCAGTTATTTGCCCCGTTGTTGTTCCCTTTGTTGAAAACGATGCTGTTACATGTTACATAAACCTTATCGAAAACAAGGCTTACTCTTTTGATGGCATTACTCCCAAAGAATTCAGAATGCCCGTAAGTTCCGAAATTGAGAACATGAGAAATATGCTCTTAGAGGCTATTGCTTCGGCCGATGAAGAATTAATGGAAAAATACTTTGCAGGCGAAGAATTCACCAAGGAAGAGATTTTAAAGGGTCTTAAAGCAGGTGTTAAAACCGGTGACATTTGCCCTGTATTCTGTGGTATTCAACAAACCGGTGATGCTATTGGTATTTTGGTTGATACAATAACCGAAATTTTACCGACAGCCGGTGATGTTACCTACACAACTGCCGATGGCGAAACAAAGGCTATCGATGCAAATGGTGAAACTGCTATCAGCATCTTCAAAACCATTGCCGACCCATTTGTTGGAAAACTTTCATATTTCAAGGTTTTGTCCGGTACATTACAAGGCGATACCAAACTTATAAATGCAAGAACCGGTGAAGAAGAAAAACTCAGTAAACTTCTTTGCTTAAAGGGTGGCAAATCCGAAGATATTAAATCCCTTTCGGCCGGTGATATCGGTGCCGTTGCTAAACTTGGCGATGTATTAACCGGTGACACCTTGTCAACAAAAGGCAAAATTGCTGCTTCTAATGTTGAATTCCCTGCTCCAACCCTTTCAATGGCTATTTACCCCAAGGCTAAGGGTGATGAAGAAAAAATTGCCACTTCCCTTAATCGTCTTACCGAAGAAGACCCAACAATTATTGTTAAACACAATAAGGAAACCAAGGAACTTATTTTATCAGCTTTAGGCGAACAACATATTGATGTTATAGTTTCTCGTCTAAAATCAAAATTTGGTGCCGACGTCGAACTCAAGGCTCCAAAAATTGCTTATCGTGAAACCATTAGAAAATCCGTTAAGGTTCAGGGTAGACACAAGAAGCAATCGGGTGGTCACGGTCAATTCGGTGATGTTTGGATTAGATTCGAACCTTGCGATAGTGATGAATTGGTATTCGAGGATGAAATCTTCGGTGGTGCTGTTCCCAAAAACTTCTTCCCTGCAGTTGAAAAAGGACTTCGTGAGTGCACCGAAAAGGGTGTTCTTGCAGGATACCCAACCGTTGGTATCAAGGCTGTTCTATACGATGGTTCTTACCACCCCGTAGACTCCTCTGAAATGTCCTTTAAAATGGCCGCTGCTATCGCTTACAAAGAAGGTATACCTCAAGCTTCACCCGTACTCTTAGAGCCTATAGGAACACTTAAAGTGCTTGTTCCCGACGAAATGCTTGGTGATGTTATCGGTGATATTAATAAACGCCGTGGTAGAATTATCGGTATGGAGCCGACTGCTAACAAAACACAGGAAGTTACTGCTGAAGTTCCAATGTCCGAAATGACCGATTTCTCAACCGCTATGCGTTCCATAACACAAGGCACTGCAACCTTCACATTAGAAATTGCAAGATACGAAGAAGTTCCTTCAAACCTTGTTGCAAAGATAATTGAAGCAAGTAAATAAAACTTTTAAGTTGTTATTAATTAACAACATTAGTTAATCCCCACTGATAATTCAGTGGGGATTATTATTATATTTCGAGTTCGAAATAAAAACCGTAATGATCAGATGGGTATTTACCGTCAAAGGTTTGATCCAACAAAACAGTATTTAAAGGTTTGATTTTTTCATCGATAAAGCAATAATCAATATGCTCATCTTGAGTTTCGGGAGCGTAATTATGAAATGTTGTTCCTGTGTAGTTTAAGGTGCACTTGTTTGCATCTTTATAATACTTTGTAATTTGCGCATAACCAGCCGAAGTGGGAGTCATATTAAAATCACCGGTTATAAAGGTGGGAAACTCTGTTATTTTGTTATTATAGTTATATATTAAATCTGCACTATCGGTTTGGCATCTATCACCGAAACCGTAATGCGTGTTCATAAAGCAAAAACTTTTATTGCTTTCTTTATCTTTTAAAACGGCATACATACATATACGGTAGCAATTATAAAGTTCATCCCAACCTTTTGACATTTCATCCGGAGTATCTGAAAGCCAAAACACACCTTTTTTAATGCAGTCAAACTTATCTTTCTTCCAAAGAATCGGAATCGACTCATCATCTCCACGATGTACTAAAAATACCTCGTATTTATTACCGTAATCGTCGGAAAGGATTTCTTCCCAATTATTTTTACATTCTTGCAAACCAATAACATCAGCATCAATATTATCCAAAATAGATTTAAGTCTTGGTGCACGTTCTATTATTGAATGCCCGTTTTTATCGTCATAATTGCGTATATTAAAAGTAACAACCTTTAATTTCATTAAAAACAACCCCATTTATATCTTTTCAATTAAAACCTTAAATAATTCGGTAATCGGAATAATCATTAAAGCTAAAACCAAGCATATAAGGAAATCCACGAATTTTAAGCACTGTAAACCGAATAAAGCGCCGGCAGGAGTTAATACAAGGAATACAACAATAAAAAATGCAACTAGGGTTGCTAAATTCATAAACTTGTTATTCAAAATATCTTTAATTTTAATTCTGCCCTCAAACTTACAGTTAAAGCAATGGAATATCTGAATCATTCCAAGTACAGCAAAAGCGAAGGTAGATGCCCTTGCAGTATCGTTAAAATCAAAACCGATTAAGAAAGCAATTAAAGTAATTGCTGCAATAACAGCACTTTCAAATGCAATTAAAGCAACCGTTCTCCTGTTGAACAAGCGATTAACGCTGGTATTCTTTCTTTCCATTATATTTTTCTCAGCCTTTTCTAAACTGAGAGAAATCGCAGGAGCTGAATCGGTTAAAAGATTAATCCACAAAAGTTGCACTGCCAAAATAGGCATATTTTTAAAGAAAATCCAACCAAATAGAACTGTTATAATCTCAGCAATATTACAGCTAAACAAGTAAAGGATAGATTTTCTAATATTAGCAAATAATCCTCGGCTTTCTCTAATCGCCTTTAAAATCGTATGGAAACGGTTGTCGGAAATAATAATGTCCGCATTACCCTTTGCAACATCAGCGCCAAACTTACCAATAGCGCATCCCACATCAGCAAGAGCGAGACATTCAGCATCATCAACATTATCTCCTGTTATGGTAACAAGACGACCGAGGGTTTGCCAAGCCTTAACAATTCTTACTTTATCACTGGGAGAAATACGGGCATATACCGAATATTTTTCAATATTATCTACCAATTCTTCATCGGTCATTTGGGACAGTTCTACACCCGAAATTGCAAGGGTGCCTTCTCGCAAAATTCCGATTTCAGTTGCCACAGCCTTGGCTGTTTCTAAATTATCGCCCGTAATCATTATTGTGGTTATACCTGCGTTTTGACAAGCCTTTATATCATCAACAACGCCTTCACGAGCAGGGTCGCTTAAAGCAACTAAACCTACAAATATTAAATCATTTTCAATATCTTCAGCAGTAGGATTAGCAGGAAGTTCGGTCAAGGTTTTCATTGCGATGCAGACAATTCTAAGACCTTCCTTTGCCATATCCTCATTGAGTTTTAAAATCTTTTCCTTGTCACAATTATTGCAATTTTCAAGCAATGTTTCGGGAGCGCCTTTTACAATTGCTATTGGTTGTTTGTTAACCATTGTAATAACCGACATTGATTTGCGAACGCTGTCAAAAGGAACGCTATCAATTTGCGGAAAAACGTTTAAGATATCTTGCAAAGACATTGAATTGTAAGTCAAACATGCCTTTTCGATTGCATTTTCAGTAGAGTCGTTTTGCAAGGTAGAACAAGCAGTCGCAAGTTTGATTACGGTAAGAATTTTATCATCGGGGACATCGGTCGCCAAATCACAAAGTTTGTCGCCATCAAAAATACGATTTACCACCATTTTGTTTCTTGTTAAAACACCTGTCTTATCACAACAAAGAATATCGGTTTTACCAAGTAACTCGGCAGCACTAGCATCCTTAACGATAATATTATCCTTCAAAATTCGTTTAATACCCAAAGCAATAACCACAGTTGCAATTGTAGGCAAACCTTCAGGAATTGCAGCAACAGCCAATGCAACAGCATTAACAAGCATTTTCATTGTCATGGAAGCAAAGTTGCCGGTGGAAAAATTGTAAATCAAGGAAATTAAAAATACAACACCACAAATAGCTAAAATTGCAACATTAGAAACTCTGGCAATAACATCCAACTTATCTTGCAAAGGCAACTTATCCTCACCGGTTTGTTGCATTATTGCCGAAGTTTTACCAATTTCGGTATTTAAAGCAACGGCAGTAACTATTGCTTTTGCAGTACCATGGGCAACACTTGTACCCGAATATACCATATTATTTCTTGATTCAATTGGAGTAATATCCTCAAGAATACTATCAGCATTTTTAACAACAGGCACTTCAATACCTGTCAATGTAGTTTCAATACAACGAAATTCATTTGACTCAACAATTCTGGCATCGGCAGAAATATAATCCCCTTCTTCCAAAATTATTATATCGCCAACCACCAAATTTGCCGAATTAATAACCTTTAAAACGCCATCTCTCAAAACAGTTACCGAAGGATTGGTGAAATTCTTGATATCGTCAAAGGTGTTATCGCTGTTTTTAATGTGAAATGCGCTAATTAAGGCATTAAGAATAACAATAGCAATAATCAGTAAAGCCGAAGCACTGTTAACATCTTTATAAACCAAAGAAACAACAAAGGAAACCAGCGCAATTACGATAAGGGAAATAACCATTTTGTTGCTAAGTTGTGATAAAAACAACTTAAATAAGGAAGGCTTTTCAATTTTAGAAATAATATTTTGTCCGTAAATGTCAAGTTTTTCTTCACATTCACTGTTTGTAAGACCACGTTTGTCGTCTACTTTAAAGTGATTTAAAACTTCCTCGGCTGTCGAACTGTGCCAAATCATAATTACACCTCACCTTTCAAACTATCATAATAATCCATCATTTGTTTAACATCTTCGGTTTGGGTACCGGCCGACTCGCAAATAAACGTAGGACTTAAATTATATTTGTAAATAAGTTCCATCAAAGGTTCAAAATCAGGGCCGTAAACATTATCTTCAAAGGTCAAATGTCTTTTCTCGCCACCATTTGTATACTCAATTTTTGAAAAATGAGAATGGAAACAATTTAAACGGTCACTACCCAAATTATTCTTAATCACGGTCAAAATTGCATCGTAGTCTTCTTTAGATTTAATAACACCCAAATCACGAGCATTTAAATGACCAAAATCAATGCAAGGAATAAGACTGTCATCTACTTTGCAAAGTTCCATAACCTCGTGTAAAGTGCCAAGTTGATTAACTTTACCCATAGTTTCAGGACAAATGTGTATGTGAGAAAGACCTTCGCTCTTTAAAGCATCCAAAGAAATCTTCATTGTATCAATAGCAAGTTCCAAAGCCTTTTCACGAGAAATCTTTCCACAAGAACCGGTATGCACAACAATTCTATCCCCACCCATCGCATTAACAGCACGGGCAGAAGCAAGAATATAATTCACTGAGTTTAGTCGCTTTTCTTCCTCAACTGAGGACATTGATATATAATAAGGTGCATGAAGAGAAAGAGTTATTCCCTTTTCCTTAGCAATAACTCCAAGTTGTCTTGCCTTGTCTTCGCCGATATTAACTCCTCTGCCACATTGGTATTCAAAAGCATTTAACCCAAATTTATTTAAATATTCGGGAATTTGCAAACTGGATTTATATCCCATTGTTTTGAAACTTTCGGCAGAGCCGGCGGGACCGAATTTTGCAGACACAATCTACACCTCCGTATTTTTAATTTTATAAAGTTTAAATACTAATCTTTCAATTTTTCTTTTAAATTTGAAACCCCAAGTACTCTCAAGCAAAATTGGAGTTAAAAGCAGAGTCTTAACACCAACAATATTTCCACCCAAAACATCGGTGAAAATTTGGTCGCCAACAATGGCAGTATTCTTTCTTTTACTTCCCATAGCCTTCAAAGCACGTATGTAACCAAATGGCAATGGTTTGGCACCTGAGCTAATAAACGGAAGATTAATTCTTTCGGAAAAAGGTTTAACACGAGGTTCTTTAGAGTTAGAAAGAACCATAAGTTTAATGCCATTATCCTTCATTAATTCAAGCCAATTTTCCAAACCATCGGTCAAAACATCACCATGATGGGTAGATAAAGTATTATCTATATCTAAAATCAGACTATCTAAATTATATTTTTTAAGAATTTCAGGTGAAATATCCGTAACTCGTTCTAATTTAATGTTTGGTTTTAAAAGCATAATATATCTCCTAAATTAATTAAAGGGGCTACCGTAAAGGTTAGCCCCTAAAAAACTTAGCGGAACTTTCTCTTACGAGCTGCTTCCGACTTCTTCTTACGCTTTACAGAGGGCTTCTCATAGTGCTCTCTCTTGCGAACTTCTTGAATAACACCGTCTTTAGCAGTTTGTCTCTTAAAACGACGTAAAGCATTATCCAAAGATTCGTTTTCTTTAATTCTTACTTGACTCATTAATATTCCCTCCCTCCGCAAAAATGCAGGGGTTTAATTTGATATTTTTTATGTAGCTAAAACTACATTATTTTGCACCCAATCTAATAGCTATAAAGTTAGCTACAATAGCGAGTACAAAGAAAAGCACAGCAATATACTTTGTCCAGCGAGCTAATAAAGCATCTACTGTTCTTGCCTTATTTTTGGAAAGAAAAGTATCTGCACCACCGGAAATAGCTCCGTTAATGCCAGAACGACGACCTTGCTGTAAAAGAACAACTGCAATTATAATTAATGCGACAATAATTACTGCAGCGCCAACAATATATTCAACTACGCTCACCAGGTATCACCTCCGTATATACAAATGCTATATTATAATAGC
>JAZSPH010000081.1:0-22983 GCA_045537355.1 Acutalibacteraceae bacterium
CTCTACCTGCAGCAAACATAGCAAAAGAACTACAAATTACTCTCTTGCCTGTGGCAGCAATACCGGCAGCAATACTAATCATATTTTGCTCAGCAATGCCGCAATTATAAAACCTATCGGGGAATTCTTTTTTGAAAGCACCGGTTTGGGTAGCAGCAGCAAGGTCAGCATCCATTACGATAAAATCCTCACGCTCGTGACCTAACTCTTTAAGTGCAGTACCAAAACCCACTCTGGTTGCAACTGTTTTAATTTCTGACATTTCTATTCCCTCCCCTTTACGCTTCAAGTTCTTTAAGTTGTTGTTTTAATTCTTCTAAAGCCTGAGTTGCCAACTCATCATTAGGAGCAGCACCATGCCAGTTAACAGCGTTCTCCATATAAGAAACGCCTTTACCTTTAACGGTTTTTGCAATAATACAAACAGGCTTATCAACGGTTTTAGCTTCAGCTAAAGCTTTTTCGATTTCTTCGAAATTGTGACCATCAATAATAATAGTATGCCAACCGAAAGCTTCAAACTTCTTATCAATAGGAGCAGGAGAGTTAACCTCTTCAACAGTTCCGTCGATTTGAAGGTTATTGTAATCAACAAACGCAGTTAAATTAGAAAGACCTTTGTTGCCTGCAAACATAGCAGCTTCCCAAACTTGTCCTTCCTCGATTTCACCGTCACCCAAAACGGTATAAACATTAAATCCGGAACCAAAATGTTTGGAAGATAGTGCCATACCAACAGCACAAGAAATTCCTTGACCCAAAGAACCGGTAGACATATCAACGCCGGGGATTTTCTTCATATCGGGATGACCTTGCAAAATACTTCCGATTTGACGAAGGGTTTTGATTAAGGATTTATCAAAAAATCCTTTTTCTGCCAACACTGCATAAAGTGCAGGAGCAGCATGACCTTTTGAGAGAACAAAACGGTCTCTATTCTCCATATCAGGATTTTTGGGGTCAACATTTAACTCTTTATAATAAAGATATGTTAAAATATCAACGCAGGAAAGTGAACCACCCGGATGGCCTGCTTTTGCAGCATGTACCCCCTCAATAATACTAATTCTTGCCTTACAAGCAGTGATTTGCAACTCTTTGATAATTGCTGCGTCCATTTTACCATTCCTTTCGAAATAATTATATTAATGACTAAAGTCAATTGCTAACTATTTAAGTTTTTTTAAAAATCCTTTGAAATACTCAGGCAACTGAGAATCAAATTCCATATATTCTTTGGTATCAGGATGAATAAATCCTAACACCTTTGCGTGAAGACACTGTCCGTTCAGTGAAGTTATAACCTTTTTTGGTCCATAAACATCATCGCCTGCAACGGGATGTCCCATATAAGCCATATGCACCCTGATTTGATGAGTTCTACCCGTCTCCAGTCTTAACCTTAAATGGGTAAATCCTTCAAACCTTTCCAAGACCTCGTAATGGGTAACAGCCTCTCTTCCACCGACAGCAACTGCCATTTGTTTGCGCTTGACAGGATGACGGGCGATGGGAGCGTTAATGGTTCCTGAATCAGTTTTAACATTGCCATAAACCACAGCTTCGTATTCTCTTTTAAAAGAATGTTCTTTAATCTGCTCGGCTAAAAAATTGTGAGAATTATCGTTTTTAGCCACCATTAAAAGACCACTGGTGTTTTTATCAATTCTATGAACGATGCCCGGTCGCATTACACCGTTTATACCCGATAGACTATCCTTGCAATGGAAAAGTAAGGCGTTTACCAATGTGTCGGTATAATTACCTGCTGCAGGGTGAACCACCATTCCCTTTGGTTTATTAACAACCAAAAGACTTTCATCCTCGTAAACAATGTCAAGTGGAATATCCTGAGGTAAAGCCTCATATTCCACAGGGTCAGGCAAAGTAATCTCAACCCTGTCCCCTATTTTAAGTTTGGTTTTTTTGGTGGCTTTAGTGCCATTTACAAGCACCAAACCTTCTTCCAAAAGTTCACAAGCTCTGTTTCTTGAAACCTCAGCCTCGAGGCTTACAAAAGTATCCATTCTTTTGGGGGAAGTTTCGCAAAAATCCAACTCAAATTTATTCATTTTTGGCCGCACCCTTTCTGATATCCTTGAGTGTGTCCAAAACAAAATACAAAATCAAAAGTCCTGCTCCAACAACTACTGCAATATCAGCAACATTAAAAACAGGAAAGGTTGGGTAAAACTCGAAGTGGAGAAAATCAATAACCTTGCCACTCCTGAAAACTCGGTCAATCATATTGCCAAGTCCACCGGATATCACAAGACTTATTGCCCAAAAAAGCAGTTTGCTTTTTTGCCCGCATTTCACAAAATAAATTATCAAAAAGGCTATTATAATACAGGTAAAGCCTAAAAGAATATAGGTGCTGCCGCTGAGTAATCCCCAAGCGCCCCCTGTATTATGTATATACACAATATCAATAAAACCTTTTAAAAATTTTGTTCCTTCGCCCAACTCGAAATTTGATGAAATGAAATACTTTGTATATTGGTCAGCCAAAAGGGTTAAAACCGAAGTTATAATTGCCAAGATAAATGAAAGCAATTATTCGTCCTCCTCGGATTCAGGCACCTCAACAACAAAGCCTTCTTCTTTAGACTCGTTTGATGTTGAAACAACATCTTTAGTCTGGGTTTTGCTGACTGCCACCTCAATTTTATCATAAGAAGCAGACAAAACTTGCGCTACATATTCAGGAGAAGCAGGTACGCTATCGGGTATTTGAGTTAACAACTCCAAATGTTCCTTATATTTTGCCGAAACATCCGATTTAAAAGCAGCGATTTCGAGTTTTAATTTATCAAACAACATTTGTTGATGTTTAACTCGCTCTTCAGCCACTGCTGTTATATCGTCAGCCTTTCTCTTTGCATTTTCTATCATTGCTTTAAGTTCTTTTTCCAAAGCGCTCTTTTGTTCTTGAGCTTTTAATTCAAATGCCGTAGAAAGTTCTTTTTCGTGAGCAGTGATGGCCTCAATATTAGACTGAGCCTGTTTAATAATTTCCTCGCTTTTTTCTTTGGCTTCTTTAACAATTCTGTCAGCCAAACTCTGAGCGCTTACAAGCACGCTTTGAATACTGCTTTGGGAGTCTTTAAAACCCTCGATTTCAGAATTAAGGGTTTCAACCTTTAACTCATACTCTTTAATAATACGGTCAAATGCTGTGTAATCAGCCTCGATCTTATCAAGAAATACATCAACATCATCAGGTTTGTACCCACCAACCGCTCTCGAGAATTTAATATCTCTGATTTCGGCAATGCTTAACATAAAGTTTCCCCCTAAACATATTTTTTATATCGTAATATTAATCGGTCTTTTTTTGTTTTGTCTTCAATAGACCGGACAATAAATTTACCCTTTGAACGGACGGTCACAACATCCCCTGCCTTAACCTTGAGGGTGGGCTTTTGCGTAACAACCGAATTAACCGTTACCAAGGCTTGTTCAATTTTTTCACAGGCCGTTTTTCTCGAAGCACCAATTAATGCAGAAACCACACAGTCAAGGCGTTCGCTTGAAACGGTGGAACTGAAATCGGATAAAACTCCTGCGTTTGGCAAAGGCATTTTGAAACCTTTTGTAATTTGGACTCCAACTCGACCAACCTTTGTGATTTGGTTTAAAACATAATCGGTTGTTTCATCGGTCAAAAAGACAACTGCTCTTGCCTCTTCAATAAGTATATCCCCAACAGCTTCCCTTTTAAGTCCCAAAGCCATAAGCGAACCCAGCACATCCCTGTGGGTCAAACTATCACTTTTTCTAAATGTTAACGTTATCGCCGAAATTGGAAATTCCCACTCGCTTTCCCATTCAGGAAAGCAACCGAGCATCACCCTTTGGGCATCTTCATATCCACCGAAAAATTTATAGTTCGCTTTGAGTTTAGAAACTGTATTTTGAACAAAGGCAGTTTCCTCTAACGACAGAAATCCTAAGAATTTTGGTCGATCGGTTCTTTGGCAAATCCCAACCGTATCAAAAATCCTATCCTTTAAAAGGTCGATTTCCATTAGAAGTACATTCTGCCTTCCTCGAAATCCTCTAACATTAATTCGCCCATCATATCTACTCCACTGGGTACAATCAAGAAGGTTCCCTTAGAAATCTTTTTGATATTGCCGTGGTTAGCGTATGTGGCGCCACTCAAGAAATCTACAATACGGCGAGAAAGGTCTCTGTCGGCTGATTCAAGGTTTAAAACAACGGTCTTCTTGTCATTTAAATGGTCAGCGATAGAGGTAACATCCTCGTATCTTTCAGGTTTAACCAACACAACCTGCATTTGAGCAGGGGTGGAAGTAGTGGTTTTTGCTCTGCCCGGAATAATTTTAGGGAATGCATCAACCTTCTTAGGTTCTTCACGGCGAACCTCTTTTTTCTCGGTTTCTTCTTCGAAAAACTCTTCTTCTATTTCTTCCTCATCGAAAGCATTAAAATAACCCTTTAAATTATCGAAAATTCCCATTTTAGTTCTCCTTTTTAAATATATATTCTTTTGCCGAAAAGTGCCGTTCCCAAACGGATTAAATTGGCGCCTTCTTCGACAGCAATATCAAAGTCATCCGACATTCCCATTGAAAGAATATCCATACTTACATTATCTATGTTTTTAAGGCTAATGTCAATAAACAGTTTCTTCATTTCCTTAAAATATTTTCTATTTTCTTCACTTTTTTGACAAATCGGGGGAATTGCCATTAAACCTTTAATTTTAAGGTTGGGAAGTTTTGCAATTTCTCTCAAATTTTCCTCTAAATTTGAGGCTTCAAATCCCCATTTCGACTCCTCATCACCCACATTGATTTCCAAAAGAATTTCCATAATTTTATCGTTTTTAACGGCCTGTTTGGAAATTTCTTTTGCAAGTTTCAAAGAGTCTACCGAATGTATCATTTCCACACGGTTTACAATGTCCTTAACCTTGTTTGTTTGAAGATGACCGATAAAATGGCGATGGCAAGGATTAATTCCCTCTTCTTTGGAAAGAAATTCCTGCACCTTGTTTTCGCCGATATAGTCAATTCCTTTAGATAAGGCATAGTTAATGGTTTCAACATCCACCGTTTTGGTGGCAGCAAGAAGAATTATATCCTCCCTCTTTTTACCTGCCTTCAAGAGCGCACCCTCAAGGCGATTTGTTACTTCGGCTAAATTACAGTCAAATTCCTTAGCCGACAATTTTTCCATCATAAAGATTTTTTCCTTTCACAACAACCTTGTCATAAAGTTTTAAGAAATTGCCGTTTTCGTTTTTCTTTTCGCAAATAATATAGTCATCTTGACGATAAACAATCTGGACCGGAACAAAATTTACCTGCATTCCCGACTGAACATAAACACCCTTTTGAGAATCCACAACTCGCAAAGCTTTTTTAGGTATTCTTAAACCACTGTATTCTTTATCCACAACCGTCATACTGGCAGTTCTTATGGTTGCCAATTCACTATTCATATCGTTACAAGCAAAAATGATTACTGCATTTTCGGTTTCTTCCGAGATGTTTATTTGTTTAACCGTAACCGAAAGTGTGGGAGAAGATTTTATTGTGGTTACAAGTTTTAACTCTTGGTCTTCTTTATATTTTAAAGAGTCGTTAAGGGGCAAAACGGTTGCTATATACCACTCATAATCCGAAACGATTTTACCAATTACATTTTTGCCCTTTTCCTTAGGCTCTACCGAAGATAAAAACTCAGGTGTAATTTGGCTTAAATCGTCACTCGGAAATGCCTTTTCATAACCATCGGTTTTGGAAACAAAATAACCCGACTGGGCAGCCGAGATACTACCCTTAACCGTAGGCAAAGAATTTTCAAGTTTTGTAAGTTGGGATTTTAAGGATTCCAACCTTTCGGTCAGCCCTGTTGCCACACCTAAAGCCACCTGTTTACGGTTGTTGGCGGCAAGTAATTCTTTTGAAAGATTTTCCGCATTATTGAAGTTACCCGAAGCACCTTCAAAAATAAAGTCACCCAAACTTTCGGAAATTTTAGCGTTTATAAGTTCCAAATTTGCCGCCTCAATATCGTTGTAACTCAAAACATCTTCAATATCAGCGATTTGAGATTTCAAAACATCTATTTGAGAAACGGTAATCGAAGCATTTGCGTTTGAATAAATATTGGCGATGACAC
This sequence comes from Acutalibacteraceae bacterium, assembly GCA_045537355.1. Classification (GTDB taxonomy): domain Bacteria; phylum Bacillota; class Clostridia; order Oscillospirales; family Acutalibacteraceae; genus UBA737. The sequence goes on from JAZSPH010000081.1 coordinate 6,157, forward strand.
CATCCTTAGCAACACGAGAACCATCTTCGGTAACAAAATGCAAAACTCCATCGGCTTTGGCAGTAACATAGGTTTCGTTTCTGATAATATGTCCCATAATTTTAAAGCCATCATTAGCAGTAAAGAAAACTGCGTTCTCGGTCTTTATGGGCATATACAAAGAGGAAACAAGTTGATTAATTATAAAAATAGCAACTAACATTCCTAAAATAACCTTAAATGCCTTTGAACTTTTCATCCCTGTTCCCCCTCCTTTTTATAAAAAATTTTCGGTTAATCGGGTTGCCTCATCTATAACATTGAGGCCACCGTCGGCATAAAGCCAATTAATTCTTTGGTCTCTTCTAAACCAGGTAAGTTGGCGTTTTGCATAACGCCTGGTTTGTCTTTTAAGGTTTTCGGTTACCTCTTCCAAAGAACACTCTTCCTTAAAAAATCCGTATAATTCCTTGTGGCCTATTGCCTGAAAACCACCTTTACCATTTTGGTTTTCAAAAGTTTCACGTGCTTCTTTTAAAAGTCCGTTTCGCAGCATTATATCCACGCGCATATTTATTCTTTCGTATAACTTTTCACGATCCAGAAAATTCACACCGAGACACAAGGCTTCAAAATCAGCCTTTTCAAGGTGGGATAAAGCGTTTTGCTCCGTTAAGGTTTGCCCCGTCAATTTATAAATTTCAAAGCAACGAACAATTCTTCGCTTGTCGGCAGCTTTAAGTCTTTGGGCGCTTTCACTGTCAAACTCACTCAATAGTTCCAACATTTTTTCGCCACCTAAACGGTCAAATTCCTCTTCCAACTCTTTTCGCAAATCTTCATCGGTCTCTATTTCGGTAAACTTTGTGTTATCCAACAAAGCCGAAATATAAAGACCTGTTCCACCGACTACAATAGGTAATTTACCACGAGCCGAAATTTCCTCAATTTTCTCCCTTGCCAATTTAACATAATCGGCAACCGAAAACTGTTTGTCAAGTTCTAAAAATTCAAGCAAATGGTGGGGTATACCCTCCATTTCTTCCTTATCGGGACAAGCAGAAGCAATATGAATACCTTTATAAATTTGCATTGAGTCGGCAGAAATGATTTCTCCACCAAATTTCTTTGCCAATGCAATACTTAAAGCCGTTTTGCCCGATGCAGTAGGACCTACAATAAAAACAACCTTTTTGCTCATTGTATTCTACCAAACTGTTTTTCAAGCTCTCGTTTTTTAATCTCAAAAGCCACAGGACGCCCGTGAGGACAATACATTACCTCTTTATCGAGCAATACTTTTTTGGCTAAATCAAGCATTTCAAAACGACTGATGCTGTTTCCTGCTTTAACGGCAGCACGACAAGCAACAGTGTGAAAAACGTTATCCTCTCTCGCAGTCGAAACCTTGCCGGTTGTAATTAAACCTTCGGCGATTTCGGACAAAAGATTGTTTATATTTTCTCCCGTTAAAAATGTGGGGAGGCCACGAACAATTACGGTTGAATTTCCAAAATCCTCAACCTCAAAACCACTTTTTAGGAGCAATTCCAAGTTATTTATAATACCATCGTACTCAGCACTTGAAAGGGTGACGGTAATGGGTGTCAGCAAGGCTTGGATTTCGGTTTTTTCTTCTGATTTAAGTTTGTTGAATAGAATTCTCTCGTGGGCTGCGTGTTTATCTATCATAAAAACGCTGTCCTTCATTTGAGCCACAATGTAGGTTGAAAAAGCCTCTCCGATGATTATAATTTCGGGTTCATCCGAAACCATAGGTTGAGGTTTTGTTTCCTCTACCTCAATTACCACATCTAAATCGGTTTTCTTTTGAGGTGTGGACTCGATTTTCACTCCCTTTTCATTTGCTAAGGCATATCTATCCATAAACCCAAAATCAGGCTTAGATTCAAAAACAGTTTCCTTTTTTATGGGAGTCGGATCACTTTTTTGAATAATAACAGGTTTTTGTATAGGTTCCGTTTTTATAACGGGTTCGGTTTTTTGAATTACAGGCTCACTTATGGCTTGTTGGCGATACTCACCGGCAGTCACCCTTTGGAAAGGATTAAAAGGAGCCTTGTTCATTTTGATTTCAGGGCGCGTGTCCCCTGCGGCTAAAGCATTTTTAACCGAAGCATAAACAGCGTCAAAAATACGCTTTTCGTCCGAAAATCTAACCTCGGTCTTGGCGGGATGAACATTAACATCAACCGTATCAAAAGGAATTTCGAGATATATCACAAATGCGGGGAATTTCCCAACCATTGCACTGTTTTTATAAGCCTGTTCAACAGCGGCAATAACAGTTCCCGAACGCACCAAACGGCCGTTTAAAAATGTATACTGACCGCTTCTGGTGGCTTTACACGCAAAGGGTTTGCAAATTAGTCCCGTCACCTTAATTGAGTTTATCTCGTCTCTCACATCTACAAGTGAATTTGAAAATTCTCTGCCTAAAACGGCATATACACAAGCCTTAGTGTCCCCATTGCCCGAGGTTGTGAGAACTGTTTTTGAGTCGCGGATTAGTTTAAAAGCAATTTCGGGGTGTGAAAGGGCAATTCTTTCCACAACAGAAGCACAAGCGTTACCCTCAGAAACATCCTTTTTAAGAAATTTCATACGGGCAGGGGTGTTATAAAAAATGTCCCTTATTATGATGGTGGTACCTCTTGGGCAACCAACGGGTTGGTTAAATTTCTCCTCGCCACCCTCAATGGAATAATGGGTGCCCTCGTTGCTGTTTTCACTGCAGGTTAGCATTTCAACCTTCGAAACCGAGGAAACAGCTGCCAAAGCCTCGCCTCTGAAACCTAAAGTGGCAATGCTATCAAGGTCTACCTGGGTTTTGATTTTACTTGTGGCGTGTCTTAAAAAAGCAGTGGGAACATCTTCAGCCTCAATACCAATACCGTTATCGGTAATACGAATATATGTAATACCACCACGCTGAATTTCCACAGTGATTTGAGTGGCCTTGGCATCAATAGAATTTTCCACAAGTTCCTTTATAACCGAAGCAGGTCGCTCAACAACCTCACCTGCAGCAATTAATTCAGCCACATTTTTAGGTAATAGATTAATTCTTGGCATCTTGTTCCCTCCCTTTTAATTAATTTTTTGCTTTATTACACAAATCAAACAAGATTTGCATTGCCTCGATAGGCGTTAGTGTGTTCACATCCACACTTTGAAGTTCTTTTAAAATATCTCCTGCGTTTTGCATTTCCAAAGGCATTTGAATATCGGAACTTTCCACCGATTTATAGGTAACAATACCCTCTTCCTCGGTTTGTTTTAAAATTTCTTTTGCACGTTCGATAACCGAATCGGGAATACCACTAAGTTTGGCAACCTCAATACCGTAACTGTCATCGGCAGGACCGGCAACAATACGGCGCAAGAAGGTAATGTCATCCCCTCTTTTTCTAACGGCAATATTATAATTTTTAATTCCCTCAAGTTCGTTTTCCATTGAGGTAAGTTCGTGGTAATGAGTTGCAAAAAGTGATTTTGCGCCGAGTTTTTTCTTGTCGGCAACAAATTCAAGCACTGCACGGGCAATAGACATACCATCAAAAGTGGATGTTCCACGGCCGATTTCATCTAAAATCAGCAGGCTGTTTTTGGTTGCGTATTTCAAAATATCGGCAACCTCGCTCATTTCCACCATAAAGGTTGACTGACCCGAAGCCAAATCATCCGAAGCACCAACACGGGTGAAAATTGCATCAACCAAACCGATTTTAGCGCTTGTTGCAGGAACGAATGAGCCGATTTGAGCCAAAAGGGTTATGATGGCAGTTTGTCTCATATAAGTTGATTTACCTGCCATATTAGGTCCTGTCACAATGGCGCAACGGTTTGCCTTCATGTCAAGCAAAGTATCATTAGCCACAAAGGGCATTTTGCTGATTTGTTCAACAACAGGATGGCGACCATCCTTAATGTTAATGCATCCGCTTGTATCAACCAAAGGTCGGCAATAACGGTTGTTTACTGCCACCAAACCTAAAGAACAAAGGGTATCAAGTTTAGCGATAGCCGAAGCAGTTTTTTGGAACTGTTCAATTTCGGCTGCCGTTCTTTGTCTTACCTCATCAAAAAGTTGATACTCAAGGGTAACAACTCTGTCTTTTGCCGAAAGCATTTGACGCTCGATTTCTTTTAATTCATCGGTGATGAAACGCTCGGCATTGGTAAGGGTTTGTTTTCTTACATAATCTTCGGGCACCTTATCAAGGAAAGAATTTGTAACCTCAATATAGTAACCGAAAACCTTGTTATATTTAACCTTTAAGGTCTTAATGCCGGTTCGCTCTTTCTCTCTTGCCTCAATTTCCGAAAGGAAATCGGTGCTTCCTTGCATTAAGGCTCTTATTTTGTCAAGTTCTTCGTTATAGCCGCCCTTAATAATACCACCCTCGCGAACGGTATTTTTAGGACTGTCGTGAATTGCAGTTTCAATTAATTCTCGAACCTCGGCGTGTTCATCAATATCTCGGTAAATTTCCTTTAAAAGTCGGCATTCGCTGTTTGAAAGCAACTGCTTAATTGCAGGAAAATGAGATATGGTTTCGGCAAGTAAATTCAGTTCTCTTGGCTTAACCGAACCGTAAACCACCTTGGTCATTGTGCGTTCAATGTCTTTAATTCCACTTAAAGCTTCTCTCAGTTCACCAAGCAAAATTTCGTTGGAAATAAGCTCGTCCACTGCATTTTGGCGAAGGGTTATTTGAGGAATTGAAAGCAAAGGCTTTTCAATCCAGTTTCTAAGAAGTCGCTTACCCATTGGGGTTCGGGTTTTATCCATAACCCACAAAAGAGAACCTTTTTTGGAACCCGAACGCATTGTTTCGGTAAGTTCAAGGTTTCTGATAGCGGTCATATCAAGGCGCATATACTCACTTTCGGAGTAAATGTCAACCTTTTTAACCGAAATATTACCACTAACACCTGTTTCGTAAAGGTAGGTTATAATTCCACCCAAAGCACCTGCCACAGCACTGTTTTCTCTGAGTCCTAAATTCTCGGTGCTTACAACGGCGAAATGTTTTAATATAAGTTCACGGGTATATTCGGGAGAAATTGCATTTGCGTCCCTTACGGTTACCGTTCCTGTGTAACCCTCTTTTAAGAATAAATCCAAACCTTTGTGGGTTTTGATTTGACTTTCGGTTATAAGAAGTTCACTGGGTTTAAAACGGTTAATTTGCTCAATAATGCGATTTTGAACATTTTCAACACCAAGTTCGATTACAAAACATTCGCCGGTTGAAGCATCGGTGAAACAAAAACCGTAATTCCCGGCGTTTTCGCACAAACAAGCCAAATAGTTGTTAAGACCTTCATCCAGCATATTATCTTCAATAACAGTACCGGGGGTAATGATTCTAACAACCTCACGCCTTACAATCCCCTTGGCTTCGCTTGGGTTTTCAACCTGTTCGCAAATGGCAACCTTGTAACCCTTGGCAACCAATCGGCTAATATAAGCATCGCAACTGTGGAAAGGTACGCCACACATTGGAGCGCGTTCGGCCTGACCACAATCTTTACCCGTTAAAACCAAGTCTAACTCTTCGGAGGATATTTTGGCATCTTCGAAAAACATTTCGTAAAAATCGCCCACTCTGAAAAAGAGGATACTATCTTCCATTTGTGATTTTATTTCAAAATACTGCCTCATCATTGGGGACAATTCTGCCATTTTTAAACCTCCTTAAAGTTTTTTACTTAAAATTAGTGGCAACCACCACAGGTGGAGCAACTGCCGGTACAAGCTGCAGCAGTCTCGCAGGTTTCAGGGTCTTCACCCTCTAAAGTTTTGGAAATAACTGTGTTGATTTCGTTCATCATTTGGTCAAGGTCAACCTTAGCAGTGTTATACTCAACCATTGCAGGTGCCGACATAATTTCGCCATAAACACGGCGAAGTTCTTCATTTAGCTCCTTAATCTTGTTTTCATCCTTGTCTTCGGAGTTCATAATTCTATCCATATCCATACGGATAATGTTGAACTTACCGATAGCAGCTTGAAGTTCTTCGTTATTATCATTTTCTAAACGAGCCTTAGCATAGCGAATAAAACGCTCGTCTTGTTGAATTGCTTTACCAAGTTCTCTAACAGCCTTAATTACATCCATTTTAAATACCTCTTTTTTTATTTTGTATATTATCTTGAAGCTCTAAGAGCTCATCAAACCATTTTCCTTTTTCTTCTCGGGAAACGGGGTCGGGCATCTCGGCCGCAGGAGTTCCCCCTCTTGGAGAGAAGATAAAGGTAAACAAAGATTCAAACTCAACCTCTTTAATTAAACTCAAGGTCTCTTTAAAATCTTCGTAAGTCTCACCCGGAAAACCAACAATAACATCACTTGTAAGTTTAACATCGGGGATTCGTTTTTTAGCCTCTTTTACAAGGTTTAAATATTGCTCACGGTCATAGTAGCGATTCATAAGTTTTAAAATGCGACTGCTACCTGACTGGAAGGGCAAATGCAAATGACGGCTAACCTTTTTGCAGTCACGAATAGTGTCAAGCAATTCCAAACTGCAATCTTTAGGATGAGAGGTCATAAACTTAATTTCAAAATCGCCCTCAAGGTCATTAATTTGCCTTAAAAGTTTTGCAAAGTTTACCCCGTGGGCTTCACCCTTGCCGTAAGAGTTTACATTTTGACCAAGCAAGGTGATTTCTTTGCAACCATTTGCTATCATTTCCTTTGCCTCGGCCAAAACCTTTTCGGGTGCACGGGAACGTTCCCTACCCCTTACATAAGGCACGATACAGTAGGTGCAAAAATTGTTACAACCGTACATAATGGGAAGCCAACCGGTAGTTACCCTATCCCTCTTAACAGGGATTTCTTCGACAATGGGCTTGTTTTCAAGGGAAAGTTCGAAAATTCGTTTACTGCCCGTTAATCTTTTATAAATAAATTCGGGCAAACGGTGGAACATTTGGGTTCCGAAAACAATGTCCATATAAGGATAACTTTTTTTGATTTTATCGGCCACGCTTTGTTGTTGCGCCATACAACCACAAATGGCAGCAATTAGGTTGGGGTTCGCCTTTTTCAAGGCTTTAATTTCACCAATATTTCCATACACTCTATCTTCAGCATGTCCACGGACAGCACAGGTGTTGAAAATTATGAAATCTGCTTCTTGTCGCTCCTCGGTAATATTATAACCACAGGCAAAAAGCATACCCTTTAACTTCTCCGAATCGCTCACATTTTGCTGACAACCGAAGGTTACGACACAAGCCTTTGGACTATCGCCGTAAACCGATGGTAAAAGGGCTGAAATTTTGTGTATATAATCCCACTGAACATGGGGGAAAATATTGCTAAATTCAAGGTTTTCCAAGTGTTATTCTCCTTTTAAAATAGAGTAACGCCATTATTGATTTATTGTACCACAAAAGACATAACTTTTCAAGCAAATATATTTAATTTTTAACACATTGACAAACATTTAAAAAAGTCTTAAAATATACATATCCCAAGTTGGAGGTTTAGTATGTTTGATGCATTAAAAATTAAAAACGATTGTGTAAAATGGATTAGAGAATTTTTTGAAAAAAGTGGTCCCGATTGCAACGCTGTTATCGGTATTTCGGGTGGTAAGGACAGTTCGGTTGCCGCTGCACTTTGTGTTGAAGCGCTTGGAAAAGACCGAGTTATCGGCGTGCTTATGCCAAAGGGGAAACAAGCCGATATCGACTGTTCCTTAAAACTTGTAAATCATCTCGGAATTAAAAATTACACTGTAAATATCGAGGAAACAATTAAGGCTTTAACGGCCGCCTTACCTGAGGGTATGGAGATTACAACCCAAACGGTTACAAACATTCCTCCAAGGGTTAGAATGACAGTTCTTTATGCCATTAGTCAAAGTAACAACGGCCGTGTTGTTAATACCTGTAATTTATCCGAGGACTGGGTTGGTTATTCCACCCGTTACAGTGACTCGGTGGGCGACTTCTCCCCCTTGTCTAACCTGACCGTTGCCGAAGTAAAAGAAATCGGTCACATATTAGGTTTGCCCGAGGATTTGGTTGAAAAGGTTCCCATTGACGGCCTTTGCGACAAAACCGATGAGGAGAATTTAGGCTTCACCTATGCCGTGCTCGACAAATACATTCGTACAGGCATTTGCGATGACCCCTACACAAAAGAACTTATTGATAAAAAACACAAAGCAAATCTATTTAAACTTGAATTAATGCCAAGTTTCAAACCTGAAATATAAGAAAAAAGAGTAGCGAAAGCTACTCTTTTTTTATTAGTTTTAATTCTTTTTAGAGCCTATAAGTTTGGCAATTTCCATAACAACCAAGGGAACGAAAACAAGAGCTAAGGCCATAATGTAAAGTCCCAAAGGTAAAAGTTCAAGACCGAAAGCTACACGAGCAGGAGTGAACAACACAAGTAAAACAAGTAAGGTGGAAATTGCTGCTGCACCGTTTAACTTTTTATTGGTAAATGCACCGATTTTGAAAAGTGAGTAATCAGAACGCATATTGAAACTTTGAACAACCTGAGAAAGGGCCAAAACAATAAACGACATGGTTTGACCACCGGCCAAACTACCGGTTACAGTTTCACCGTATTTAAATCCAACCAAGGTTAAAAGCGCGAACATCATACCTTGTAAAACAACCTTGATTCCTAATCCGTTAGCAAAAATTCCTTCGGTTTTGGGACGGGGTTTGTGATTCATTATATCTTTTTCAACCGGCTCCATACCGAGAGCAATTGCAGGAAGTGAGTCGGTTACAAGGTTAATCCACAAAAGTTGCATTGAAAGTAAAGGTGTTTTGTGCCACAAAAGCATTGCGATAAATACAGTGATAACCTCACCGATATTTGTGCCAAGCAAGAAGGACACAACTTTTTTAATGTTAGCGTAGATACCTCTACCCTCTCTAACAGCATCAACAATTGTTGCAAAGTTGTCGTCAGTAAGGGTCATATCAGCAGCGCTTTTAGCAACATCGGTACCGGTAATACCCATTGCGCAACCGATGTCTGCTGCCTTTAGTGCAGGGGCATCGTTAACACCGTCACCCGTCATTGAAACAACCTGACCTTTTCTTTGCCAAGCCTTAACAATACGGATTTTATTTTCAGGAGAAACACGGGCGTAAACCGAAATTTGAGTGATTTTTGAATCTAATTCATCATCGCTCATAGCATCCAGTTCGGCACCTGTAATAGCCATATCCCCATCCTTCATAATGCCTAAAGCCTTAGCAATAGCCGAAGCAGTAATAACGTGGTCGCCTGTTATCATAACAGGCTTAATACCTGCTTTTAAGCATTCCTCAACTGCCTTTTTAGCCTCGGGTCTTGGAGGGTCTATCATACCCATCAGACCCATAAAGGTAAGGTCTTTTTCCAAATCTTCGGTTTTAAATTCGGAAGGTACTTCATCAATAATTTTATAAGCCACTGCCAAAACACGCAAAGCCTCGGCGCTCATATTTTCGGTGATTTCTTTGGCTTTTTCCATATCTCCTGCAACGCAACGGCTTGAGAGCATATCAAAAGCACCCTTAACAATAACGGTGATTTTACCGTCAATATTATTGACCGTTGTCATCAACTTACGGTCGGAGTCGAAAGGAATTTCACCCAAACGAGGATATTTTTCGTTCAAGGCCGACTTTTCGCTACCATTTTTGTGGGAAGCTACGATAATTGCAGTTTCGGTGGGGTCGCCGATATGCTCCTCACCTTCATCGCCAAAGATAACATTTCCATCGCAACAAAGGGTTGCAAAATTAAGAAGTTTTCTAATATCAGAGGAGTTATTTTCACTGATATCTTCGGTATTTCCACCCTCAGCATAAGCCTTAACAAGGGTCATTCGGTTTTGGGTAAGTGTACCTGTTTTGTCGGAACAAATTACCGATGCGCTACCCAAAGTTTCAACAGCAGGCAAACGGCGAATAAGGGCATTTTTAGATGCCATACGTTGAACACCGATTGATAAAACAATGGTAACAATTGCAGGTAAGCCCTCAGGAATTGCCGACACGGCCAAGGAAACCGATGTCATAAAAATTTCAAGGGGTGGGATGTTGTTTAAAAGACCCACAACAAAAATAACAGCGCAAGCGCCCAAGGCCACAAAACCTAAGTACTTACCAAGCTGAGCCAACTTTCTCTGTAAAGGGGTTTGGGTATTTTTCTCGCCCTCTAAAAGACCGGCAATTTTACCCATTTCGGTATCCATACCGGTGGCTGTAACCACAGCAGTTGCAGTACCATAAGTGATGCTACAACCCGAAAACACCATATTACTACGGTCACCCAAAGGTGCATTTTCATCGATTTCAGCCGAATAATCTTTCTCGCTTGGCACCGACTCACCTGTTAAAGCCGACTCCTCACTTTTAAGACCGGCCGAGAAGAGCAAACGGGCATCAGCAGGAACAAAATCGCCTGCTTCAAGGCGAATAATATCACCCACGACCAACTGGGAAGCATCAATTACAGTCTCAACGCCATCACGCAAAACTCGAGCATGGGGAGCCGACATATTTTTGAGGGCATCAAGGGCCTTTTCGGCTTTACCTTCTTGGTAAACACCCATAACGGCATTTAAAATAACGATGAGCAAAATAAGGGCAGGTTCAAAAAGTTCGCCCCAATTTTTCTCGGCAACAACCACTGCAAAAGAAATGATTGCGGCAATGATTAAAATTATAATCATTACATCTTTAAATTGGTCGAAAAAGCGAGCCAAATTACTCTTCTTTTTCTTTTCCCTTAATCGGTTTTCGCCGTATTTTTCAAGTCTTTCCTTGACCTGAGCAGCACTTAAACCAACTTTGGGGTCAACGCACAACTCTTTCAAAAGTTCGTTTTGGGGTTTTGCAAAATTTTTCATAAAACAACTCCTAAATCAAAAGCGAGACTTATCGCTTGAATTTCGATAAGTCTCGCCGTTTCATATGATACCAGTGGATAAGCCACTTGATGTTGATACCATCGCAAATAAATTTGCCGACTACTCCCTTATTAATCATATTATATGACATTTTCAAAAAATATGCAAGGAAAATTTTGTAAATTAATTTTAAAGAGAAACCTCTAACTTTTTATCGCTCTTATCATAAAGGCGATATTTAACACCTGCTGTGTCAAACATTCTTTTAGAAGCGATTACACTGTCGGAATCGGAATATTTATCTTCCATGTAAACAACCTCGGCAATTCCCGACTGAATAATAGCCTTTGCACATTCATTACAAGGGAAAAGGGTTGTGTAAACAATACAATCTCTAACATTACCACGGTCGCAATTTAAAATTGCATTAAGTTCAGCGTGGCAAACATAAAGATATTTAGAATCCAAAGGATTATCGTTTTTATCCCAAGGAAATTCATCATCACTGCAACAACGGGGCATTCCGTTGTAACCCATTGATAAAATTCTCTTATCCTTATTTACAATACAAGCACCAACCTGGGTTGAAGGGTCTTTACTTCTTTTTGCCGACAAAACGGCAATACCCATAAAGTATTCATCCCAACTTAAATATTCCTGTCTTTTCATAAGTTTCACCTCTTAAAGGTATTTTATATTATTTTAAGTCTATTTGCAATATTTTTTTGATTTTACAAAAGTAAGTGTGCAAATTAACATTAAAATTGAAAATACACAAGTTACGCCAAATCCTAAGTTTAGTCCGAAATTATCGGCAACAATTCCTAAAACCCAGGGGCCCAATGCGCAACCCACATCTCCACACATAGCAAAGACGCTATACATCACCATACCACCATCACGAAAATCTATTGCGCCTTGGGAATAAATTGCAGGCCAAAAAATGCTGACCGTTAAACCACAAACCGCGCAAAAGCACAAGGAAAGTACGGGGTTGTGAGTGATGGCTACACCCAAATAACAAACAGCCGAGAAAATGCTAAGGGTAAGCATAGCCCTTTTAAAGTCAATCTTTTTGGCATTAATACCGTAAATTACCCTGCCTGATGCCATAAACAAAGCAAAGGCGCAAGGACCTGCCAAATCGCCGACAACCTTGCTAACGCCCAGTCCCCTTTGGGCAAAAAGGGATGCCCACTGAGCCATAGTAACCTCGGCTGCACCGGCGCAAAGCATCATTATCATATATCCCCTAAACTGTCTTCGTTTCAAAAGACTGCCAAGACTTGCCAACTTTTGGTCGGAAGGTGGTGTTATTATGGGCACCTTTAAAAAACAAAAGGCATTAACAAAGGGAATTATAGCCCAAACCAGTGGCACAAAACTCCAGTTTTTTGAACCCAAAAGGCCTATTAAAATGGTTGTTCCGATTATTGTAAAGGCTTGTCCCCAACAATAAAAAGAGTGAAGAATTTGCATACTTCCACGCTTATTATTCGAAGGCAGGATTTCTACCATGGGGCTTAAAACAACCTCCATCAGCCCACTGCCACAAGCATACATAACTGCCGAAATACTTATTGCAAGGTATTTATTCGCCATAACATTAGGCAAGACGGCCATCATAACAAGGCCGAGCGCTGCCGTAAACTGTGAAAGAAAAGCTGTTGCCCTATATCCCAAATGTTTTGTGATTTTAGGTGTTAGCAAATCGATGCCCATTTGAGCACCGAAATTCACAACAATAAGTCTTGCTAATTTTTCATAATTCAGCCCGTAATTATCCTGCAAACAAACAAAAAGTATGGGTAAAAAATTATTGATAATAGCCTGAACAACAAATCCTACATAACAAACAAATTTTGTTGTACGAAAATTATTTTTCATTATTAATTTCCTTTAAAATGCCTATTATATCACAAGGTGACGACACAATATAATCGGCGCCGTTTTCACGTAATTCCTCTTCTTGTCTAAATCCCCAAAGAACGCCAATGCCAACACATCCTGCGTTTTTAGAAACTGCCATATCCATTCCCGAATCTCCGATAAATAAACATTCCTCGGGCTCAACACCCAGCTCGCTTATAATTTCAAGGGTAAGAGTGGGGTCGGGTTTTGTGGGGTAGCCTTCCCTTTTCCCACATACGATTTGGAATTTATCGCCTAAAAGTTTTTCGGTTACAACGGTTGCCATTTCCTGAATTTTATTGGAAACCACAGCCATTTTATAATCGGATAAATTTTGAAGCAACTCCAAAATTCCATCATAAGCCACGGTTTTATCAACAAAATGTTCTCTATAATGGTCCATAAAAATATCCAAAGTGGTTTTTATGGTTTCGGCGGCTCTTTTATCCTTGGGCAAGGCTCGTTCTATGAGTTTTGACATACCGTCGCCAACAAAATATTTAAACTTTTCGGTTTCGTGGGGTGGAAAACCCATTTTTTCAAGTGCAAAATTTGTACTGCAACTTAAATCGAAAAGAGAATTAACCAAAGTTCCGTCCAAATCGAACAATAAGGCCTTTATCATTTTAAACATCCTTTCTTAAAACAAAAATCCCCCAGCCAAAGCTGAGGGTCATTTTGCAAGAAATATTAGATAGCTCTGGTAACCTTACCTGAACGTAAACAACGGGTGCAAACATTGATACGGCGAGGCGAACCGTTTACGATTGCCTTAACCTTCTTAACGTTTGGCTTCCAAGTTCTGTTACTACGTCTGTGTGAGTGAGAAACCTTAATACCGAAAGCAATTTCTTTGTTGCAGATATCACATTTAGCCATGGTCTGCACCTCCTTTTGTTTTGCGTACCTTACGATTTTTATACCCGTCGGTCGCATAGCAAAAACTATATTACCACAAAGGCTTACAAAAATCAAGTGTTTTTTTTAAAAATTTAATGTTCGCTTCTGCCGGGGCGATCCATCAATTCAAACAATGCCTGTTTAATGTCCTTGCCTTCATACATTACGGCATAACAAGCGCTTATAATTGGTAACTCAATACCATATTTAACAGCTAGTTTATGGGCCATTTCGGCAGCATAATATCCTTCTACCGTTCCAACCTGTTGAAGTGCTTCATTAATCGAAACACCTTGACCGAGTTTTTTGCCAAAACGGTTATTACGGCTGTGGTCGGACATACAGGTAACTATCAAGTCGCCAATTCCTGTAAGACCCGTAAAGGTATAACCTTTGGCACCCATACAAACGCCAAGTCTTGCCATTTCGGTCATACCTCTTGTTATTAAAGCAGCTCTTGTATTATCACCAAGACCCAAACCACCGCAAACACCGGCAGCAATAGCAATAATATTTTTAAGGGCGCCACCAAGTTCGGCGCCAATAATATCGCCCGATGTGTAAATCTTAAGATATTGGCTTGACATTATGCTTTGAACAACCTGCGCTGCAACCAAAGAATTGGAAGCTGCAACAATGGATGTGGGCATTTTTCTTGCCACTTCTTCGGCGTGGGAAGGTCCTGTTAATGCAACAATGGGACTTTCGGGAATTTCTTCTGAGATAACTTCGGAAAGTCTTTTCAAAGTTTCCTTTTCAAAGCCTTTTGAAACATTAACAACAATTCCGAAATCTTTATATTCTTTAAGTTTTTTCGCAACTTCACGAACTGCCGTTGATGGAGTTGCAATAATAGTTAAAGTATCTCCCTCAACAACCGATAAATCGTCAGTAATATTAATACCCTCGGGCAAATATATACCTTTTAAAAGTTTTTCATTGGTACGAGTGCTCTTTAAACTCTCAACTTCCTCTTTGAAAGGAGACCAAAGAGTAACATCGCAACCTTTATCAAAAGCAGACATAGCCAAGGCCATGCCCCAACCACCTGAACCTAAAACAGTTACTTTAGACATTCTTTTTACCTCCAACCTTGTTTTCGGTACCGTTTAAAAGTCTTTTAATATTATCGCCATGTTTTAAAAAGACAATCATTCCCATAACTACAGCCAAAACAATTTGCCAAATCAAATATCCATCGGTGAGTCTGAATATAACCGAAGTTACAACAACCACTACCGTTGCGCTGAGGGAAGCCAAAGAAACATATTTTGTAGTTAAGGTTATAACTGCAAAAACAGCAAGTCCCAAAGCGATAGCAACAGGTGAACAAACGGCGAAAATGCCAACACTTGTAGCAACGCCTTTGCCACCCTTAAATTTAAAGAAAACCGGGAATACATGGCCTATCATACAAAGTAAACCACATATATAAGCACCCAAAACGCCTAAATCATCGCCACGAACATCGCTTAAAGTCTGGAATACCATTTTACCAATATAACAAGCGGCAAAGCCTTTCAACGCATCACACAAAAAGGTTAATGCTCCGGGAACAAAACCGGCGCTACGCATAACATTAGTGGTCCCTGCGTTTCCGCTTCCAACTTCGCGAACATCCTTTTTCATAAAAGCCTTACTGAATATTACAGCAAAATTTATACTTCCTAATAAGTAAGCCAACACAACAAAAGCAATAGCCATTATTTGTCTCCCCTTTCGCGAATAACGAACCTGACAGGTGTACCCTCAAGTCCAAAGGTTGAACGAATTTGATTTTCCAAATATCGCTGATAGGAGAAGTGGAAAAGTTCAGCCTTGTTACAGAAACAAACAAAAGTGGGTGGCTTGGTAGAAGCCTGAGTCATATAGTAAATTTTGAGTCTCTTTCCCTTATCTGTGGGAGGTTGAACACGGGCAGTAGCATCTGCCAAAATATCGTTAAGCATACCTGTAGAAATACGCATGGTATTTTGCTCGTTAACATATTTAATAAGTTCAAAAAGTCTATCAACGCGCTGACCTGTTTTTGCCGAAATAAAGATAATCGGAGCATAAGGCATAAAGGAAAAATCTACCATCAACTTTTTGCGATAAGCGTCCATTGTGGTACCGTCTTTATCAACAGCATCCCACTTGTTAACAGCAATAATACAAGCCTTACCCTCTTCCAAAGCCAAACCTGCAACCTTGGAGTCTTGCTCGGTAAAACCATCAACGCCGTCAATCATAATAACGCAAACATCAGCACGGTCAATGGCCATTTTAGCGCGTAAAACACTGTATTTTTCAATATTATCTTCAACCTTGGATTTACGGCGAAGACCTGCAGTATCAATAAAGTTATAATTTACACCATCTTTGGTAACCTTGGTGTCAATAGCATCACGAGTTGTACCTGCAATGTTAGAAACAATAGAGCGTTCCTCACCCGAAATAAAGTTTATAAGTGAAGATTTACCGGCATTAGGTTTGCCGATAACGGCTACATTAATTACATCTTCATCCGCTTCTTCAAATTCAGCATCGTCAATATGCTCCATAACTGCATCCAAAAGGTCGCCGGTACCATGACCGTGCACCGAAGAAACAGCAATGGGATCGCCAAGACCCAAATTGTAAAACTCGTAAAACTCCATGGGAGTCTCACCAATTTTATCGCACTTATTAACACAAAGAACAATGGGTTTGCCACTCTTTTGAAGCATTGCGGCAACATCCATATCAGCAGCAGTAACACCCGATTTCAAATCGGTTACAAAAATAATAACCGAAGCAGTATCAATGGCCAATTTAGCCTGATTTCTCATACTGCTTAAAATTATATCATCGGTTTTGGGTTCAATACCACCTGTATCAATAAGCATAAGACTTTTGCCCTGCCATTCGGCATCACCGTAAATACGGTCACGAGTAACACCGGGGGTATCATCCACAATGGAAAGCCTTTTTCCGATTATTTTATTAAAAAGAGTGGACTTGCCCACATTCGGTCTGCCAACAACCGCAACTACTGGTTTTGCCATTTATATCAGCACTCCTTTCCTAGTATCTTATCTAAAAATTCATATCCGTCATTATTTACGGGGGTTATATTAACATTAAGTTTTTCTGAGAGTTCACTGAGC